>CAZCEN010000172.1:3042-7333 GCA_964497205.1 uncultured Sporomusaceae bacterium
GCAACTCATGTACCGCAGATTTTACTGCTGACCATTCGTCTCGAATATGATTAGACTGCATATTGAACATCCTCTTATCGGCCTGCCTTGTCAAAGATAGCAGTATCATCCACTTCAACGCCCAAGCCCGGCGCTTCTGAGCAGCTAACCATTCCATTCGTTACCGTCAATCCAGAAGTAATTAGGTCATACTCATGCAATGGTCCGCCAATCATCATATCATGCGGCACCGATAGATTGTCAGCGCTCAGTACAAAGTGAACACTAGCCGCCGAACCAATACCAACTTCCAGATTGCTGCCGGCGGTAGCTGTCATGCCGGCAATTTCTAAGGCAGCGGCAATTTTCTTGGCAATGTGCAGGCCACCCACTTTGCCTACCTTGAGGTTTACCAGATCAGCAGCTTGTTCACGGATAATAGTCATAACCTCATGCAGAGAAGATACTGATTCATCAGCCATAATCGGGGTTTTTAAGCGGCTGCGTACATATTTCATACCTTCAATATCCCAGCGTCTTACCGGTTGTTCAATACTTTCCAAATTGAATTGTTCAATGCGTGAAAATACTTCGACGGCTGTACGGAAATCATAACCCTGATTGGCGTCCAGTCGCAGTGCCACCGCATCGCCTAATGCTTCCCGAATGCCCTTAACCACACGATAATCTTGCTCCGGACTAATACCAACCTTAATTTTGATAACCTTATAACCTAATCCAACATAGTGCTTGGCTTCTTCGATCGATCCTTCGACATCCTGCATACCAACAACCCAGCTTAACTCCGCACTTTTGCGGGCCGCCCCGCCTAACAGTTTATAAACAGGTACTCCTAACGTTTTGCCGATACAATCATGTATCGCGATATCAACCGCTGATTTTGCGGCATAATTACCGTATATTGCGGAATTCATTTTTGCATGAATGGTTTCCAAATCATAAATATCGGCCCCACGTATTGCCTGAGCTAGATACTTATTAATAGCCAGTTCGGCCGTATAACCGGTTTCTCCCATAAAGGCCGGCGAGGGTGAAACTTCACCGTAACCAACAACCCCGTTTTCTGTACGAATACGAACAACGGCATGCGGCCTCGTCTTTGCTGCATATAAAGCAATTTTCCATTGTTTTTTGAGTGGTAACTCAATCACCTTTACTTCGATATCACGAATAACATCACTTTTCGTCACTGCGAACCCTCCTGCTGCTAAAGTAGTCATATACAATTTTACCTATTGCGTTATGGAACTTAACGCCTTCCAAGTTATTTACCAGGTCTTTGGTCATTACAACCACAACGACAGGCTTATCCTTAACATACATAATCCCGGCATCATGTTCCACCTGCGGCAAATCACCGGTTTTGTGCGCCAGGATAATCCCCGTTGGCAACAGCGTTGGCAGCTTATTATTGCACTGCTGCCGTTTGAGAATATCGATAAACTGCTGACGGCTGGCAGACGACAAAGTTGCTGTTTGCTGTTCTAAGCCCATCAAAAGCATCTTCACATCATAAGCTGTAGTATAATTATCCAGCCCTTGCTCTTTGGCTTTTCCATCCATCATCTTTCGTTGCAGCGAGGTATGCAAAAAGCCTTGCTGCCGAATAGTTGCATTGATATTTTCCATTCCCAGCGTATCAATTAAGATATTAGTTGCAACATTGTCACTCAATACAATCATCAACAGCGCCAGATCCCGGTAGGTTACCTTTAGACCGGTATGCAACTCTTTTAAGATACCAAAACCGCCAACCTTATCCGTTTCCTGTAACATAAGCTCCTGACACAGATTTATCTCACCTGTATCAACCCGGCGAAACAGTTCCCAGAGAATAAACAGCTTGATTATACTGGCTGACGGAAATACCTCAGTTTCGTTTACCAAAACAGTCTCGCCTGTTTCAAGATCGTGAATTGCCAATCCGCATGAACCGCTAAGCTTATCCAATTCTTCGGTTATCGCTTTTCTAATCACTATATCACCCCCTTTCACTTAATAGCCTGACTACCTTCGATATAAGAGCATATCCCGGGGATAACTTTGGGGCTGCCGGTCCGAATACATGGGTATTTTCTTTCTCACATCGGCTACCCGGGACAAATCAATAATACCGGTGACAACATTTTCGCTGTCATCGCCTTCGGCTACAATTTCTCCCCAAGGATCGATAACCAATGAATGCCCGAAATAGGTACTGTTCTCGGCTGCCCCAACCCTGTTGCAGGCTACAATGTAACACTGATTTTCAATTGCCCGCGCTTGCAGCAGGGTTCGCCAGTGATTCACCTTGGGATTAGGGAAATTAGATACCACAAAAATGACTTCCGCTCCGCGTACTGCATAAGTACGTGACAATTCAACAAAGCGAATATCATAGCAGGTCATCATGGCCACAGTCCCTAATTCCGTCGGCCACACCGGCATCTCGTGGCCATTGGTGAAAGCAATATGCTCATCCATGGCCGAGTACAAATGCATCTTTCGGTATTTACCGGTAATGTTACCCTCTGGATTTATAAGAAAAACGGTATTATAGATGTTGGCACCATCAACTTCCGGAAATGACCCGGAGACGAACCAGACACCATACTTTGCGGCCCAATTGCGCAGCACCGACATAGTAGGACCTGATTCCATCTCTGCATAGCGGGTTATCTCATGAAAAACACTTTCGGAATAGCCGGTAGTCCAGGTCTCAGGCAGCACAATTACATTGGGTTTGTGCTGCATTGCCTTCTCAACCAATTCGCCGGCATGCCGGTGATTGCGTTCAGGCTCCTTATAAGCAATATCCATTTGAATTGCAGCCACTTTAAAAGACATATACACCCTTCCTTTCTCGACGGATCGCATACCAATCGCATGTAATTTAGTGAAAACATATTACTGACTAATAAAAGTTATCATCCCCTTTCTAGGCGGCACCGCTATTTTGAGATATATCTTAATGCTTCCGCCTTCTACTCTTTGACTTGGATGTAAATCCCTGCTTGTTTGGCAATCTCTTCTTTTTCTTTTAAGCTGCGCATTGTCCGCTCGGTATCTTTCCGACCCAGGGCAATAACTAACGCATTAATTATGGTCATAGCGGAAACGAAGGAATATGTTTTACTGCTATTCTTAGACATTAAAGTGATATCGGCATGAAGTGCTATGGGAGCGGAAGGGCGATCAGTTAACGCTATTACAGATACCCCGCGATTTTTCATAAACTCAACTACCTGCAGGGTAAGGTGAGTGTATTTGGGAAAGCTGATGGCTAAGAGTACATCGCCTGGTTTGACACTAGCCAAACGATCAAACAAGTCATTTGTCCCCGCTGAGAGTAAAACTACATTTTCCATAAACTGCGAAAGCAGAAAACTTGCATAATAGGCAACCGTATAACTGGATCTTAGGCCAATGATATAGACTTTTTGAGCCGCACTCATACTCTCAACTGCTTTTCTGAATTCAGATGCCAAGCTTTCTGTGTAAGCACTTTCAAGGGTTTCAATATTTAACTTAAACATTTGTTGTAGCGGGTCTTCATCAAAGTCAGATAAAGAGGTGCGCAATTCCTGCATAGGTGCTGCTTCTCCCTGTACCATAACTTGTATATCACGTTGCAGCGCCTGATAGCCGGAATAGCCAATTTCTTGACAAAACCGCACAATGCTCGCGGTACTTACGCCAACTCTTTCGCTTAATTCCTGAACAGATAAAAACGAAACGATCGAATAGTTCACTGTTATAAAATCAGATATTAATTTAAAGGTACGTGAAAAACCAGGATATTTTTTTCCGATAATCGTAAAAATGTTTTCTTGCATATTTAACACACGCTCCTTAATTTCATGTAATAAACGTTTCATTTTTATCACGTTTTTGATTGTTTTTATTACATTCTCTCTTTTTCACAGGAATCCTTCTTAAAAAATCTATTTTGTCGAAATTAATTAAATTTTTTATTTTTATTAAATTTCTAGCTATTTTATTGACCAAAACAATGAAAAACCGGCAATCACTATCTACCGTGATTGCCGGTTTCGATGTACATTAGGCTTAGTTTATTCTTTTTGCATCGCTATGCAAAATTACATTACTGGTAAGCGGTTTCATTCCAAATAATATGCGTAACCAATTAAATCTTAAAATAAGAAAATAATATATTGCAATAATAGCGATAAAGGAGGAAGAACTAATAACGAGATACTTCAACCATGCATTACTATGCCATTGTATGATATGAAAACCTATCAACAAAATAATTGTCTGATGCAGCATATAAAATGGCATCACTGCCTCA
>CAZCEN010000173.1:0-2578 GCA_964497205.1 uncultured Sporomusaceae bacterium
AGTTTCTCCGAGCCGGTGACATCAAGCCAGCATTCGTCAACACCAAACGCTTCCACCTGGTCAGTATAGTCAGCATATATCAAGCGGGCTGACCGAGAAAACCTAAGATACTTGCGGAAATCTGCCGTTACTGTAATCAAACCGGGACACTTTAGTTTTGCTTCCCAGATGGCGTCGCCTGTTTTAATGCCCACTTGTTTGGCCGGCTGATTCTTCGCCAGCACGATACCATGCCTGGCTTCGGCATCACCGCAAACAGCTAATGGTTTATCCCGAAGCTCCGGCCGGTAAAGGCACTCGACGGATGCGTAAAAGTTGTTTAAATCGACGTGAAGAATTGTTCTTGGCAACAGCAGCCCTCCTAAACCAGAACACCTGTTCGTATATCATTTTAGAACAAACGTTCTGTACTGTAAAGAGGAGATTGCTGGAAAAGACTTTGGCACTATTAGTTCAGAATTCTAATCACAAATCTGTGGCACGGGGAATTTAACGGAAAAAATGGTTCCTTCCGGCGAAGATTTTACTACAATCTTTGCGCCGTGTCTTTCGGCAACTTTATAGCAAACAGATAATCCCAAACCGGTGCCGCGTTCTTTCGTTGTTATAAACGGTGTGCCGATTTCACTTAAAATTTCTTCCGGTATGCCAGTTCCTGTGTCCTGAATCTCAAGTACTACTTCCTGGTTAGCAAGATAGGTTCTAATTGTTAGACACCCATTCTTCTCCATTGCCTCCAGACCATTCCGTACCAAGTTAAGAACAAGTTGTCTTATTTCTCTATCGTCGTAACAAATAGGTGGAATATCACCTATATCTGTATTTATATTGTGACCAAGTCGGAGGCTTTCCGCTTCGATCAATGGGAATAGAGCATGAATTGTTCCATTTAAATTACCGAGCTTTAATTCGAATTTTTTATTTTTCGCAAGAGATAAAAATTCTGTAATAATTGAATTTGCTCTGTCCAACTCCTCAATCATTGTATACAATTGGTCATGATATTGGGCAAAATTGTTCTTTCGCTGAAACATTTGGAGATAACCGCGGACTGTTGTCATAGGATTGCGCACTTCATGTCCGATTCCGGCTGCCATTTCTCCTACAATATTAAGTCGTTCAAACCGCGCTATTTCCTCTTCAAGGCGTTTTTTGTCAGTAATGTCACTTATAACAATTAAATAGCAGTTTTTTTCTCCCAGATTTATTGATTCCACACTTAATAATGCCTGTCTAACTTCTTGAGTAGGCTTGAACATATATTGTATCTCTTCGTTTAATAGTTTTCCCTTCCGCGCAAGTTGTTTTCTTATTCTGTCTCTTTGTCCCAAGTCTACCCAGAGATTAATTTCTTCGATAGATGTCCCGATTATTGCTTCCCGTTCTAGCCCTGCCGCACACGCGTAAGCTTCATTTACATCAATATGCAATCCATCATCAGGACTAATTAGCAACATTAGATTCGGATTTAAATTAAAAGACTTAACAAACAATTCTTCACTCTTTTTCTGTTCCGAAATGTCCTGAACAATAACCAGGAAGGTAGCTACTTGATGATTGACATTTTTTTCGGGAATTACATATATTTTAAAATCCCGCTTAACCCCGTTTATAGTTCGGTATGATGAATAAAATTCAACACTTTGACCTGTTTGTAGGGCTAGATTATATTGTTTCTCCCACTCTGAATAATCTTTCTCGGAAAAACCACGATCTCGCCAAGTCTTTCCAATAACGTCTTTAGCTTGGATACCAAACATACTTACCCACGCCGGATTTACAAACAGATAGCGAAAATCTAATGAAACCCGCATGATGCCAAAAGGGCAATTCTCAAGCAAACTTTTATAATCATCTGTCTGTTTTCTTAAAAACTCCCGTAAGCGTGTTGTTGTATTTAAAATAGGACGTAGTTCCGGAAAATCGCAGTGAAATTTGTGGGTGTTTCCATTCTCGATAGCTTTTGTAATCTGCTTTATCGCTTTTTTTAGACGATTATACATAAGAGCTACAAGGGCAATGGCAACTAACCAAACAAACCCCATTCTTAAGAATCTCTTTGCCAAACCTGTAAAATAGGCGTTTTCTATGTCTTCGATTTTTGAATTTGCAAAGGTATGCCCAATAATTTCGCCATTCCGTTTTATAGGTAGATGAACCGCTAAAATGGGTTTACCTCCCCAAATAACGGAATGTTCAATTCGTAGAAATTGAAATTGTCCGGTTTCGTATATTCCCAAAGCGCCCGGGGCTTCTACCTTTTTTAGAAATGACAGATCAAAAAGAGGTCCAATGGCAATGTTCCTGTTTAATTCTTTAGAGTAATAGCCTAATCCAATGCCGGGATGTTCTTCAGCAATTTTCATTACAATAGGCTGAAGGGCTTGATTTAATGTTCTAGTTTGCGTGTCTTCATCAAGATTATAGGCTTCTTTTTCAAGTAATACTTGTTGAAACGAAGATAACTCATCATTAAGGCGGGTTGCAACCTGCAATAATTCCCGCTCGCGATTTAAATACTGTAGGTCGCGCTCGTCACTAATATCCATGTAATCAGCTGCCATCATTAAAATTGTTA
>CAZCEN010000173.1:2678-7331 GCA_964497205.1 uncultured Sporomusaceae bacterium
TTTGGCAAGTACCATAACAAGCCGGTCGTGTCCTTCGCCATATTCATTCTGCCTAAATTCCGTTACTTCAAATCCTAGTTTTTTATATATCTTGACAGCTACCACATTGGCAGAATCCACTGTCAACTCGATCTCAGTAATTTTATCGGCGAACAGCATGTCTATACTTTTTTTAAGAAGCTTGGTTCCTGTTCCTTTGCCGCGGTTCTGTCTTGCTACTGATACTCCAATCATATAAGCTAAATGAGGATTGTTCCAGTCCAGCATATACTGAATACAACCAACTACTAAATCTGCCTCCTTAATAACAAATACCTGTCCATGCCGAATTACAGGTACAAGATGCCACTCATTCATTCCCCCATGACCAAAAACTTCTTGTTCCAATTCTACCAATCGCTCAACTATTTCATGGTCTACTGTAGTAATTAACTCAACCATACTGCATCCTTCCTAAATACTTTAGTAACATACTTGGATTGACTAACTGACAACAGCCCGGAATAAGTGACCCGAAACTCCAGTTCATCGCCAACACTTATCTGCTGACGTGTATCGGTAATGTCTAAAATCATATGGTCACTACTCGCTCCTAATATTGATGTCTGATCATCAACAGGTATAAGGCCCTCAATGTATACATCTTGTTTGCCCAAAGCCACAATAGCTCTGTTCCTCATACCAATATCTGCAAATTCCGGTATATTGCCAAATGCATCCCGGCCAATATTACCGATAGGAACTGATGGTTTAGTTTTCACTTCGATAACCTCAGCCTTTAATAAAAAAGCATCCCTTTTAAGCCAGTCTATTATACGATTATTTGTTGTATCGGTTCCTAAAAACATTGCCTCACCAACCCTCAACTGGTTAATCCCAGCAGGAACTCCTCCTTCTTCAACAAGAAGCAAACTGGAACTTCCACCGCCGGAAAGTACCTGCAAAGAAACTCCTACTTTTAACGCAATTTCTTGGGCAAGTTCTACCAAAATGCTCAGATTGCTGTATTCCGGTAAAATGCCGCCAAAGCATCCCATATTGGTCCCAAGCCCCTGGAGAGTAATACCTTCTATTTGTATTACTTTGCGAACTATATCAAGGACATTCTCACTCATAACACCTTCCCGCAGGTCGCCAACATCCACCATTAAAATAATATTATGATCAATCCCCAAATTTTGCGCCGCCCGCCCCAATGCCCGAATCACCTCAATTTCAGAGTTAACACTTACGTTACTGTATCTTACGACATTTTCTACATCGCTTAGCCGTGGAATGCGCAATAAAGTTATTGGGGCAGTAAAGCCTTCATTTCGTAGTTCAATGATATTTTCCGTTCTGGCATCAGCCAATCCATCAACCCCCCCTTCCAGCATAGCCGATACAATTTGGGGAATAGCGGCAATACCTTTAGTAACGCCAAGTACGGATATACCGTGTTGATGACAAAGAGCTACTATTCGAGCTGCATTATATTTAATTTTATCGAGATCAACTTCAAGCCTGGGACTAAAATTCACAGTTCCCCCTCCTGTCATCCCCTGTTATAAAGTAGATTAGAAACTGGGATTCTAAAAAGCGAGTTAGTCTCAGTATAAATACCGAAGGTAAATATATACCGTTGATATGGCAATGGAAAGCAGCATAAGCGGAAACCCGACTAACAAAAATCGAAGAAAAGATATCGGATGTCCTTGTTGAGCTGCTAACCCGGCAACAATCAAGTTGGCACTTGAACCAATAAGACTGCCGTTGCCTCCTAGGCAAGCTCCCAACGCCAAACTCCACCACAACGGCTCCAGATTAGCAATACCCAGATTGCCCAAATCCTGAATCATGGGAATCATAGTGGCCACGAATGGGATATTGTCAATAAAACCTGATGCAATCGCACTCAGCCATAACACAAACATAGCAGCGGCTGTTACATCGCCCTTAGTCAATACCATGGCCTGACCAGCTAAAGACGAGATAATCCCTGTCTCAACTAAGCCGGACACTAACACAAAAAGTCCTGCGAAAAAGAAAATCGTAGTCCACTCCACCCTGCTAAATGCATGTTCCAAAGCGTGTTCTGATTTTGCAGTTATTAGTAATAATACAAAAGCGCCGCTTAACGCCACTGTGGCTGATTCCAAATGGAAAATTTGGTGGAGAAAGAAACCTAAGATTGTCAACACTAATACCAATAGACATTTTCGCAGTAACTGAGCATCTGTAATCACCTGGCATTCATCTATATTCATAAGATTTTGTTTTAAAACTGCTGTCGCTCGCAGCGAGTGGCGGTAAAGCCATGCCAGAATCAATAGCGTTATTACCAGAATGATAGCTGAAATAACTGCTAGATTATTGATAAAATCCATAAAGCTAAGTTCTTTTACTGCGCTGCCTATCATGATATTGGGCGGATCACCAATCAAAGTAGCTGTGCCGCCAATATTGGAAGCAACAATTTGGGTGATTAGATAAGGTTCCGGACTAACTTGAAGCTGCCGGGTTATGCTGAAAGTAACTGGAACCATTAAGAGAACTGTTGTCACATTATCAAGAAAAGCAGAGGCTGACGCAGTAATAAGACCTAAGAGAATAAGGATTCTCAGTGGATCACCCTGCGCTTTCTTTGCCGCAGATATAGCAACGTAGTTAAATACTCCGGTTTCGCCGGTAATAGCGACAATTATCATCATTCCCATCAAAAGTCCCAAGGTATTAAAATCAATGTGATGCAAAGCCTGACTTTGGTCGACAATACCTAAAACAACCATAGCTAAACCGCCTATCATAGCGATAATGGTCCTGTGAATTTTTTCTGATATTATTAGGGCATAAGCGATCAAGAAAATCCCTGATGCCAGCACTGCCTGCGTATCCATTTTATCCCCTTTCTCATAAAGAAAACACGGCCTTGCGCCGAGCCTTTGGCGAAAGCGGAAGCCGATGTTGCCCTTATCCAGGCGAAAGTTATACTTTCTATCAGGATAAAGAAAACACGAACCTTGGGCTATAGGGAAACCCGTATGGCTGTTCTTGCTTACCTTTGAAAGTTCTACTTTCTGTAAAAGAATGCAAATACTCTACCAAATTAGCTTTAACATATTCTCAGCTAATATGCCAAATCAGATAAGATATCTCAAATACACATATACACTTGCGATAAGAATAGACAGTAACATCAACGGAAAACCCACTTTTAGAAACTTAATAAACGATATTTGATATCCTTCCTGCGCAGCTAGACCAGCAACAATAACATTGGCACTGGCGCCAACAAGGGTACCGTTTCCGCCTAAACAAGCCCCCAAAGCCAAACTCCACCATAACGGTTCCAGATTGGTTAAACCCAATGCACCCATATCCTTAATTAACGGAATCATGGTAGCTACAAATGGGATATTATCCACAAATGCGGAAGCAATAGCACTAAGCCATAAAATTAACATCGCGGTAGTTGTCGGATTGCCTGAGGTTAGTTCCATTGATTTTTGCGCCAGTAAAGAAATAACACCTGTATCAACAAGACCTCCAACCAGGATAAACAAACCGACAAAGAAGAGCAGCGCAACCCACTCTACTTTATGGAAAATATGCTCCAGGTCGTGGTCAGTATTTTTCTTTGCTAAAACAAGCAATAGAACTGCCCCAAATAGAGCCACCGTGGCTGATTCCAGATGTAGTTGCTGATGCAAGAAGAACATGGATACGGTAATAGCTAAAACAAATAAACAGATTTTTAAAAGCTTCGGATTTTGTATTTGTTTGCTTGGATCCAA
This sequence comes from uncultured Sporomusaceae bacterium, assembly GCA_964497205.1. Classification (GTDB taxonomy): domain Bacteria; phylum Bacillota; class Negativicutes; order Sporomusales; family Sporomusaceae; genus Sporomusa. The sequence goes on from CAZCEN010000173.1 coordinate 6,452, forward strand.
GCTTATAATTTTTTCACTTACTCCTGCTTTCGCTACAAGCTGCTTCCGATAGATTATAGCTAATAACGCAATGTTTACCACAAGAATAATCATAGAAATGGCGGCAAGATTGTTGATAAACGCCAGGAAGGTCAATTCTTTGACCGCACTGCCGATCATAATATTAGGAGGATCACCAATAAGAGTAGCCGTACCACCAATATTGGACGCAATTATTTGTGAAACCAAATACGGGATTGGGTTAACTTGAAGCTGTTTTGTGATACTTATGGTTACCGGAACAGTTAGTAGTACTGTTGTAACATTGTCAAGAAAAGCAGAACATATTGCTGTAATTATACTTAAGGCAATCATTAGCTTCAACGGATTGCCATCAACCATTTTTGCCGCCCAGATAGCTAAATAGCGGAAAACACCTGTTTCGCTGGTAATAGCGACAATAACCATCATTCCTACTAATAAGCCCAGGGTATTAAAATCAATATGATGGATGGCCTGTTCCTGGCTTACCACACCAAACATAATGACAAGCACTGCTCCCGCTAAAGCAACAACGGTACGATGAATTTTTTCTGAAATGATTAACCCATATGCCACTAGAAAAATTCCTACGGCGATTGCCGCTTGATTAGTATACATTTTTAATTCCTCCTTCTAAATAATTTTGTTCGTGAATACGCTGGTCTATCCAAAAGCACAATACTCCTTACACCAGAAATACGAAAAAGAGGAGCCTACCGTGGCTCCTCCTTTTTTGTACCCAAAAAACACAGGAGAAGCCCCTTGGTGACAGGCTCCTCCTAAAATAAATTCATATTTTTTTGTGATTATATCATAAACAAAAACAAATTCATTGTCAAGTACTAAAAGATTACTTGCC
>CAZCEN010000174.1:0-7313 GCA_964497205.1 uncultured Sporomusaceae bacterium
GCGCTTAAAGTTTTGCTCGTAAAAGGGTTGCCTCAAAAAATGAGGCAACCCTTTTTTAGCCTGATTGAAAACATGCATTTTGGTAGATAAGACTTTAATGTTTAATTTACTTTAACTCCCGCACCAGCCGCATGCCGTTCAGTGTAACCAGCAGCGCTGCTCCGGTATCGGCCAGCACTGCCAGCCAGAGATTGACAAAGCCGAAGAAAGTTCCAAATACGAACAGCAGTTTCAGCCCTAAAGAGAACGAGATGTTTTGCTTGATAATCTGAACTGTCTTGCGGCTAAGCTGCATTACATAGGCCAGTTTGCCCAAATCATCAGACATGAGGGCGATATCGGCTGTTTCCAGCGCCGTGTCCGAACCAGCAACGCCCATGGCAATTCCCACATCGGCAATTGCCAGGGCCGGAGCGTCGTTTACCCCGTCGCCGACCATGGCTACACTGCCATATTGTCCGGCCAGCTTTTTGAGGGTACCGGCCTTATCTTCAGGCAACAGCTCACTGTAGGCGGCATCAAGGTTAAGTTTGCCGGCAATGGCATTCGCTACCCGTTCATTATCACCTGTCAGCATAATTACCTGTTCTACGCCTGCGGCTTTGATCGTAGCTACGGCCTCCCGGCTATTATCGCGCAGGGTATCGGCAACAGCAATGGCTCCATATATTTCACCGTCACTGCCGACCAGCATAACGGTTTTCCCCTGTTGTTCCAATGCGGCTACGCTGTTCTCCTGAACGGCAAGCGGATAGCCCAATTCTTTAAACAACCGGATATTGCCGACATATACGGTACGGCCCTCTATATCAGCCTGCGCCCCCCGGCCGAGCAAGGCTTTAAAATTGTTCACCGGCGGCAATGCCTGCTCACCGGCGTGAGTCACAATCGCCTGGGCCAGCGGGTGTTCTGACCAGGTTTCCACAGCAGCCGCCATTACGAGTATCTTCTGTGGATCGTAGGCTGCGGCCAAAGGAATAATATCTGTTACCTGTGGTTTGCCATAGGTCAGTGTGCCCGTTTTGTCAAAGGCCACTGCCCGGATTTTTCCCATCTGTTCCAGGTAAGCCCCACCCTTTATCAATACGCCATGCCGCGATGCATTCCCGATCGCCGACACAATTGACACCGGGGTAGAGATAACCAATGCACAGGGACAGGATATAACGAGCAGTACCAGCGCCCGGTAAAACCAAGTATCAAACGAACCCTGAAACAGCAGCGGCGGAATAATTGTCAAACCGATGGCGGCCAGAATTACGGCCGGCGTATAGTATTTGGCAAAAACATCAACCAGCTGCTGCATCGGGGCTTTTTCCGCCTGCGCTTCTTCTACTAAATGCATAATAGTCGCCAACGTTGAATCTTCGGCCAGCTTCGTTACGACAACTTCCAAAGCGCCCTGCTCATTAACCGTACCGGCATACACGCCGTCACCGGCCTGTTTTTCCACAGGCATGGATTCTCCGGTAATCGCAGCCTGATTGACAGTGGAAAAACCAGTTATAACCTGGCCGTCCATGGCAATGCGCTCTCCTGGTTTTACAACAAGAACATCGCCAATCATAATTTCTTCTACCGGCAGCCGCAGTTCCTCCCCTTGCCGACGGATAAGTGCTTCGCGTGGCGCCAGATCCATCAGTGACCGGATAGAGTCACGCGTTCTGTCCATCGTGTAGGCTTGCAGCGCATTTCCTAGTGAGAAGAGGAAAACGACGGTCGCCCCTTCGCTCCATTCCCCAATAGCCGCTGCCCCAATTACGGCAATAACCATCAAGAAGTTGGTATCAAGTATCATACTTTTCAGCGCAGTAAACCCGCTTTTTGCCACAGGATACCCGCCAACAAGCATGGTAAGGGCATATAAAACAATTTGCAGCCTTGCCGGCGCACCCATAAAATCAGCGATCATGCCGGCACCGAGCAGCAGTCCTGACGCAATCGTTGACAACATCCGGGGCTTCTGCCACCATACCTGCTCTGTTACAGCAGCTTGCCCTGCAGTTTTGCTGCCAAGCTGGCCGTCCTTAACCAGACTTGCACCATACCCAAAGCCGGTAATGACCTGGGTAATTTCCTCTATACTTAAAATCGTTTTATCGTATGTGACTTTTAATTTCGCTGCGGCAAAATTTAGTTGCGCGCCAGCTACGCCGTTTAGACGTTGAACAGCCTTTTCGACCTTAGCCGCACAATCGGCGCAATCCAAACCAGTCACCAGCAAAGTACTTTTTATTAGACTATCATTATCCATAGCCCTGCCATAGTCAGCTTCTGCCAGCACCGCCTGGCTGCTGCTGCAGCCACACCCGCACTGACATTGGCTGTGTTCGTGGTCTCCCATAATTCTACCCCCTGTCAGTATGTGATATATGCTCCAAGCCTTGACACATCAAGCTGATTACATGATCATCGTCGAGGGAATACCAGGCGATCTTGCCTTCGCGACGGAACTTGACAAGCCTGGCATTGCGCAATGTTCTCAGTTGGTGTGATACTGCCGACTGGTTCATCCCTAAGGCTTCGGTAATATCACAGACACACATTTCTCCTTTTGTTAATGCATGCAATATTCTAATCCGAGTGGGATCACCCAAAATCTTAAACATTTCCGCTAAATTCTGTATGGTATTGTCTTCAAGCATTGCCGCTTTTGCAAGACATATTGCTTGCGGATGGATACAACACTCTTCACAAGTATCTCTTTCGGCTGCCTTCATGGCGCCCACCTCATTTCATATGAATGTATGTTCATATGTTATTGTATGATGAATATACCAAAACTGTCAAGAAAAAAAATCCCCGAAAGTTTCGGAATTACCCTCCGAAATCTTCCGGGGACCTGTTTATAACACCAGATTCCTGCAAAAAAATATATGATTTTCGCTAAATCGATGCCCTTTATTTACGCCTAGAACCGTTCTGGCAATACCTCTAACCAGTAGCCATCCGGATCTGAGATAAAATAGATACCCATATCTTTGTTTTCATAGCAGATGCAGCCCATCGCCTTATGATGTTTATAAGCCTGATCAAAATCACTGGTGATAAAGGCCAGGTGGAACTCGTTTTCCCCCAGGTTGTAAGCTTCCTTGCGCTCTTTCAGCCAGGTCAGTTCGAGTTTGTGCGGAGTTTGGCTGTCGCCCAGATAAACAATCGTAAAGGTTGGTTTTTCGATACGACGGGTTTCAGTAAGCTGCAGCGCCTCTTTGTAAAAGGCCATGCTCTTTTCTAAATCCAGTACATTAATATTATTGTGCGCAAATCTAAAATTCACAACTGTCTCCCCCTTTTAGCTTTTACTATCCAACTAATTATTTGCTTTTGCCCGCTTGCCACATGTTTGTCAGAAACTGCTGAATCTCTCCGCGGACGACAACGCCATGGCCGGTGCAAAAGAATTCCGCCTTAAATGAAAGCAGCCTGCTAAGCCCTTGCATAAACTTGTCAAGCCCCGGGTCTTTCGCAGCCGCCTGCCCGGCCACGTACTGGCACGATCCCTGTTTAATGGCCTCGCTGTCTGTCACCAACTGCCCTGCCGGCAAATCTTCGCCCCAGTAACAGAAAAAATCGCCGACAAACAACACTTGCGAAATAGCATCATAAATAGCCACCGAGCCCGGAGAATGGGTATTGACAAGCACGATTTCCAAATCACCGACCCCAGGGGCGGCAAAGGTAAACGCCCCGGTCTTAGAATAGGCAGCAAACTCTGCTTTTAGCGGCGGCGCTACCATCGGCCTATCCGCACTATGTACACACTTCGCAGCCTTCTTAAACAGCGCCGCTCCTTCCCAATGGTCATGATGACCATGGGTCAGCAGTACGTGGGTTACCATCTCCGGTGTTATTCCGATCTCAGCTAATGCCTTGACAATAACAGGCTGATAATTCTTAGCCCCGGCATCGATTAAAATAATTTGGCCACCACGACGTAATACATATAAATTAGTATAAGACATAACATCCCAGGACTCTTTGTCTTCAATAGCAATTACATAAGCACCCGGAACCAGTTCAGTACACAGGTAATTCATTTCCATCATCCTCTCTTACCAAGGGAGTAGGGAATTGGCAAGTAACATACTCATAAAGCATACTGTGCTCATTATGAACAGAAAAACCGCTCCCTGGCTGAGGTGTGCGGTTTGCTGCGGCAGCCTTGGCTTCCCTAGCCGTCACAGGCTCCCACACCGTTTTCTTTATATTATACCTATAGATGGAAAAATATGCAATTGCCGGACGGCTAGGATTCCGGCACCGGCAACAGAATTTGCACAACGCTACCCACGCCTGCGTTTGAGGCAATTTCAATTTTTCCCTGGTGCCGTTCGACAATACTAAGGCTGACAGCAAGTCCTAAGCCGGTATTGGTCGCCTTGGTTGAATAAAACGGATCAAAGATCTTCTCCACTTGCTCCGGGTCAATGCCGCTGCCTTCATCCTGCACATACAGGATAACCCAGCTTGCCTTGTAAACCGTACCAATGGTCAACCGGCCATTCGCCTGCATTGCTTCTATACCGTTGCGGGCCAGATGGAGTACCAGCTGCTCTATCTCTTCCGCATTCAACTCCAGCATCGGCAAATTTTCGTCCAATTGCAATTCGGTAAGAATCTCAGAGTTACCAGCCACACTTTGCACCTCCGGGTAAACTCTTTCCAGAATACGGTTCAGATTTACCGGAGCCTTGCTAATCGCTTTGTTTTGCGCCAAGGATATAATATTGGTTATTAACGCTTCAATCCGGCGTAATTCCTGAAAGACAATCCCCAGTGACTCGCTTGTACAGCACGCTGATTTTTTCTCCTGCAGCTGCAAATACCCTTTAATAACAGTCAGTGGATTGCGAATCTCATGCGCTACCCCAACAGCCATACACCCGATTATATTCCGGCGCAGTGTCTTAGCTGACTCATTATCCAGCAACTTTTGACAAATACTATCCACCGATAACGCCCCCCTGCATGTAACCATTATTTTCAGTGTCATTAAGACACTTTATTCGCTAGTTGTAGCCATATCTCCTTCTAAAAATGTCTTATGGACACAACAATTGAATCAGGGGCATAAGCACGTTATTGTTAGCAGTAAGCGAGGTGTGTGGCTTATGGAAACCCTTGGAGATAAAATTAAATTATTACGTAACAAATTAACCCAGGAAGAGTTGGCTGCCATTCTTAAAGTAGAACGTTCAACCTTGGCGTCCTGGGAAGTCAACCGCCGGGAACCGGATATAGCAACCCTGCGCCGCATTGCAACCCATTTTCAGGTAAGTATTGACTGGCTTGTCGGACATATCCCCAGCCAAACAATGGTATTACCAGCAGCCCAGGTGCAGGAAACTGCCGCCGATTACTCGGCTGTCTTTGACAGTGCTTGGCAAAAAGTAATTGAAACCGCTAACGTATACGGTATCGAACCAGACACTGTCTGCCAATTGATTGAGACCAACGCCAAAATCGCCCTTTCCCTGCAAAGGAATACATCCAAATAAGTGTGCTGGTAAGATAGCGCTTATAGAGTACTAATTCCTGGCTACCGCACGACAAGTGTATTCCGGCAGCCAGGAATTATCTTTTTTTTGTAATTTAAACCGATAGGAGCTGCTACATGTTTGCTATTTTTAAAATCGTCCTTACACTTAGTCTTATTGTATTTTTGCTGAATCGCAAAGTAAAAATGGGTAATGCCATGCTTGCGGGCTCTGGTTTACTATTCTTGATTTCGAATCCCACCGTAGAAAATTTAGTTTCCGCCCTGACAAAAACAGCTACTAGTTACGGTACCTGGGAACTGTTATTTGCTCTTTACTTCGTCATGTGCCTGGAATACCAGCTTCGGACAGGCGGCATCGTAGACGGGCTTATGGCTGCTTCCCGCCGGTTGTTGCGCAGTGAACGGATTCTGTTGCCTTTGATGCCTGCTTTTCTGGGGTGTCTGCCTTCCTTAGGCGGCGCTATTTTCTCCGCTCCCCTGGTCGAAAGCGCCAGTAAGCCCTATAACCTGAATGGCGAAACCAAGACGGCCATTAATTATTGGTTTCGTCATATCTGGGAATATTCCAACCCCATTTTTTCCGGTATGCTGTTGGCCGGCCAGCTTTCCGGCATACCCCTTAGTGTACTGATATCCAATATGTTTTGGCTAACCGTTCTATCTGTTATCATCGGCTGGCTATACTTTATCTCACCGCTCAAAGGAAAAGACAACTCTGCTGAAATCCCGGCAGCTACCACGACGGAGCAGGATGCCGGCTACAAGTATATTCTGCTGGCAGCAGGCCCAATTATCGCCAACTTTTTCCTGGTTGTATTTTTGCAAGCTCCGGCCTCAATTGCTATGGGACTTGTCGTTCTCGCCATGATCTTTATACTTCGTCAAAACGTAAGCGATATCAAGGCTATGCTTATATACTCCTTTGATCGCAATCTCCTCTGGGGAATTGCCGGTATTCTATTCTTCCAAAGCATTTTACAGCAAAGCGGCACGATTAAAGAAGTTGGTTTACTATTAAACAGCATGGCTGTACCAAATGAAATTATTGTCGGCGTTATCGCCCTGGTCTCCGGTCTCCTAGTAGGCACCTCCCAGGGCTTTGTCGCCATTACTTTCCCGTTTATTATGGTTCTCGCTCCGGGTGATGTCACCCTCGCAATGATTTGCTTTGTTCTGGGGACTGCCGGCCAAATGCTTTCACCGGCTCACCTTTGCTTACTGGTAACACTGGATTACTTTAAAGCCGACTTTTTGAAAACACTGCGGCCAATAGCAGTATTGGAAATTGTTATGGTTGCTGCTGTTTGTATTGCTGTAAAATTAAGTTAGCAGCTTATTGCCCTTATCTTACCGCGAAAGTTAAACTTACTATCAGACAAAGAAAGACGGCTTGTGCCAACATGGCGCAAACCGTCTTTTTCTCGTTCTTACTAAAGTTATTTCAGATTGCGTCCGGCGGTTTCGGCCATAGCAAGAATTTCGGGCTGACCTTTGATGGCATCTTCAGGCCCCAGTTGTCCGGCAACAATGTTTTGAACAAGCTGCATCTTAAAGAAACTGCCCAGCCAATAGTTTAAGTAGTCAGTCACTGACTGGAAGGCTTCGGCGGGAGCACCGCTGGCGGTAACAGTAATGAACTTCTTGCCAGGTAAGTGATGAATCTGATAGTTGCTATCCAGAAAAGTGTACCAGCGGTCAAAAAAAGCTTTCATCTGGCTGGTTACTTGTCCCATATATACGGGTGTTCCGATAACCAGGCAGTCGGCTGCAACAATTTTGCCGTAAAGTTTCTGCATATCATCATTAACGGCAC
>CAZCEN010000175.1:0-7312 GCA_964497205.1 uncultured Sporomusaceae bacterium
AAGGTGCGTATGTTGCCCGTGGTACTATCGCTAATGCCCGCCAACTTAAGGGTTTCATCAAAAAAGCTTTACAAAATCAAATTGACGGTAAGGGTTTTTCTTTTGTAGAATGTCTGTCCTCCTGTCCCACTAACTGGCGTACTAATGCCAAACAAACATGGGAATTTGTTGAAAAAGATATGGCTCAATACTTTAAAGTCGGCGAACTGCGTACGCCGCAAGTAAAGGAGGGCTAACCAAATGGCAAAAGTTATAAAAGTTGCAATAGCCGGTGAAGGTGGACAAGGTGTTCAGTCAATTGCCGAAATATTGGCTGAAGCAGCAAATGAAGAAGGAAAAAACGCTCTATATATTCCTAACTTCGGAGTGGAACAGCGCGGCGGTGTTTCTATTGCTTTTGTGCAGGTAAGTGATGGTGAAATTGGTGCACCGAAGTTTCAGAAAGCCGATATTCTTATTCCCGTAAGTCCGCGTGCTGTGGAGCGTACTAAAACATATGCCGGCAAAGAAACCGTATATATTTACGATAATTCTTTAATCCAAGAAGGCGAAGTAAATGATAATATCGTTGGTCTCCAGTATTTTGATGTCACTCCGCCAGCGCCGACTGCTGAGCATCCCAATGCGGATTTGCCGCAGGACATGATTGCCGGTGAACCGAAGACCGCCTCATTTACTAAACCGGGGCCGGGGATAGATCCTGACGATATTCCTGAAGTTAAGAAAGTTGTAGCCATCCCAGCCAATGATATTGCTAAAAATGAAATGCATCCGCGTGTTTTCAACGTAATTATTCTGGGCGCTGTAATTGCAGCAACAGAAGTGCTGCCGATAGACAGTATCAAACGAGCTCTTGAAACAAAACTTGGTGACAAATTTAATAAAAATCCCGAACTTCGTGAAATGAACTTTAAGGCCCTTGAACGTGGTTATCAACTCATTAAAAGTGCGATGTAAGGAGGGGAAAAAATGGCTAAAGTTAACTGGGAATCAGCAAAATATGACAGTGAAAAAGGCCTCTGGGCTATTTTCCCTAACCTATGCAAAGGATGTGGCTTATGCATAGAGAAATGTCCTGTTAAGTGTATAAGTTGGTCGGAGGAATTGGGTGTCTACGGCACACCGCGCGTAGAGGCTGATATGAAAAAGTGTATTGTCTGCGGCATTTGTCAAATGGTTTGCCCTGATTGCGCCATTCGTGTGGAAAAAAACAAATAAAAAGTATTATTATGGTAGACGATTGCCGGCATAATGGTGTATTATAGAAACAGATTTTGTCTTGTAGGTGATTATCTAGTGAGCAAATTCCCAAACAACATATTTGATATAGTTCAAGATGACCTCATGGCAGTGGAACAGGAACTGTATTCTATAATACAATCTCCGGTAGACTTAGTTAACGACATTAGTGTGCATTTGGTGCAGGCGGGTGGTAAACGCTTACGCCCCGCCTTGTTTCTGTTATGTGCCCGTGGTGGCCGTCCTGATCACAACAAATTGCTGCCACTGGCAGTTGCTATTGAACTCATTCATATGGCAACGTTAGTCCATGATGATGTTATTGATGACGCTTCAACCCGTCGTGGACGTCCGACGGCTAATGCCCGGTGGGGTAATTATAGCTCTGTATTAACCGGTGATTATCTGTTTGCCAAAGCATTTTCAGCCGTCGCGGTTGGCGCTGACAAAGAAATGCTGAAAGTTTTGACAGATGTAATTTCTGTTATGTGTGAAGGCGAAATTGACCAAATGAAAGAATCTTTTAATCCGGATCAGGATGAGGCTGATTACCGGCTTAGAGTTGCACAAAAAACGGCAGATTTTATCGCTGCTAGTTGTGAGTTGGGCGCTATGGCTGCCGGTCTTGATGAAAGAGACGTTGTTCAGATGAAGGAGTATGGGAATGCGATTGGTATGGCCTTCCAAATTACTGATGATATTTTAGATATCACAGCTTCCGCCGAACAACTGGGTAAACCGGTTGGCAACGACCTGCGGCAAGGGATAGTAACGTTGCCTGTTATTTATGCTCTGAAGAATAGTCCTGATCGGGACGAATTGCGAAACATTATTATAAAGCAGGACATGACCGATAATGATGTTAAACGGGGACTGGAGATTATCCACCAAACGGAAGCGGTAGAATACAGCTATGCTCAAGTAAATAAATATTTGCAGCATGCACGCAATATTTTGCCGTCGACATTGAGCAGCGAAGTAAAAGAAGCATTAGTAGCGGTTGCTGATTTTGTGGGACTGCGCAAATATTAACTTGGTTTTGATAGAAATATAAATTTCCTATCAACGAATTACGGCTCTCCTTTTACCGTCCAGCATTAGGACAGGCAAGGCGGCCGTTTTTTCCTGTTATTTTGCCACATTGTGTTTTTTGGGACTGGCAGGTATAATATGTGTGTAAGTATGAACAAAGGGGATGGTAATAATGTTTAGTTTCAGCATGCCAGAATTAGTTTTAATATTAGTAATTGCATTAATTGTGTTTGGTCCCGGCAAACTACCCGAAGTTGGTAAGGCTATTGGCAAGGGTATTCAAGAATTCCGTCGGGCCAGCACTGATATTACTAATCCAAAAGAGGAACCGATTAAAGTTGAGGCTAAACCCGACATTAAGCAACCTGACGAGAAAAAGTGAGGGTGTTTGATGCCAGAATACACGCGTGATGAAAATAAGCCGGTACAGGCGGAATCGGAAACTGATGTTCTAATTTATAGTGATAAGGTTACTCGGGAAAACGACTCACCGGCTGAATCCTTTACTGAAGAAGAGCCCATAGAAGAAGAGCAGCCCCAAAATTCAATGTCTTTAATTGGACATCTGGAAGAACTTCGCCGCCGCATAATTATTATGATAGCGGCAATTGCGATTGGTAGTATTGGCTGTTATTTTTATGCTGCTGAGATTACGGGATTGATAACGGCTCCGGCAGGAAAACTTTATTATATGAATCCGGCAGAAGCTTTTTTTACTTATCTTAAAGTTTCTTTTTTTGCCGGATTTCTAATTGCGCTTCCGGTGGTTATGTATCAACTATGGGCTTTTATTGTGCCGGCTATGACTAATAATGAACGCACTGCCGGTATTTTTTTGGTGCCTGCTTCCATTATTTTGTTTTTTGTCGGTTTAGTATTTTCTTACTACTTAGTTCTGCCGGCCGGAATTAAGTTTTTTATGGGGTTTGCTACAGAGAATCTTCAACCGATGTTTTCAATCGGGCAATATCTATCGTTTGTCGTTTCCTTTTTGATTCCGTTCGGATTCATTTTTGAATTGCCCTTATTTATATTGGTTATGGCGCGAATGGGGATTATCAGTTCGACTTTTCTTGCAGCTAAACGCAAAATGGTGCTTGTAATGTCGTTTGTCGTTGGCGCAGTAATTTCACCGACGCCGGATGTCTTTTCCCAAACTATGATTGCAGTTCCCATGATTTTACTCTATGAAGTTAGTTTACTAATCGTAAAATACATATTGAAGAAATAATTATCTCGTAGTTTGAAAGGAGTATTTCAATTTGGCCTATAATGACCTACGGGAATTTATTACCGAACTAGAGTCGAGAGGCTGGCTTAAACGTATTACTCAGCCTGTTGATTGTGAATTGGAAATTACAGAAATTACCGACCGGGTCTCAAAGATGAAAGGAGATAAAAACGTTGCTCTGCTGTTCGAAAACGTGAAAGGCTATGATATGCCTGTATTAATGAATGCTTTCGGCAGTATGGAACGTATGGCTTTAGCACTTGGGGTCGAGAAGATTGATGATATTGCCCAGGAAATAAGGCAGATATTGAAACTTCCTTATATTTCGCTTCAAAATAAGATGGATTTGATAAAAATTATTCCTGCGGCAAAAAGGGCAATCAATTTCCCGAAGTATGTGAAACACGCTCCGTGTAAAGAGGTTATCATTAAGGATAAACCGTCTTTGACCAAATTTCCGATTCTCAAATGCTGGCCAGGGGATGCAGGACGGTTTATAACGTTGCCGCTAGTATTTACTAAAAATCCGCTTACTGGCAAACGCAATGTAGGTATGTATCGTTTGCAGGTATTTGATGAGAATACTACCGGGATGCATTGGCATATTCACAAAAATGGTGCCGAAAACTATCGCGCCCATCAGGAATTGGGTAAAGATAAGATTGAGGTAGCCGTTGCCATTGGTGGCGACCCTGTGATAACCTATTCGGCTACAGCTCCTTTGCCTCGGGATATTGATGAAATGGTATTTGCCGGTTTCTTAAGGAAAAAATCAGTTGATATGGTTAAATGTGAGACAGTCGATATCGAAGTGCCGGCAGGGGCGGAAATTGTCCTCGAAGGCTATGTCAACATGGATGAACTCAGGGTTGAAGGGCCGTTTGGTGATCATACAGGGTACTATTCCCTTGCTGATGAGTACCCTGTTTTTCATATTACCTGCATAACCCACCGGAAGAATCCTATTTATCCGGCAACGATCGTAGGTAAGCCGCCGATGGAAGATTGTTTTTTGGCTAAAGCAACGGAACGTATTTTTTTGCCTTTGCTGCAAACTCAACTGCCTGAAATTATTGATATAAACCTGCCATTAGAAGGTGTATTCCATAATTGCGCGGTAGTATCAATTAAAAAGAGCTATCCCCAACATGCTAAGAAGGTAATGCATGCCATATGGGGGATGGGGCAAATGATGTTTACCAAGATGATTATTGTTGTTGATGCCCATGTCAACGTGCAAGATATGAACGAGGTCTGGTGGAGGGTTTTTAACAATATTGATGCTAGGCGCGATATTGTTATGGTTGATGGACCGCTGGATGTTCTTGATCATTCATCGCCAATGCCTAACTGGGGGACAAAAGTAGGGATAGATGCGACCAAGACTTGGGCGCAAGAGGGGCAAACCCGGGAATGGCCTGATGAAATTACCATGTCGGACGAAATAAAAAAAGTAGTTGACAGTAAGTGGAAGGACTTGGGCCTTGAGTAAGCTAAAGGCTCACTTGGAAAATATTGCTTTGTCCCACTCTGTCTTTGCATTACCTTTTGCTTATATGGGCGGCTTTTTAGCTGCCGGCGGCTTGCCAACAGTACATGATCTTCTTTGGATTACGTTAGCTATGATTGGGGCTCGCAGTGCCGCTTTAGCTCTTAATAATTTGATAGACTTAAAGTATGACCGGTTGCATCCCCGTTTCACCCAGCGTCCCATGGTTACCGGCAAAGTTAAACAATGGGAGGCAGTGGGATTAATTGTAGGTAGTTTATTGCTGTTTCTCTTGGCCGCAGCGCAGCTTCAACCGTTATGTCTAAAACTGTGGCCATTGGCGTTGGTGCCATTAGTGATCTATCCGTACATGAAACGCTTTTCGTGGACATGCCACTTGGTTTTAGGTTTGGCTCTGGCGGTAGCGCCGGTGGGTTCCTGGGTAGCTGTTAGGGGAGATATATCCCTTGTTGCTGTTACCTTGGGATTGTCGGTTGGAATATGGATTGCGGCATTTGATGTAATATACGGCTGTCAGGATGTTGAGTTTGACAAAGCTCATGGATTAAATTCAATGCCTGTTCGGTTTGGTGTTGACGGAGCTTTAAGAATAGCAAGAGTTATGCATACCTTTAGCATTCTTGGTTTTATCCTTGTGGGTGTGATTGTCGGTTTGCCAACGATTTATTATTTGGGTGTTATTATCGCGGCGGCTGTTCTAATTTATCAACATCTGATTGTCAGTTCGACTGATTTAAGTCAGGTTACACAACGGTACTTTATGCGTAATGGATTGGTTGGAGTTGTATTGTTTTTTGCTACAGTTATAGCTTTAATGACAAGCAATTATTAATTTTTTTATTTGTGTCTTCCTGAATTCTGACAGGAAGGCACATTTTATTTTATATTCAAATTCGACAATGTTTGACAATAATATTTTTTTGCGACAATTAAAAATTAGCAGGATTTTTAGAATATAAAGCGAATTTTTTCCATTGGAATGTATGTGAAATAACAAACTAATTAATTTTAATACTTTTTTGCAGTTGTTATTTCAGAAAAGAACGGAAGGATTGGGAGGAAAAAAATCATGAGTATGTTAGACAAATCTTGCTCCGATTTTCTTGAAGTACTGGCCTCAAAGGCTCCGGTACCTGGCGGCGGCGGTGCTGCAGCTCTTGGCGGTGCTATCGGGATGGCTCTTTCCAACATGGTCGGCAATTTAACTGTAGGCAAAAAGAAATACGCCGAAGTAGAAGATGAAGTCAAAGAGTTAATCATTAAAGGCGAAAAAGTAATTGCCGAGTTAAAACATTTAGTTGATGAGGACGCTGCAGTGTTTGAGCCTCTTTCCAAAGCTTATGGGTTGCCAAAAGATACTCCGGAGCAAATCGCTTATAAAGAACAAGTTATGGAGAAATGTTCTAAGGATGCTTGCGAAGGGCCTATGGAAATTATGCGTAAATGCTACGAAGGTATCAAAATCCATGAACGTATGGGGCAAATTGGTACTAACTTGGCAATCTCTGATGTAGGCTGTGGTGTTGTTTTCTTAAAATCGGCTCTTATCAGCGGTATGCTTAATGTTGTTATTAATCTTAACACCATTAAGGATCAGGAATATGTTAATAAAAATCGGGCGGAAATGGAAAAATTGCTGGCTGAAGGCTCTAAGATCGCCGATGCCACCCTGGAATTAGTGCTTAACAAAATAAAGAAATAGAAATAGGAGGGATCTGGAATGGCCGAAAGATTAGCCGGTAAAGCGGTCGCCGATGCCATGAAAACGGAGCTTGCACAAAAGGTAGAAGCGATCAAGACAAAAGGAATTACTCCCAAGTTAGGCATTATCCGGGTTGGTGCTCGTCCTGATGACCTTTTCTATGAAGGCGGAGCAAAAAAGACCTGTGATTCTATAGGAATGGCTTATCAGGTTTTCGAGTATCCCGCAGACATTGAGCAAGCCGCCTTTGAAAAAGAGGTGATGGAAGTTGGTGCTAACACAGAAATTAATGGTATTTTGATGTTTGCACCGCTGCCCAAGCAATTAGATGAGAAGAAAATTCGCAGTTTGATTCCGGTGGAAAAGGATGTTGACTGTATGACTATCGGCAGTGCAGCTAAGGTTTACACCGATGATCCTACCGGTTTCCCTCCTTGCACACCTACTGCTTGTATGGATATACTCAAATTCTATAATATTCCTTTAAAAGGAAAAAAAGCTGTTGTACTGGGGCGCTCCCAAGTAGTTGGTAAACCTGTTGCAATGCTGCTTCTTCGGGAACATGCAACTGTAACAATTTGCCACTCCCGTACCGATA
>CAZCEN010000176.1:0-7293 GCA_964497205.1 uncultured Sporomusaceae bacterium
TTCAACCATGTTTATCACTGCTCCTTTTTTATTTTTACGGAGATCACTGCCTCCGGCCGGGTCGAAGAGTAAGCTTCTTAACGTCTAATTCTTCATTGAATTGGAAAATCCTTCCAACAAAGTCCGCCGGAAGTGTACATTTTTATCATTGAATCTACACAAAGTTTTTTGTGTCCTTTTTTCACTTTTATAGTAAATGGTTGGTATTGCCGTTTTTTACAAACGGCCATGAAAATATAGCTTCGTTCAATAGACATTAAAATAAAAAGACAGGCCAATTAATGACCTATCCTTTATTGTTTACAACATGTAATTTTTTCTAGTTAAAATTGCTTTAGGAAACAATTCGGCGGATATATTAATATAAAAGCGGATTCGCAATACCTGCGAATCCGCGAAATTTCTGGTCGGAGCGACACGACTTGAACGTGCGGCCTCTACCACCCCAAGGTAGCGCTCTACCAAACTGAGCTACGCCCCGACATTTTAATCAGTCATTATTTTCTTATAATGTGCTGACTGACAAAATATATTGTACCTAATTTGCAATGTTTTGTCAACAGCACAACCCTGTTTATTATGGAAACTTCGATCATTTGTTTGTATCGATCACTGGTTTTAGACGGGATTGGACCTTATCCTTTGAGCGAATAAGCCATCATCGGGATAAGGTAAAAATCGACGATCTAAACCTATCCCGTCACTGTTTAGTTTATGTAACGGGTTGAGCAAAGATATCGGTTAAACCTGCGTTGGTGACGCGATCCTTTATTGCGTGGACATCCGTAGTATATAAGCCTTTTTCCTGCATGCGCGTAAAGTATTGAGCGCCGGAAAAAGTATATTTAAGTTTTAGACCGTCTTCTGTCTCCATTTGTTTTCTAACGTGAGCAATAGCATCGCCAATTGCTAAAGTTTCTGGCAGTACCAGAAGTTCTTTTCCTAAAGTACAGCGAACGGCGTTGTGGCCTGCTAATATGCCTGTGACAATGGCTTCGGTATGACCTACCAAGAGTCCGGCTTTTTCGCCGCCGCAAAATAGATTGTCTACGCCTTGAACTTTAAGGGCATTATCGCGAGGAGACAGCGCTGTAAACCGCATCGAATTGCCTACGCCGCCGGCATAAGGATCTTCGTAACGGGCATTTTCGAACCCGGGTATCTTCCGCAATTTGTCCAGTGGATAGAACGGTGACATTAGTTTGGCATGACCGGTATCAAGAAGAATTATGTTGTCGGCAAACTCTTTTAAGGCATACTGTTGGCAGGCTTTAATTGAAAGTGAACCCGCCTTCTTTAACTCATCGGGGATAGGGACAACAACAACGCCTTTGGCATTAAGTTCTTTGACGATATTTTGGCCTAAGGATTCTTTGTGAAGTTTACATGAACCACTCATTGCTCCTAAGCTGCCGTCTGCTTTTCTTCCGATCATCTCCCGAACTCCAGCGCGGGCGGCAATGCTTATTCTAGGTCCAAATGTTGGACAGCGAATAATGCACATTACACATCCATTGCCATATTTGCTGCATTGACCTTGTGGGCCAGCTGTACCAGTAGCCTCGATAAAAATATCACCATATACTTCGTCGTCTTTATCGGTAATGACTGATTTAATTTTTTGACCTTCCATAGTAAGATCGCGTACTCTGGCCATAAGGTTATAGGTAATACCATAGCGTTCTAAAACTTTTCTAATGGCAGGTTCAACATGGGCAACATCATAAAGGGTAACATGTTTATGGCCGGGAAATTCGATGTTTTTGTGGCGGGCAACTTTGTCAACTGCCTCAAATATATCACCACCGCCCAGTGCAAAGGCTTCTTCAGTAGCTGTGAAGCGGCCATTGTTGCGCATGATACCACCGACTAGCCCTGTACCAAGGAGCATATCTGCTCGCTCAAGCAGGATTACTTCCTCGGCCCCGGCTTTCTTTGCGGATACGGCTGCACTGCAGCCTGCCCACCCCCCACCAATAACGATTACTTTAGCCACGAGGGATACCTCCTGTTGTCATAGTAGTAAACTAAGCCTAGCTCTAATACTAATGGTAAAATTCGGTCAGTTGAAGTTATTGTGTCGTAAAACACATAAAATAACCCCCTGCTCATTTATTTTGAGCAGGGGGTTCGTTATTAGCTATAGTTTGATTGCGCCTTGCGTATCGATATTTAGTATATGAAACTTTGCTTCTACATTGTGGATTCTGAAGGCTTTAACCATTGCCTGCCCTACTTCCTCGGATTTGCTAGAAGTAAAGGCTATAAGACAGGGGCCTGCACCGCTTAACGCGGCTCCCAGGGCTCCGGCTTGGCGAGCTGCTGACAATACCTGCGCCATACCCGGAATAAGTTTTTCACGGTATGGTTGATGTAATCTGTCCTCAAGCGCCGAAGATAATAGTTTTAGTTCGCCGGAACACAATGCACCAACTAAGAGCGCCGTCCGACCGACATTGAATACTGCATCGGAAAAAGGTACCGAGTCCGGTAAAACTTTACGGGCCGCCTTTGTCGATAAATTAAACGCGGGAATAACAACTACCATAGAAAAGCCGCTGGGTGGCAGGAAGCGTAAGTACTGGGTATTACCGCTGTCTAGGATACTAATGGTAATCCCGCCAAAAATAGCTGGAGCCACATTATCGGGATGACCTTCAAGAGCGGTTGCCATATCAAGAATATTTTCTTTAGTAAGCGAGTTACCGGTTAGTTCGTTAGCAGCGATAAGGCCGCCGACGATGGCTGCAGCACTACTTCCCAGTCCCCTTGCTAAAGGAATGTTATTTGTCAGTTTCAATTTGATACCTTGATAATTGTGGCCGGTTTTGGCTAGAACCATTTTAATTGCCTTAACGGCAACATTGGAATTATCGGAGGGGATGGCTCCCGCACCTTCGCCAATTACTTCGAGAGATATCCCGCCTTCATTGCTCAAGCTAAGCTCCAGCTCGTTATATATTGTACAGGCTATGCCGACCGCATCAAAGCCTGGACCGCAGTTGGCCGTTGTTCCCGGTACGCGGATTTTTACGGCATTTGCCATGGTATCGCCACCTTGTTATGCTATGAAATTTGTTCTGCTTCTACGCGAATTACGTTGCCAATTTTACTCACTATGGACATACCAAGCAAGGTATTCATGGCTAGGCGGATGCTTTCATCCGATACCCGGTAGGTTATAAGTACAAGTTCAGTTGCAGAACCAACTTTACGTTTCTGAATTACTGAGTGCAGGCTGACTTGTTGAGCGCCAAAAGCGCCGGCGATTGCCGCTAGCACACCAGGTTTATCCTCTACTAATAACCTGATATAATAAGGAGATTCAGTCTTGTTAACTGGGTAGACAGGTTTTTGTTCAAAGCAAGTGCACAAAATTCTGCTGCTGACATTATGGCGAATATCACGGGCAACATCAATAATATCAGCAGTTACTGCGCTGGCTGTTGGCAATTCCCCCGCGCCGCGGCCATAAAACATAGTTTCTCCTACGGCATCTCCTTTGATAAATATGGCATTGTATACGTCATTTACTGCAGCCAACGGATGTGTATTGGGTAAGAAAGCCGGATGTACCCGGACATTAATGCCGTGTTCATCTTGTTTGGCTACAGCGAGAAGTTTGATTACATAGCCAAGTTCCCGGGCGTACTCTATATCCTCAATAGTAATATTGGTTATCCCTTCAACATAGACGTCATCCAAGGTAATTCTGGCCCCAAATCCGATAGAGGCCAAAATAGCAATTTTGCGGGCTGCATCGTAACCACCAACATCAGCTGTCGGGTCGGCTTCAGCGTAGCCTTTGCTTTGAGCTTCTGCCAGCACATCGCCGTAATCCATTTTTTCATTAGTCATTTTGGTGAGCATATAGTTGGTAGTACCATTGACAATACCCATAATGTCGCTAATTTTATTGGCGGCCAAACACTGTTTAAGTGGTCTGATAATGGGAATACCACCGCCAACGCTAGCTTCAAATAAGAAATCGGTATGATTTTCTTCGGCCGCTTCAAATAGTTCGCGGCCATGCTTAGCGACGACGTCTTTATTTGCAGTAATAACATGTTTGCCCGCGTTAAGTGCGGCTAACATATAGTCTTTAGCAGGAAATTCGCCACCCATAATTTCAACAACAACCTTGATGTCAGGGTCATTTAATATTTCATCAAAATTGGTGACAATCTGAGCATCTGTAGCTATATCTCTTGTTTTATTAGGATTTCGTACCAGTATTTTCTTTATAATAACAGGTGCTCCTACCTTTTTTTCAATGTTAGGAGCATGATTAGATAATATTTTTACAACACCGGTACCGACGGTACCCATTCCCAGCAAGGCAATATGGATTGCGCTCATAGTTCTCCTCCTAAGCTTGACCTAAAACTTCCAGCCTTTTCACTCCGTCTACCATGCGTAGTTTGTCAAGCATTGCTTCCAAATCAATAACCAACTCGGCCGTCTCAATGGAGATTGTTGCGTTGGCAACTCCTTGTAAGGGGATACCTTGATTGATGGTAAGTACGCTTCCGTGTTCATTAGCGATAGTGTTCAAAACTCTCGATAAAACACCTGATTTGTGTTCTAATAGTAAAGCAAGGGTAACAATTTTTTCTTTACTAGCTTCGTAAAACGGAAATACATAGTCCTTATATTTATAATAGGCGCTACGACTTAATTCCATTTTTTCTACTGCTTCGTTAATTGTTCTAGCTTCTCCACGTTTTAATAACTCTTTTACTTTAATAGTTTTCTTTATCGCTTCGGGCAAAATCTCTTCCCGAACTAGATAAAAAACTGCTTTTTGACCTGTAACCATACTTTTCCCTCCTTGGTACTGCTACAACGGATGTATATCTGTATATGGTAGACATTATATCATCAAATAGCATATAATTACAAGCGGAAATACAAAAAAAAAGTCAGCCCTTTACAGACTGACTATTAATTTCGTGAAAAATATAGTCTTTTTTTAAAAAATGATACATATTAACCCGCCACTACCATCATTTACAATCTTCTGCAAGGTATCTTTTAGTTTTATTTGTGCATTTTCCGGCATACCTGTCAGTTTATTCTGAATACCTTCGCGGACAAGTTCATTTAATGATTTACCAAATAAATTGGTTCGCCAGATTTTTTCAGGCTCTCCTTCAAATTCACGCATAAGATACTGTATTAACTCTTCACTTTGTTTTTCAGTACCGATAATTGGTGAAATTTCAGCTTGTACATCTGTCCTAATAATATGTAAAGATGGCGCAGAAGCCTTAAGTTTTACACCAAAGCGATTACCTGTACGGATAATTTCGGGTTCTTCCAATATCATTTCATCAAGCTGCGGCGGCACTATGCCATAGCCTGTTTGCTCAACATCTTCAAGAGCCGCGGAAATCTTGTCATACTGCCGTTTGGCTACAGAAAGATCTTTCATGAGACGTAATAGATGATGTTCGCCAGTAATGGTAAAGCCGGTTAGTTCTTCAAGAACACTATAGAATAGATCACAGCGGGCGGTCATTTCAATAACGGCAATGCCGCTGCCAAGATCCATGTCGTGGAGAATTACGTCGGCAACAAAGTCATAACCTGATAAATCATCAATCGCTCTATCGATATCGCGTAATCGGCGGATATATTGAACTACATCACTAACTGCTCCCTCAAATTTTTGACGAAGCCAGTGATCTTTATCAAGTTCTTCGACCCATTTAGGCAGTGTAATGTTAACTTCTTTAACGGGGAATTCATATAATACTTCCTGCAAAATTCCATAGATGTCATCATGTGTTAATTGAGCGCAGTCTACAGGAATAACCGGTACGTCATAATTTCCTTCTAACTTAGCGACAAGCTCCCGGGTTTCTTTAGAATTCGGTCTATTAGTATTAAGAAGAACTAAAAAGGGTTTTTGAAGTTCTTTTAGTTCTGTGATAACGCGTTCTTCAGCCGGAATATATTTATCTCTGGCCAGATCGGTAACAGAACCGTCTGTAGTAATAACTAAACCGATTGTTGAGTGTTCGGTTATTACCTTACGGGTGCCAACCTCAGCAGCTTCCTGGAACGGAATTTCGTTTTCGAACCAGGGTGTGAGCACCATGCGAGGGCCTTCTTCTTCTTCGTAGCCAAGTGCGCCATCTACTGTGTAGCCAACGCAATCTACAACCCGCACCCGAACATTTACATTGTCTTTAACATTGATTTCGACTGCCTCGTTGGGAATAAACTTTGGTTCGGTAGTCATGATAGTTTTGCCGCCTGCGCTTTGTGGCAGCTCATCTTTTGCGCGTTCCTTGTCATAAGGATCGGTAATATTAGGCAGTACCATGGTCTCCATAAAACGCTTAATAAAAGTAGATTTACCAGTGCGGACTGGACCGACTACACCAATATAAATATCTCCACCGGTGCGTTCGGCGATATCTCTAAACAGGTCGAATTTTTCCATCTGGCGTCTCCCTCCCTGATTACGGTAATTGTCATTATAAATATATGACAGGCCACTCCAAATATTACAAAATATAAAAAAGTATGGTAACTAAAAAGTAAATCATACCTTACTTTATTAGCTACCATACTTTTTTATGCCAAGTTTATTTAGTTCCAATTTAAATTATTAAGTGCAACTTCTTCAACTTCATTGGTTTTGGTACGTGTCATCAAATCAAGGACAGCATCTTTAGGGGATTTATTTTGGTATAGAACTTGGTAAATTTGTTCTGTTATCGGCATTTCAATGTTATACCTGGCGGCAAGCTGATTGGCCGCTTTTGTTGCGCGTATGCCTTCAACGACCATAGAAGTTTCCTCTTGAATTTGTTCGAAGGTTTTGCCTGCTGCCAGCAGAAGACCGGCACGACGATTGCGGCTGTGCTTGCTGGTGCAGGTAGCAATAAGATCACCAATACCAGCAAGGCCGGCAAAAGTTAACGGATTTGCGCCCATCGCCATACCAAGTCTAGTAATCTCAGCTAAACCACGGGTCATTAAGGCTGATTTAGCGTTGTCACCAAATCCTAACCCCTCGGAAATACCAGCCCCAAGAGCAATGATATTTTTAAGTGCTCCCGCCAACTCTATACCGACAATGTCAGGGTTAGTATATACACGAAAGAATGGCAGCATAAAGGTCTCTTGTACATACTCGGCTATTTTACGGGATTTAGCCGCAGCCACTGTGGCCGAGGGAGACTTTAGTGCTAC
Organism: uncultured Sporomusaceae bacterium; assembly: GCA_964497205.1. Taxonomy (GTDB): domain Bacteria; phylum Bacillota; class Negativicutes; order Sporomusales; family Sporomusaceae; genus Sporomusa. Next base: position 7,207 of record CAZCEN010000176.1, read on the forward strand.
TTCTTCGGCATGATTAGGACCGGATAAAACTGCAATATTATTAGCAACTACGGGCAATTCCTCGGCAATTATCTCTGACATACGTTT
>CAZCEN010000177.1:0-7293 GCA_964497205.1 uncultured Sporomusaceae bacterium
ACCTTTGAGCGCTGCGTATGTTGCCGATATGAGAGAACTTTCCCATCATTACACCGTAATAGCTGACCAAATGAATAAAGAAAATGCTGCAGCATTCGAGAAGAGTAAACAGATTACAATAGGGTTTATAATAATCATGTTTGTCATATTAGGCGGAATTGGGGTATTCGTTGCCAGGCTGATAACAAGTCCACTGCAAGCTATGGTAACCATTTGTGAAGAGTTGGCGGCCGGCGATTTTCGTGATAAGCCCCGGAGAGTGGTAGGGAAAGATGAGGTTGGCCAATTAGGCGATGCGTTGGCAAACATGTGCAGAAGTATCCGTGTTATTCTAAAACAGGTACATGAATCGGCCGAACAGGTGGCCGCTTCTTCGGAAGAATTGACAGCCGGTGCCGAACAGTCGGCTCAGGCTGTAACACAAGTAGCCGGAGCTATTAACGATGTGGCGCAAGGTGCAGAAAAGCAATCAAAAGCAGTAGATGAAACTTCCGCCGTGGTTGAGCAAATGTCAGCCGGTATTCAACAAGCGGCCGCTAGTGCCAACCAGGTAGCCGGCAATTCCTCTCAAGCTGCCGAAAAGGCAACCGAAGGCGATAAGGCGGTTGAGAAGGCGGTCAGCCAAATGGCTTCGATTGAACAGACTGTCAACAATTCCGCGCAAGTTGTTGCTAAATTAGGCGAGAGGTCGAAAGAAATCGGTCAGATTGTCGATACGATATCCGGAATTGCCGGACAGACAAACTTATTGGCACTTAACGCCGCTATTGAGGCGGCCAGAGCGGGCGAACAGGGAAGAGGCTTTGCTGTTGTTGCGGAAGAAGTGCGTAAGTTGGCCGAACAATCTCAGGATGCGGCAAAACAAATTGCCACGCTGATTAGCGAAATCCAAGGAGATACAGATAAAGCCGTCGTGGCTATGAATGAAGGTACCCGGGAAGTCAAGGTCGGGACAGATGTTGTTACGATGACAGGCCAGGCGTTTAAAGAAATTAAAACGCTGGTAACGCAAGTATCAGAGCAAGTAAAAGAGATTTCTGCTGCGATGCAGCAGATGGCCGGTGGCAGCCAACATATCGTAACGTCGATGAAAGAAATTGATAAGCAAAGCAAAATGGCACTTGGCGAAGCGCAGACGGTGTCGGCAGCCACAGAAGAGCAATCGGCATCCATGGAGGAAATCGCCTCTTCCAGTCAGAGCCTTGCCAAGCTGGCCCAGGATCTCCAGACAGCCGTCAGCCAGTTCCGGATTTAGTATTTAGAGGAAAGGATGGTGATATTGTGTCATCCGAACAATTAGTTGTTTTTCAGTTGGCAACGGCAGAGTATGCAATACCAATATCTCAGGTCAGAGAAATTATTCGCTATAACGGTGCTACTAAAATACCTACCACGCCTGACTATATGGAAGGAATTATTAATCTTCGGGGTAAGGTGATATCGGTTGTTGACCTGTCAGGAAAGTTTGCCTTACCAACTGAAAAAGGCGTGGCAAAACAAGCGCTTATTATCGAAGTGGCAGGCCAGGAAATAGGGCTTGTGGTTGATGCGGTCACAGAAGTAATACGGCTGGAGCAGGCTGAATTTGAAGCCGTAAATGATATAGCGCAGTCTAATCCGTTTATCAAGGCCATCGGTAAAGTGGACAAGAGATTGCTGATGATATTGGATTTGAGTAATCTTTTTACCGAAGAAATGATAGCAATGAAAGAGGCAGGGTAACGAATGACCCGCATCTATAGCTAATATGCAAAAAATCCTTAACCTACGCTAAGCGTGGGTTAAGGATTTTTTATGTTCCATGAATAGAGCAGAGCAGCTTCCGTTGGCGCCAAAGGTACTGCTAACTAATTTATAATATCTTGTGCAGTAGGAAAAGCTGTCGTATGGATTAATCGTCGCTTAGTGTGTATTGAGTTTACTATTTGCCATGCGCCGGCCTTGCGTGTTGATTTTTTCTATTACTTCTCTCATGTAGCGATTACTCCCGGACATGATGTCTTGTAAGGATTCATTTTTGAATTGCAGCAAATCGGCTTTAGTGGTGTAGCCGATTGCTTCTGTCATCATCAGGCATTCATCGGAAATATCTGTTGGAATGCCCAGAGTCGCAATTGCGGTTCTTAACCTACCTGTTTCTTTTATAATTTCAGGCGTGGTTTTGCCCTGCAAGGAAAAGCCCAGATTACCCCATAACTCAACCGGCTTATAAGTTGAGTATTCGTATTGCATCATATTGTAGACAAAATCGGGAGTGATAGAAAAGCCAAATGCATTTGCGTTATTCATCCAGCTAGTTTTAGGAAAGACCGCCGGCGGGTTGACAATTACCGTGTCCGGCAGTGTTTCTTGAATCAAACGCATATTCTCTTCAAAAACGTCCTGCAAAGTAACACCGTCAACAACAGGAGTGGGGTAAATTAGAGACAACCCAATCCGGCAGCTTTTGCCTACGGCTGTGGCGGCAAGTCTTATGCAGTTGATGGTGTCTGCAAGCTCTTTCTTATGAATACCTTTATTCATGACCGTTTCATTGATTAGATCATGACCGGTTTCACCCCCCATAAATACGGCTCGCAGGCCGGATTGTATCATTAGACAATAGGCGTTGTAAACTTCAGGGGTTACTTTAACCGCCCGGATAAACATCGAGTAATTTACCGAAAGTCCTTTCTCTAGAATCGCTTGGGCGATATTCTTGCCATGTTCGACAGGCGTCTCTGAACTGCTGAATCGAAAAAAGCCAATACCCTGCCGGCTCATTAATTCGAATTCCTTTACTATTTCCTGTACAGGGCGTGGTTGGTAGAAGGCCTGCCTGGTATGAGAACAAAAGTTGCATTTATTCCAGGTGCAGCCAAAACCGTCCACTAAGGTATGAAACAGCAGCTTGTCCTCTAAATCTACTGCCCTATAGCGGGGGATAGTAGGCTGGTATTTATGTTCCTGATTTTCGGCTACGTCGTCCATGCATTGGAAAATTCCCGCTTTAGCCAATCTTGACTGGTCAATTTCCGCATGAAATCTGTGTAAAAATTCGCTTTTACTGCTGACCTGCCGGTCTAAAACAATCATTTTTTCCAGTATTTCTTCACCAGGACCCATGATCGCCACATCAAAATCAGTTTCATGGAAGATGTGTTCCCCATATACTTTTATCTGTGGACCGCCCGCGATGATAATCACTTCGGGGCAGGCTGCCTTAACTTTGGCTGCAAGCAGTTTGCTCCATTTAAAGGAATCCCCGTACCAAACCTTGATTCCTAATAGATGGATATTGTTATCACGGAGGGTTTGGATGATGTCGTCAATTTTGCGACTTAAATATTGGTTTCTATAATGCATTGACAGAGCTTGGATGGGCCAGCCAATCAACATGAGGATAAGCCATAAATACCTCCCTTTACGATAGGCTTTCATTTGCAGCCGGACGATAAGCTGCAACAGTTTCAAGCACCATCTGGGCACACCTGCTTCTGTCGCCGAAATCCTTTGTTCGTCAATAATGTCTACCCGGAAATCCTTGTCTTCCAAGTAGGTGCGCAGGGTCGCCAAGCCATTTTCCAGCGCCGCATCTGAGGCGATGCGTTGACGCGGCGCCATACTGTTAACAAGCAATATATCAAGTTTACTTTGCATCATTTAACCCTCCGCATATTCGTCATGTGAGATAGATTATCTAGTACCTGATTGGCAATAGCCGGATAACGGTGACGGAACTTTGAAAAACAAATTCGTGACAGCACCAATATGTCTGTCATAGTAGTCGCAATAATATCCTGGGTGTTAAAGGCCGGGTCGACTAGACCAATTGCTCCAAAGTGCTGACCAGGATAAATTCTATTTGCATCTGGACCGGCATTGGCTATTTGCAATTTTCCCGAAAGCAAAATGTTAAGCTCATTGCTGGGGTCGCCGCTGGTTGTAATATAGTCATTCGCATGGCACTGGGCAACCAGGCCGCATACGTGTAAGAATTTCATTGCTTCCGTTTCAGACAGTCCTTGTAGTATAGGCATAACTTTTTCAGGAGAGTTGCCTAAACGAGTAGATAGGGCGCTCAAAAACTCTTCTTCTGTAGTTAATCGACTGTTTATTACATTGGTGGCTTCGGGAAATTCATTAAAAAACCAGTCAATAACTTGTTGGTTTACTCCTTGTCTTTTGCGCGCTAGACGATAGAATGGAGAGTGCAGTTTTTTCATATGCTCGATATCATCGACAAGCCAAACGATCGGCGTAATTAATCCGTATCCTGGATCTGTAAAATTCCTGCCAAAACGACGAAGCCCTACCTCTTCATATAACCGGAGCAAATACATGTTGCAGCCCCCAAAGCTAAATTGCACCCGATGCTCACAATATAGTTCATATGCTTTTGCTATGACTAGATATAATACTTGGGAATTACGATATTCTGGTGCTACCACAACCTTTGTGCTAAGAGCAAATTTACGATCTTCCTTTCCTTCATAAAACTTCTGAAACCGATCTAAGGAGAGTTGATTGATTAAGTCTGGAGGGAATTTTTCAATCTCTCCGATGTTAACCCTGGCGGTACCGACAATCTGTAATCCGGCTTTGACGTAGATTAGATAGCTCCAATCATCCATTTCACCATAGAGCAACCCCTCTTCCTCTTCCGTTGCCTTTAACTGCCGTGACATTTCTTCCACATAGACCTGATAGCGAAATGCATAGATTTCTTTCTTTTCTGCAGCAGTTTTCGCAATCCCCACTATAAAATTTGTTTGTACCTCTTCGTTGTAATTTACCGTTGCCTGTAAGCCTTTGTTCATTGTTTTTCACTCCTTTAATTTCTTTGCTGGCGGCAGTACATAAACTAGGTCTTCATAATACTCACCTCCCTCTGACGAAAGATACGTGAAATTGGTACGTCATTCCTATAGAAAAATGTAGAATTTGGGAATATTGTGAATTATTTTGGAATGTGAATGGTAAAAGAAATTCCCCCCTTTTCTTAAAAATAAAGAAAAGGGGGGAATCAATTAGCTAACCGTTATAGGATTAGGGCTGTCTTTTTCATTAAATTAGGCAATACTGAAGCGAATGAAAAACGTTGTGCCTTGATTGCTTGTTTTGACTTGAATATCAGCCTGATGCCGCTGGGCAATTCGATAACACATTGGTAATCCTAAGCCAGTTCCGGTGTCCTTGGTTGTTAAAAAGGGTTTACCCAAATTATTTAATATGTGATCAGGGATGCCCTGGCCTTTATCGCTAACCGATAGGATGACTTTATCTTTGTCCATGAACGTGGATATAGTTAGGCTGCCGCCTGTGGGCATTGCTTCTAACCCGTTTCGGACCAAATTCAGCAGTAGTTGTCGAATCTCATTTTCATCTAATGGTAGTTCGGGTATTTCTGAAAGATCATGGGTTACGTCTGCTGCTGAGGCAATGGCCTCAGCTTGAATAAGCGGCAGCAGTGATTGGATAATACGATTCAGGCTGCATTTTTTGAGGTCAGTCCGCTTTTCCTTTGCCATGCAAAGATATTCCTTGATGATTGAATTCGTTCTGTCAAGCTCCTGAATCATCAACTCAAACCGGTCCCGATAGAGAGAGAATTCTTCTTTGCTTACTAAAAACTGCAAGTAGCCTCGTACTGTTGTCATAGGGTTTCGTATTTCATGAGCGACACTGGCAGCCATCTCTCCTACCGTGTTTAACCGATCAGCCCGTAAGGCGATTTGCTCCAGGCTTTTTCGCGAGGTGATGTCGCGAATAATACCTTCTAAAGCCAGAAGTTTGCCATTGTGGTCATAAATAGGAACACAGGTCTGTTCAACCCAGATCGTATTTTTGTCTTTGCGGATTAAACGAAATGATTGAGGGACGTAGTCTAAGAGGGCTGGATTATTGAAGAACTGGCAAAACATCGTGAAATCTTCGGGATGGATCAAACTAAACAAAAGATTCGCATCAGCATAGAACTCTTCAGGCGTATAACCGGTACAAGAATAAATGGATGGGCTTATGTATTCAAGTTTTGGTGTTGGCAAAAGTCGGTAACGGTAAATGCTATCGACAGCATTTTCTGCTAATAATCGGTAAAGAGCCTCTTTATCCATCAGATCTGATTTTGTTTTTTCAAAATATACTAACAAGGTGGCAATGGCAACAAAAAGTCTTAGCAAACTTTCAACTAAATATCCCCAGGGCAAAAACCATGTCTCGTCAATTAAGAAGGGCAAGTCTAGAAAATGGATGCCCCAGAATATAAAGCCGTATCCAAGTAGAAATTTACTTATGCTTTTTAGCTGCAAATGGCGCATGAAGGTTATGCCTAGCCATATTCCCGTAATTCCGCCAAAAACGGTGCAAGGTAAGAGACGATACCCTAAAGGCAAGTGCATTATTGATAACATACAACCCAGCAAAAAGAAGCTTGTTACAGCATATTGCCATCGTCTATTTGTTGGTTTGCCAATGAATAGATAGGTACCCTGTACAAATATTAAAAGAACACCAAATGTTATGATTTGAAAACAGCTAAACCATACTAACGATTGCGTCCAATCAAGCATACCGGAATCAAAAAGAATATTCCGCAGGAAAAGAAATAACCAGCTTAAAATCCAAAGACCAATATAGCGTTCACGATAAACGATATATAGATAGGTATAAATCAGTATCATTAACGCCGTTCCAATTATCGAACTAACTATAGATACAATAAGATAATCCATACTATCATCCTCTAATACATATTCGTTAGTATTTAACAAGATTGGTGTAAGATGGAAAATATCGATAGTATTTTTTTCTTACCGTGTGTTAAAATATCCTTCTATTTTATGGAAATATCTTAATATTATTTTAAATGACTCAAGGGCCACGGTTTGCAGTCACTGAAAAAGCCACCCTGCCCAGAAGCTGTTTCAGCGAAGTACAGCATGTGAATTGAGTATAAAAGAAGTGTATGGAAAGACAACTTATTTTCGAGAAGCAATTTCTTTAAATTCCTGCATGCAAAAAAAATGAGGTATTGTTGTACTTTAGTCTGACGGTCCTTTGATCCATGCTCAGATTTTTTTTGCGGCGTGAGAATCTCGTTGCCTTTCAGTACGCTTGTCCGGACAGGAAACCGTATTATTTGCAAGAAGAAAACTAGCCTCAACCCTTGCGGGTTGAGGCTAGTTTTTGTGTTCCTGGATCTGTACGAATAGGCCGGCGTGGGGTAAGGATTTTTTTTGTTCCCTGAATAAGGCAAAGGCAGCTTCCATTCGCCAAAGGCACAGTGTGATTTGCGTTTTCTTTATAAAAGTC
>CAZCEN010000178.1:0-7237 GCA_964497205.1 uncultured Sporomusaceae bacterium
AGGACACTTGATTTCGAGTCAAGCACCTTCGACCACTCGGACACCTCTCCATTATGTCATTTTCGACGCTGCCGGAAGAAATCTTTCATGATAGCGGTGCATTCGTCGGCACGTACACCGGCAGTTACTTCCAGACGATGATTCAGCGCAGGGTTTTGCACTATATTGAATAGCGACTCCACTGCTCCGGCTTTGTAGTCCGGACTCCCGTATACCAACCTATCAATGCGGCTCATAACAAGAGCTCCGGCACACATGGGACACGGCTCTATAGTAACATAAAGCGTAGCTCCAGTCAACCGCCAGCGGCGTAAGGAGTTACAGGCCTCACGAATAGCAATTACTTCGGCATGCGCTGTAGCGTCATGCCAGGATTCCCGCATATTATGCGCACTAGCTATCACTTGATTATCCATAACCAGTACCGCGCCAATAGGAACTTCACCTAATTCGTAGGCTTTTTGGGCTTCTTCCAGGGCCAACCCCATATAGTAATTGTCATTCATTCGTTCTCACCGCCGCAAGGGCTTCTTAAAAAAAATGTTACTTTGCTATTATATCCCGCCGGGTAAAAAAAATCAACTCCCGCTGTCCGGTAGATTTTGGAGTTAATTTTTCACCCTTACTTCTACATTATTAGTTAGTAGTACCGATATTATATTTTTGCAGTTTCTGATAAAATCCTGATCGATGTATTCCCAGCATCTTAGCCGCTTTACTTTTGTTACCGCCGGCTGCGGTCAGTGCCCGCAAGATGGCCTGTTTCTCTGCGTCTTCTTTAATATCTGCCAAATCATTCGGGCTTTCTTCAATAATCTGTGGTTCTCCGTCTTTAGATCCCTTTTTGATCATCGGCGGAAGATGCTTCGGCTTGATATGGGTTGCGTCATCCATTAAGTTAACTGTCCGTTCTAAGATATTTTCAAGCTCGCGGACATTACCGGGCCAATTGTACTGCAGCAGTAACGCCATAGCCTCAGGAGTTACCCCTTCGACCCGGTGCTCTACCTGGCTGCTTATTTTTTTTAATAGGATTTTACATAGCACCGGGATATCTTCCAGTCTTTCGCGCAGTGGTGGAATGTTCAATGTGAAGATATTCAACCGGTAGTATAAATCCTGCCGGAACCGATTTTCTTCAATCATTGTTTCCAAATCCCGGTTTGTGGCCGCGATAACCCTGATATCCAATTTGGTTGTTTTGGTTCCACCCAAGCGTTCCAGTTCCCGTTCCTGCAGCACCCGCAATAATTTTACCTGCATAGCCAGTGACATTTCGCCAATTTCATCTAAGAAAATGGTTCCGCCGTTAGCAAGCTCAAATTTACCCGGTTTGCCGCCTTTACGCGCACCGGTAAAAGCGCCCTCTTCATAACCGAACAACTCGGCTTCCAATAAGTTCTCAGGCAATGCGGCACAGTTGACCTTTATAAACGGACCTCCACCCCGGCGGCTGGCATTATGGACAGCATGCGCAAACAATTCTTTGCCTGTCCCACTCTCCCCCAAGATGAGTACGGTCGAGGTACCCTTGGCTGCTTTGGCGGCAATTTCTCTGAGCCATTTCATCTTATCACTGTTACCTATAATATTGTCAAAAGTATACTTACCACCATAGGCCTTGCATAACTCTTCCTTATAATATTCAAGTTCAGATTCCAGCTTACTTATTCTGCCGGCCAGTGTCTGGAGATCTTTGACATCTTTAAAAATTAAGTGACCGATCGCACCTACAATTTCGCCCTCTTTAATAATCGGAATTCTCGTTACGATACAGTTATGGTCTTGAATTTTTTGTATCTCGGTAACTTCGGCCTTACCTTCCTGAACTACCAAATGCATCCGGGTGTTGGGAATAACATCCCGCACGTGTTTACCAACAACTGTTGATGTATCAATATTCAAAAATTCCCCATAGGCTTTGTTCATCAGTTGGATAATGCCGTGTTTATTTACAACTACAATTGCATCTTGCAGGTTTTCTACCACTGATTCCAAGGTACTTTTTAGTCTTTTAACGTCTTCCAACTGGTTCGTGACTTCGGTAAATTCGGTTATATCCTGAAATACCGCCACAGCTCCAGCCAGCTTATCATCTATAATAATAGGAGTGCGATTGGTTAGAATGATACATTTCCCGATATTTTGCTGCTGATTAAGTTCGGCCACGCCGGTCTCCAACACCCGCATAAGTTCAGTGTTCGGAATTACCTCTTCAACCATTCGGCCAACTACATCTGCCCGGCTAAGTCCGCTAAGGGCTTCTGCAGCTGTATTAAATAGAGTGATAATTCCATCAGAGTTGACTACCAGGACCCCGTTGGAAACCGAATTCATCACAGCCAGCATTTCCGGCATACTGGCCAAGGAAAATGCTGCCGGGGCACTGCCCATACCGCGCTTAGGCATCAGGAACCTCCTATAACCTTCTCTATTTTTATAAATGCAAAAAAGGCACAAAGCATGCAGACTAACGTCTTTACTAAGGCTTCGTACCTACTAATCAGCATTTTCTAATGCTCTCTATAAAAAATTATACGCCATAAGTAAGTACCTGTCTAGGAAAAAGTGCAATTTGAGGGATTATAGGGTTCCCCTGAGACAATTCAGGCGCTTTGGGCAAAGAATTTGTACATAAAAATAGACATTGTGTTCATATCAATAAACACATTAATATACTTTGGTTTGTATATTATTCCAAAATATCGACATCATTATATAAAAATCTTGTCGTATTTTACTGTATCCAGCCGCTTTTTTTTAATTTTCATCCAAATGATTGGCACGATTATTGCATTATAAAATAGTCGAGATACTAAACAAGGAGAGTGGGCTTATGGCTAAAGTGATTAGCGCACAGGAAGCTGCCAAGCTGATACAAAACGGAGTCACTGTTGCTACCAGCGGGTTTGTCGGTAACGGCCACCCCGAAGCATTAACTGCCGCATTGGAAGAACGCTTTCTGCAAGAAGGAGCTCCCAGAGATTTAACTCTTGTTTTTTGCGCCGGACAAGGGGATGGCAAAGAAGCCGGACTCAATCATTTCGGCAGAGAAAACATGGTTAGAAGAGCCATTGGCGGCCACTGGAACCTTGCTCCAAAATTAGGCAAACTGGCTGTTGAAAACAAAATGGAAGCCTATAATTTCCCGCAAGGCACCTTGACACATTGGTTTCGCTCGATTGCCGGCCGCAAACCGGGCGTGCTTACCAAAGTCGGACTTAATACCTTTGTCGACCCAAGGGTCGAAGGCGGAAAAATCAACAAAATCACTACCAAAGACTTAGTAGAAGTAGTCGAACTCGGTGGCGAAGAATGGCTCTGGTACAAACCTTTCCCGTTAGATGTGGCTTTGCTCCGCGGCACCAGCGCCGACGAAAAAGGAAATATTACCATTGAGCGAGAAGCTGTTTCACTAGAACTAATATCACTGGCCCAGGCCGCCAAAAGCTCAGGCGGAATTGTTATTGTCCAGGTTGAGCGGTTAGTGGCTAACGGCAGCTTACACCCCATGAGTGTTAAAATCCCGGGAATTATCGTTGACTATATTGTCGTTGCCGACAATCCCTCCCAACATATGCAAACATATGCAGAACAATATAACCCAGCGTATTCCGGCGACATTCGCGTTCCCTTGTCAGCCATTGCGCCCATGCCGCTTGACGAGCGCAAAATTATTGCCCGGCGGGCAGCCATGGAACTCATTCCTAACGCCAAAGTTAATTTAGGCATCGGCGTTCCGGAAGGAGTTGCCATGATCGCTAACGAAGAAGGTCTAGGTGACCTGATGACCCTTACTGTTGAGGCCGGCCCTGTAGGCGGTGTACCGGCAGGCGGCTTAAGTTTTGGTGCAGCTACCAATGCCGAAGCGATCTTGGATCAAGCCTATCAATTTGATTTCTACGATGGCGGCGGTTTGGATCTGGCCTTCCTTGGACTGGCCGAAACCGACAAGCAAGGCAATATCAATGTCAGCAAATTTAAAGGCCGGGTTGCCGGCTGCGGCGGTTTCATTAATATAACACAGAACGCTAAACGGGTTTGCTTCTGCGGTACCTTCACCGCCGGTGGACTCAAAGTACAGGTAGCCAACGGCAAACTGTCGATTCTAAATGAAGGCCGCGCCAAGAAGTTCCTGGAACAGGTCGAACAAATTACCTTTAGCGGTAAGTATGCACAAAGCATAAACCAGCCTGTCCTCTATATCACCGAACGTGCCGTCTTCGAACTCACAGAAAATGGCATGGAGCTTATCGAATTAGCTCCCGGTATCGATCTTGAAAAAGATGTATTGGCCTTGATGGATTTTGCTCCCATCATCTCGCCCAAGCTGAAAGTCATGGATAAACGCATCTTCCGTGATCAACCAATGGGACTTAGCATATAAATACCTCGCTTTGGGGTATGCCGCTCCCAGAAGGCTTCTAAATATATCAATATAAAAATAAGGATGGTGTACTATTTTGCAAGAAGCAGTAATCGTCAGTGCAGTTCGTACTGCCATAGGAAGTTTCAACGGCACTCTCGCTCCCGTATCCGCAGCAGATCTTGGTGCTACCGTTATCAGCGCCGCAACCACCAAAGCCGGCATTGATAAAGCTGCCGTAGATGAAGTTATCTTCGGCAATGTATTGCAAGCCGGTCTGGGACAAAACCCGGCACGTCAAGCTGCAATAAAAGCAGGTATCCCCTATGAAGTCCCCTCTTATACTATCAACAAAGTCTGCGGCTCAGGCCTTAAAACTGTCAACCTCGCCGCCCAGTCTATTATGACCGGTGATGCCGACATCGTAGTTGCCGGCGGTATGGAAAGCATGAGCCAGGCTCCTTATGTGTTAGAAAAAGCCCGCTGGGGTTATCGCATGGGTGATTCCAAATTAGTTGACGTTATGATTCGTGACGGTCTCTGGTGCGCATTCAATGATTATCATATGGGTATTACCGCCGAGAATGTTGCTGCCCTTCACGGCATCTCCCGGGAGGAACAAGATCAATTGGCGTTCGAATCCCAGACCAAAGCCGTCAAAGCTATCGAAAGCGGCGCTTTTAAAGAAGAAATCTGCCCAGTTGTTATTAAGAATAAAAAAGGCGAAATTGTTTTTGCCACCGATGAATTCCCCAAAGCGAATACCACTCTTCAATCTCTTACCGGCTTAAAACCAGCTTTCAAAAAAGATGGCACTGTTACCGCCGGTAACGCTTCCGGTATTAACGACGGGGCAGCTGCTCTTGTAATTATGTCAGCAGCCAAGGCTAAAGAATTACATCTCCAACCACTGGCTCGCATCCGGTCTTTTGCTTCAGGCGGCGTTGACCCTTCCATCATGGGTATGGGCCCAGTTCCTGCTACCCGTAAAGCACTGGCTAAAGCCGGCCTGACAATTGGCGATATCGATTTGATTGAGGCCAACGAAGCTTTCGCCGCTCAGTTCCTGGCTGTAGGCAAAGAACTTGGTTTTAATAAAGAAAAAGTTAACGTAAATGGCGGCGCTATCGCCCTGGGTCATCCGATCGGAGCCAGCGGTGCCCGTATCCTTGTTACCCTGCTGCATTCACTGAAAGCCAGAAACGCCAAACTTGGTTTAGCAACTTTGTGCATCGGCGGCGGCCAAGGCGTAGCAACTATCGTAGAGCGCATCTAGTGTATTGCTGACAAGCCTTCAGGTGAGGTTTTACCCCACCTGAAGGAGTCATTATAAAAAATTTTAGTTTAGGAGGAGTACGCAAAATGGAAATAAACAAAGTCCTAGTCATTGGCGCCGGACAAATGGGCAGTGGTATTGCTCAAGTTATGGCCCAAGGTGGTCTTACCGTTTTCCTCAGAGATATCGCTGAAGAATATGTGCAAAGAGGCCTCAAAGGTATTGAAAAGAACCTGGCCAAAGCAGTAGAAAAAGGCAAACTCACCGCAGAAGAAAAAGCTGCTATCACCGGCAGAATCTCTGGGGTAGTAGAACTCAATGCCGAAGCTTGCAATGTAGACTTAGTCATTGAGGCTGCTGTAGAAAACATGGATATTAAGAAAGATATCTTCCAAACCCTGGACAAACTTTGCCCAGCTCACACCATCTTAGGTACCAACACTTCATCCTTACCACTCACTGCTGTAGCTGCCTTCACCAAACGCCCTGAAAAAGTTGTTGGCATGCACTTCTTCAATCCGGCACCGGTTATGAAACTCGTAGAAATCATTAACGGTCTGGCAACAAGCGAAGAAACTTACACTACAGTACATGATTTAGCTGTCAAATTAGGTAAATCTCCTGTTAAAGTAGCTGATTTCCCTGGTTTCGTCGGCAACCGGATTATGATTCCGATGATTAACGAAGCTATCTTCACTCTGATGGAAGGCGTAGCTAGCGCCGAAGACATTGATGCTGTTGCAAAATTAGGCTTCAATCACCCGATGGGACCTTTGGCTCTTTCTGACTTAATCGGCAACGATACTGTACTTTATATCATGGAAGTATTATACGCCGGCTATGGCGACCCCAAATACCGTCCATGCCCATTGCTTAAGAAAATGGTACAAGCCGGATACCTTGGCCGTAAAACTGGTAAAGGCTTCTTTGACTACTCAAAATAATCAATCTAACGATTACTCCTTGCCGTCATGCTGTTAGCCGGGATAACTAGCAGCATGAATGGCGAACATGTAAACTCCTTTGAATTAAATCGCAGTTACTAAAATAAAGGCCATGTTTGTCTGGCGGGATTCCCCTCTTTCCCCCAGTAGCAAACATGGCTTTCTTACTAAAGACGACTTGCACCAAGTTCTGGCGCAAGTCGTCTTAATTAATTGATATAATTAGAGTTTAAATTTATCAATAGCACTTTGTAATTGACCTGCCAAGCTGGACAGATTTTGGCTGGAACTTGCGATTTCCTCCATAAATGCTGACTGAGCCTGAGTAGCTGCCGATACTGCCGCTACCTCCTGCGAGGCATGGTTTCTTACGTTTTCAAATTCTTTAATCGAGCTAATAATCTGTTGACTGCTGTCGGCCATCTGGCCAACCACTTGAGAGATATCTTTAATTTGATCTGACACCTCATCGACCATTGCTGCAATTTCGGCAAAGGCCTCACCAGCTACATGAACTACCTCGGAACCTTTTCTAACTTCGCGGGTTCCCTCATTCATAACGTCAACAGCATTACTGGTATCATTTTGAATACCATTTATTAGTTGCGCAATTTGCATGGCTGCCTTCTGCGACTGTTCGGCCAGCTTGCG
>CAZCEN010000179.1:0-7171 GCA_964497205.1 uncultured Sporomusaceae bacterium
GATAGGAATTGTGGTCTTGTTTTTCACGCTCTGTATTGGGTTGGCCGCCGGGAAAGAGCGTTCCCAAGAAGCACCGGATGTTTTTGTACACAACAGTACTTCTCTTACGCCGGGCCAAGCCGTTGGAAAACTGATGGTGGCGGGCGGTGATGCTAACATAGCTGGTAACGTGACTGATGGGATTATTCTTGTGGACGGCAATTTGACAGTGAAATCTGGGGCAACGGTAGCTGGGAAAATTATTATTTTAGGCGGAAGAGCTATTGTTGAACCAGGTACCAGCATTGAGCACAAGCCTTGGATTATTGCACCGCAGGGGCATCCGCTGGTTCCCATTGTGGTGGGTGCGCTTCTCCTTGCCGCGGCAGCTAGTCTTATTGCGTTGCCTGTTTTATTTTGGCTGCTTGGACATTTCTTTAAAAAAACTCCATGGTATCCATTCGCGAAAGAAAAATTCCTGTTGATAGAAGATAGGTGGCCACTGCTTTACATCACCGGCAGCTTATTACTGAGTGCTTTACTGTTGACTTCGTTTTGTACGCTTGCATGGGAAACTTTATTTCGTAACTCCATGAGTCTGTTTGATAATAGCTTTATTTGGCTTTTCCGTTATTTTGCCAATCCAGTGTTAGATAAAGTCATGATTGCTATATCCGACATAGGTTTTGGCACTAGTTACCTCGTAATAGTGGGAGCTGCCTTTTTGCTGCTTATTTACTGGAAACGTTGGCGGGAAATGGGTGCTCTGGCCATTTGTCTCGCCGGCGGTGCGGTGCTTAGTTTTCTGCTGAAAAACTTATTTCATCGCGCCAGGCCGGACATGTTTAGGGTTGTGCAGGAGACAGGTTTTAGTTTTCCTAGTGGTCATGCACTGGCAACTATGTGTTTTTACGGGATGATGGCTTTTTTAATTATGCGTACTATGGCTTCTTGGCGCGGGCGGCTGACGATCATGACACTCGCGGTTATCATGAGTGTGGCCGTTGGTATCAGCCGCATTTATTTAGGTGTTCACTATCCCACCGATGTAGTAGCGGGATATGCGGCTGGTTCCATGTGGTTGGCTTTTTGTATATCGCTTTTAATATGGTGGGAAAGAGAGCGAGTTAGGTAACTCACTGAACCTTGCTATTGCCTGCGTGGCCTGTCTGAATGCTGTATTGTTAGATATGCGGCATATAGGGCATTAGCTAAACCGAGTACCCCACTGATTACACATAGGACTTGGGAACCGGCACTGCTAGTAAAAAATCCATAAACGGAAAGGACGAAAAGAAATAGTCCGATTGAGAAATATTTGATTGTTCTTATCATATAAGAGGTGATCATTTTATTCTCTCCTTCAATTGCAGCATAATGACAACCAACCAGATTTGCGGCGAAATGGACTGCTGTAAGTAATGCGGCTCATCCAAGGCCTTTGCCCGAAGAGTGATTTTTTTCTTCTCCAATAGACACATATGGAAATGTGCCGCATAAACTATAGCAGGTTATCAATTGTGGAGTGAGAATGGTATTCACTCTGCTAAGAGCAGGAGGTGCGCCCATGTTGTCGCCCAGCCTGGAAGATTACTTAGAGGAAATTTACCGGTTCTCTGCCAGCAACGATATAGTGCGAGTGACAGATATCAGCCAGAAACTGAATGTAAAGCTTCCTTCGGTAACGAAGGCGCTCGGGCGGCTGCGTGCGGGCGGATACATCACCTATCAGAAGTATGGCATGATTGGGTTGACAGACAAGGGTAGACAGATAGGTAATTATCTTGTCGAAAGAAATGCACTTCTGCAGAGATTCCTGAAGACAATCTGTGTCGACTGTGACGTTGCTGCAGAAGCGGAAGCGATGGAACATTACCTCTCGCCATCAACGATAGAGTCGATTCAGCAGTTGATGGGGTTCATGAATGATAATCCGGAGATATATGAAAAATTTGTTGAACATATACGGGAAGCTAAGAAAGGTAATAAGAGAAAATAGACTGGGGTGTTATAACCCTGGTTTTTATTACCTTAACCGGCAGATAACTTTTGCCTGGAAAGGCAACATCGACTTGACTCTCGCCAGAGGCTCGGCGCAAGTCGATTTCTTATTAGTCTGCAGCCACGGCCGCAGCCATGGCTACAGACTTACCGGATATTTAGGGTGAGTAGTAGGTTTCCTAGGCCAGACCGAGGAATCTGGCTGATTGAGCCACGGCGAAACAAACAGTGAATGCGATGACGGTAGGGATAAGAAACGCCAGGAAGGTCCATTTGGCACTGCCTGATTCTTTATAGGCGGAGAGTAGTGTAGTGGTACACGGCCAGTGAAGCAGGCAGAACAAAAGTGTATTTACTCCTGTCAGCCAGGTCCAGCCGTTAGTTAGTAGAATATTCCGCAGTTCATCCAGGCTTTCATATTCGAGCATATGTCCTGTAGACAGATAACTCATTAATAAAATAGGTACAACAATCTCGTTAGCCGGCAACCCAAGGATAAAGGCTAAAAGGATGAACCCATCCAGGCCGATGGCGAAGCCGAGGGGCTGAAGCCAGTTTGCCAGGTGGCCAATGATGCTCATGTCTCCTATGTAAACATTACCGAGTATCCAAGTGATAGCTCCGGCGGGTGCTGCCATTATTACGGCGCGTTTTAATACAAACAAGGTACGGTCGATGATAGAGCGGTAGATAACTCCACTAATTTGGGGCGGGCGGTAGGGCGGAAGTTCTAAGACAAGAGAAGACGGCTCTCCTTTGAGTATTGTATGGGAGAGGCACCAGGATACCGCAAAGGTTACTGCAACGCCTATTAGTACGGTGGTGGTGATTACCAGCGAAACGGTGAGCGTTGAAAATTCGGGTGCTACTGTGGTGCCCATAAAAATAGTAGCGATGGCAATGAGCGTGGGGAAGCGTCCATTACAGGGAACAAAATTGTTAGTTAATATGGCAATCAGCCGTTCGCGCGGGGAGTCGATAATGCGGCAGGCGACAACTCCGGCTGCATTGCACCCAAAACCCATGCACATCGTTAAGATTTGCTTACCGCAGGCTTTGCACTTTTTAAACATGTTATCCATATTAAAGGCAACCCTGGGTAAATAACCTAAATCCTCTAATAAGGTAAACAGGGGGAAGAATATGGCCATCGGCGGCAGCATAACAGACACAACCCAGGCTAATCCCCTGTACAGGCCAAGTACCAAGACCCCATGAAGCCAGCTGGGAGCTCCGGCAAGCATAAACCATTCGGTAAGCTGATCTTGAAAGGCAAACAATAGGTTGCCAATCATTTCTGAGGGGATATTGGCTCCTTCGATGGTTAACCAAAATACGACACTTAGCAGCGCCAGCATAATCGGATAGCCGAACAGGCGGGAGGTGAGCAGGTCATCAAGCTTGGTATCCCAGGAAGATGGGCGCTCTGTTGTATGAGAAACTACTTTGTGGGCAATTTGTTCCGCATTTGCGTAAATATCGGATACGATGGTGTCACAGAGCGTATTGCCGGAACTGAGACGGACTTTATCCGCCTCGGTACAGACATCGGCTAATGTTGTCATCGGCTTTACGATTCCATTCATAAAGCGGTTACCTCCTTTAGGAAATCGACTTTGTTTTGCAGGTCTAAATGGCGGCTAATGCTCTCAATAAACGACTTATCTCCATCTAACAACCTGAGCGCAACCCAGCGGGGGTTTACCTTGTGATCAACAAGACGTTGTATGTTCGGCAGCAGTTGCTGAACCGCATCCTCCACTTCCGGGGAGTAGACAAGTTGCCGGGGGCGGCTTTTGCGTTCGCCGGTGCTAACCTGGTACAGTGTCTCACGGAGGGTATTCAGCCCTTCCCCTTTACGGGCGGCTGTAGCCACAACAGGTACGCCAAGTTCTTTTTCTAATTCGGGGAAATCAATTGTGATATTTTTCTTCCTGGCTTCGTCTATGAGATTGACACATACAATCACGTTTGGGGTAATTTCCATAACCTGCAGAGCCAGGTTTAAATTGCGTTCCAGGCAGGTAGCATCTAAAACTACGAGGGTAGCGTTCGGTTCCCCAAAGCAGATAAAATCCCGGGCGACCTGTTCTTCTACCGTATGGGCCAGGATCGAATAGGTTCCCGGCAGGTCAACAAGCAGGAACGGTTTCTGACGATAAGTAAAAGTTCCCTGGGCGTTATCCACCGTTTTACCAGGCCAGTTTCCTGTGTGCTGGCGTAAGCCAGTCAAAGCATTGAAAACGGTACTTTTGCCAACGTTGGGATTACCGGCCAGAGCGATAACGTATTGCTCCGGTTCAGAAGTTATGCCGAAATGCTCGCGCAATACCCGGCTGCGGTTTTCCACTTGCGTATTCAAGGCTAATCTCCTCCATATATTTAGATAGGGTAGACTTTAATCAAGCTGGCATCATGACTGCGCAGTGCTATCGTCGTATTGCGCACCCGGAATGCAATGGGGTCACCGGCTGGACTTCGGCGGATGCATTGTACTTGCGTTCCGGGAACCATGCCTAAGTCCAGAACTCTCCTTCTGAGTAAGCCGTCAATTTCTACCGAAGAGATCTTACCGGTTGTGCCAATGGATAGGTCGGCTAACGATGACAATTTATCTGGGATATACATACAAAAACCTCCTAATCTTTGCTTAAGCTAAGTTCTGACTCAAAAGTAAGGTTAGCTACCGCTAACAATTGGATGGAAAAAAACGGTTAGCGCAAGCTAACACCAAATTTTCAAATCCTCTGCTATATAATATTGGAAATCGGAAAAAGTGCTACTGCCAAAGTAGTATTTTTTTTATTTTTATTGGAAGTGCGAAAGAACTAAAAAATTGCTATATGGTCAATAAGGAATGGATTGCAGACCAATCGATAAATATTTAAAAGTACTGTCAGCCATAATAGACTGAGGGGCGATTTTTTTGTTTGACAGAATTCTTGAATTTTTAGGTAGTCTGGGTTTGCCGGGGGTTTTTGCAGGAGTTTTTTTGGAAGCAATCGGACTGCCCTTTCCTGGCAGCGTATTAGTGGCTTTGGCAGGCTTTTTGGCAAAACAAGGCGAGTTCACTATTTTCATGGCTTGGGTAGTATCTCTATTAGGCTACCTCCTTGGTTCGTTTTCCGCATTTATGATCGGCCATAATTTTGGAGAAGCTTTTTTAGCGCGGTGGAGAAAATATATTAGACTGACTCCGGAACGCATGGATAAGGCCTTAGAACTTTTGCAGCGGTCGGCTCCCGCTTACATAATTGGCGGCCGCTTCGTACCGACAATAGGGAATATAACGCCTTACGTAGCCGGTATCAGCGGTATTTCTCTTGTTAAGTTCCTTATCTACGACATGATCCACGCAATTATGTGGTTAACCATCTTTTTGGGGGCTGGAGCCGCACTGGGAAGCCATTGGCATAACATAGTAAATAATCCATGGTTTAAATGGCTGGCAGTCGGAACCAGTATACTACTATTGGTTTATGTATTTAGAGACCTGCTTCCTGAACGTAGCAAAAGATAGGTGCTTAGAAACCTCAAAATACATAATTAATAGTTAATGGATGGGAATGGAATTTTTTTTTGCGGGAAAAATAGTAAAAACTAAAGGGGGAAGATTAACAATGCAATTAAGCCAAAAAGAAACACAACTGCTTCAAGACCAAAAGAAACATGAGCAAGTATGTATCCAAAAGTATGAGAGCAATGCCCAGCAAGCCACTGATCCTCAACTGCAGCAGCTATTTCAGTCATATGCTCAACAAGAAAAGCAACACTTAAATACAATTGAATCCATCTTGAATGGTCAAGTCCCGAGTATGGGGCAGGGACAACAGAGCCAGCAGTCACAGCAATCTCAGACAAGCATGCAAAGCAATGCTCAAACCGGTCAGTCGGCAATGACTTCATCAACAGCTTCTGCTGCGTCTTCAGCAACAGCCAGTCAGAGCGACGCTATGCTTTGCACTGATATGCTGATGACCGAAAAATTTGTGTCAGGCGCATATGACACTGCCATCTTTGAGTTTACAGATGCTAATGTTCGCCAAGCCTTAAACCATATCCAGAAAGAAGAGCAGCAGCATGGTGAAGGAATTTACAACTATTTAAGCAGTAAAGGGATGTATAATGTGAAATAACAAAGCAGAACCATCGGCGGAACCCGATGGTTCTGTTTTTATAAGTAAATGATTAAATTTATGGTATTTTTCCGCCATGTATTTTTTTGGGGCATTCGGAAAGCCTATTCCGTGAAAATCAAGTAAGCCATGGAGGTATTGCGGTATGAAGCAAGACTATGAAAATATGCAAGTGTATTTTGTCGGCGGAGGGTTAGGTTCTCTGGCAGGCGCTGTATACCTGGTTCGGGATTGTGATTTTCCCGGCAAGAATATTCATATCTTAGAAGGAATGCACATTTTGGGCGGAAGTAATGATGGAGCGGGGAATGCCAAGGATGGATTTATTGCCCGGGGCGGAAGAATGCTTAATGAGGAAACTTACGAAAATTTTTGGGAGCTGCTTTCTTCCATACCGTCCTTAGAGCAGGAAGGCATGAGTGTAACCGACGAGATTCTTGCCTTTGATCATATTCATCCAACGCATGCGAATGCCAGACTTATTAATAAAGATCATGAAGTAGTGGATGTTTTGTCCATGGGGTTCAACGATGCTGACCGGATTACGCTTCTTAAGCTGCTGGTTGCTCCGGAAGAAAAACTGGACGACCTGCGTATTTCCGATTGGTTTGCACAGACACCACATTTTTTCCAGACAAACTTTTGGTATATGTGGCAAACCACCTTTGCCTTCCAAAAGTGGTCCAGTCTGATTGAGTTTAAACGCTATATGCAGCGGATGATTTTTGAATTCTCCCGGATACATACGCTTGAGGGAGTAACACGATCGCGATATAACCAGTATGATTCTATTATTGTGCCGATAAAGGCCTACTTGGACAAAGCCGGTGTCGATTTTAGTCTTACGTTCACTGTAACCGATCTGGATTTTGCAGAAGGAGAAGGTATTACCGTTACTGCAATACGCTATGAGCATGAGGGGAAAAAAGGCACTCTTCCCCTCAATAATGGTGATTTGTGCATTGTAACCAATGGCTGTATGACGGATAATTCAAGGCTGGGTGATCTGAATACCCCTGCTGCCATGGATGTGGAAAACCCTATTTCGGGATCGC
>CAZCEN010000180.1:0-2492 GCA_964497205.1 uncultured Sporomusaceae bacterium
AGCCTTAGCTTCCCGGAGCTTATTTTCGGCGGCATCCATCTCAGCCCGTGTTGCCGCGCCCCTGTCGAACAGCCATTTTGTATCATTACAGACCTGCTCATAATGAATAACACTTTGCTTGGCTAATTCTAGTTCTTCTAAGCGCCCTGCAGCCGGAAGCGGCACATTACCGCTTTCCTTTCCCTTGGTTGCCGCATCCCGTTCGGCTTCCAGCAGCGCAATTTGTTCTTTCCGGTTTTCCGGAATCCGGCGTTTCACACGAAAAATCACTGCATCGGACTCAGCTACATCCCCTCTATGATAAAAGACCTTATCCACTGTTCCGGATTCGCTCGAGTTAATGGTTCTTTTCTCCAGCCAAATGGTCCCTGGTGAGGTGACAAATATCCAATCTAATAGCATCTTACCTAATAGCAGAATAAACGGAGAACTTACCAGTACCAGAAGCAAAATCCAGCGAACCTTGGGGAAGACTCGCCTGGCTGCCGTATATGGCACTCGAACACCATTTTCGACAGCAGCTTCCGTTTTTTTATTCACAGAAAAAGATATTTTCATAAGGCCTCACTCTTCTTATAATCTTCCCAGGATTGAATAGCAATTCCCTTAAGCCCCTGCGGCGCAAGTTTGTTTTCAAGTACACGCATAGCGTCTCTAAACTCCCGCCGTGTACAAGCTGCATAGCTTTCGGCTGCAGGAATATTTTTTTCTACACTTTGGGCCAAAGAAAATGTAACGGTAGGATTTGCTGCTATGATAGCCGCCATTCTTTGGGCTGTTGCCTCAGGATTGTTGGAATAAATCATAATGATCACTTCTTCCAATCCCAGCGATAATAGCTCCTGTCTGGCAGTGATCCCAAGGTCCCCCTCTAAATACCGGGGATGCATAGATAAAGAAATCGGCAATGGTGTTATTGGCTTGACGGCACGAACTGTCTCGGCTAGACCCTTAAGAAGTTCTGCCCGTTTCATAGGCGCATCTGATAACATATCTGGCTCAATATCAAGATGGATTCCATCAAAAGCAAAACCCTGTAGTTTTTTAATCAAAGTAATTAATTCTTGTCTATGGGCCGTTTCCGCCCAGGTAGGATCACCGAGCAAGAGATCTATCCGCAGACCTTTGCCTTTGGCCTCAGCCAGCAACGCCTCAAGGTTAGCTCTTCCTTGAGGCGTTGCTAACTCGGAAATTTTCCGTGGCGTAAAGGAGATCAGCATTCGGGAAAAACCGGTTGCAACCACTTCATTGAGTGCCGTGGCCCGGGTGCTTTCTTGCATAAACGGCTGTGCATCCCATACATAAACAGCAGCCTTGACTTTCGCCCAAGGTATATTCTCTGTGTTTTGAGTCGCGGATGCTGCTTTTGGCGAGGTTAGCACACGCGGTACAAAAGTGTTTGTTAAAGTTGGCAGACCGGAAAAATCCAAGGGTACTTCCAAATTGTCCGGCACATGTTGGGAATCCAGCCAGCCTGGGGAAAGCAGCTTTTGCCGCAGAGTATTATTTACCCTAATGGGAACAATCCGTTCTGCCGGCTCAAAACCCAAACCTTTCGGATATGCATAGCTAGCAATGTCAATTGCCGAATGCAAATATACTTCTTCCCGTTCAAGCATTGCAAGTGCAGTTCGATAATATTGCAACTTACTAGTTAGCAACTGCTCAAACGTATCACCGGGTAAAACTTCCCGACGCAGCATTTTTTCCCGTATATCTTCCGCTTGGACGATTAAATGTGATACCTGTGCATTAACATCAGAAGCGGCATAGTCAGCCGTCGCTATGGCCTCTTCCACCAGCGTGTCAAGCTTAAGGCGAATCAATAACTTTTCATTTTCAACCTTTTTAAGATCGGCAGCGGCAGCCAGTTTAGCCTTATCTTGCGAACTAATTGCTTTAAATGGCTCTGTTATGGAAAAGGCAATATATGCTCCCTTACCCGTATCCCCGGGGAAATCCCGCGCCGCAGTTAATCCTATACTCAGGTTTGCTTCTCGGTCTGTTCGCGATTTGGCGGCTAACAGCTTTTCGTATTGAGATACAAGCCTACTTTGAAATACAATTACCGGGTGGTTATCAAAATCGATTTGTTTTCCTTCAACTTTAGGCAAGGAGGGCGCAGTTAACTTTCCAGGCTTGTCCCAAATGTGCCCGGTCGCCAGACTAATAACTTTTAACGCCTGCGCCTGCCGCATCTTGGAAGCAGCTATGTCACGCCTAACATCCTGATAACCGGATAAATATTCTAGAGAATCAACCGGTAATACCAAGCCTTGTGCTTGGCGCGCCTGCAAAATTCGTACGGCTTCCTCTTCAGTAGCTAAAAACCGTTCGGATATCTCTTCTTTTTGTTGCTCAATCCATAAGGTCGCATACGCTTTGCGTAACGCAACCAAATTATCTAATTCAAGCATCTCTGCATGGTGCTGTGACTGCATTACCGCTGTTTCCGTCTCAAGTTTCCCCACTTTTTCCTTTTGCCAAGTACC
>CAZCEN010000180.1:2592-3954 GCA_964497205.1 uncultured Sporomusaceae bacterium
CAAAGCGTGCTACGTTCTTTCTAATAGTTAACTGCTTCATATGTATAACTCCAAATCTTGTAATTTACTCGTTTTTTAATCATGCCTATGGCATATTATGTAATAATTGACTAACAAAACAGATTTTGTTCCATTTCGTGTTTAATTAGACAAGCAAACTTACATTCCTTCTTAATAGCTATCATTTCTCCTTTGATAAATAATGCAATATAGTAAAAGATATGAATTATAGTTAAATAATGGAGAATAAATCTCTGGACTCATCGGAGCCGATTTCGCAGTTTCTTTTAAAAAAATTAGTCTGTAGTGTAAAAAACAGAAGGCATTCCTTGTATTTCTAAACAAGAGATGCCTTCTGTTATATATAAATCTTTACTTTTTATTAGGGTTAAATTAATCCGCTCTACTGATGATTTCCTGAAATAAAATAACTTCTTCCTCTGTCACGTTGGAATGCGCAAAATTAGATCTTACACAATCTTTAATTAATATCTCACTATAATTATTGCAGCCATAGGCTACACTGGAGTCCATTACTTCCTGAAGCAAGGCTTTGGCCGGTTCAATAGCGGCCGCAGGGGTTGCCGGGTCTTTGATAACGGCATTAAGATATTCTGCCCGCATGGCATGATGCAGCTCAGCAACAATTGCCGCTTCAAGGATATTATAGCACTTGCTGCGGGGAATACAGATATAAGTCCGGCAGCTTGCCGTCCGTTCCTTGTAAATTAGACACCTTCCCAGTCCGTCCAAGTGGCGGCATTTCTTTTGGCCAGCGACCATAAATACTTCTAATTTGTTTTCACCCACATCTACAAACAGCTTAGGAATTATCCGTTCCATTTTACCTTTTGATATCTTTTTAGCGCTGATGCTGTCCATGTTGATCTTAAATCTGCCTTTACAGCAATTTTCCTTACACTTCTCGCACGGCAACGGATTCTCAACCAAAAATTCATCAACGGCGTCAAAAAATTCCTGCACAGTCGATTTATCTGTCAATCCAATAACATCTACTTGGTTTTCCTGGTTAAAACATAGTTTCAGGTGGATCATTCCTTTCAGTAATATCAGTAAGTGCTTATATTCGCTAAAATGTAATAATATCCTTGTAGAGTTAAGTCCTGACAAACTTATCATTTCAAGAAACGGCGGCTCCTGATGCGCTATCAACCCGAAATTATACTTCTAACAAATATAATTTCTTGTAAAAAATTAGATAAAATTTATTAAGGAATTATTGGAAATTAACGATATTTTTAATAAAAGCGACTACTATTTAGGAGATGAGTTCTTTATGAACGTGCCCAAAGTTTCATACTTCGCACAAAACCAGGCCTTTAATCTTAAGAATGACAGTTC
>CAZCEN010000180.1:4054-7157 GCA_964497205.1 uncultured Sporomusaceae bacterium
CCACAGACGATAAAAACGGTGCTGATAAGTTAACCAAGACAACAGAGGACAAACAAGCAGCTTTAAACAAAAAAAAGCTTGAAGAAGCCAGTTTTCTTACAGACTCCCGCATGCTTGGCCTTACGGCCTACTATCAGAAAAAGTTGCGGGACATGATGAGAAATATGGAATCAAATATAGGCGTAAATAATAATGGAACAGAAAGAACAGTTGTCAAACCTCACTTTCCACAAAAGGAGCAGCTCTGATTTTCTCATACCATCATTTAAAAACATTAGCGAAAAAAAGAATTATTCCAACATATAGAAGGCTCAACTTGCAGAAACAAATGCAAGTTGAGCCTTCTTCCTTTACTAATTTAACTTTAGTCTTTCTGTCCAAGCATCTGAGTAATCTCTACTACCCTGATAAATTCGCTCCGGTATCCTTCCTCATCAATGCCTTTTGCCCCTTTTGCCAATTCCAGTACCTGCTTATAACTAGCCTGCCCCTTATGTTCAGAATTCCGGAGCAACATGCCATATTCGGCCACCGCGGCTGCAAATCGTAAATTATCGGAGGTTACCCAGTTGTTATCTGCGCCGGAAACTGTCTTTGTCAATAAACTGCTTGTTGCTTCTTTAGGCTTTTTATAACGGATTTCTACCTGCATTAGATTATCATTGGGCTGAATTGCAGAAGCTTGCGGAACTATTTCGTAAAGAGCAGTCACGGTGTGACCTGCCCCCATGTCACCGGCGTCTGTTTTGTCATCACTAAATTCCTCGTTTTTCAAAGCTCGGTTCTCATAACCAAGCAAACGGTAAGATTTTACTTTATCCGGATTAAATTCCACCTGGAGTTTAACATCTTTGGCAATGGTATATAACGTTCCGGCCATTTGGCCAACCATGACACGCCTGGCTTCCTGGGCGCTGTCAATATATGCGTAGTTGCCATTGCCTTTGTCCGCTAAAATTTCCATTTTGTTATCTTTTATATTACCCATACCAAACCCGAGAACGCTTAAAAAAATTCCGTCATTGCGTTTTTCCTCGATTAATTTGGTTAATTCGTTTTCACTGCTTACACCAACGTTAAAATCGCCATCGGTAGCCAATATAACTCTGTTATTACCTTCTTCGAGATAGTTCTCTTTGGCTAGCTTATACGCCAATTGGATTCCCTCGCCGCCAGCAGTTGAACCACCTGCTTGAAGTTTGTCAATTGCCTCAATAATTCTTTCCTTTTCACTACCGGGAGTCGGCTTAAGTACCACACCTGCACTGTTGGCATATGCGACAACAGCTACCTTATCTTGCGCCCTCAGTTTATTGACCAGCATCTTAAAGGCTGTTTTAAGAAGCGGCAGCTTGTTTTCCGCTATCATGGAACCAGAGGTATCGATTAGGAAAACAAGATTACTCGGCGGCAATTTCTCGGTAGAGATATCTTTTCCCTGCAAGCCAATAAGGGCCAGTTTATGGTTTGGCTGCCATGGACAGAGACCGACCTCTGTTGTTATGGAAAACGGCTCAATTCCATTAGGCTGTTGATAATCATAAGTAAAATAATTTAAAAGTTCTTCTGTTCTAACTGCATCGGGAAGCGGGCGCATACCGGTATTAATAAACCGGCGCACATTGCTATAGGAAGCGGTATCCACATCGATGGAAAATGTCGAGGTTGGATTCTTTAGTGTATCCCGGAAGCCATTATCTGTTACACCTTTATATTCCTCGGCACTGGTTGGTAGAGGGTAGGGATGAAGCGCGGCCTGTTCCAAGGGTGCAAAACTTAGTCGGAGCCGCAGATCACTTTTTACATTGCCACGAGGATGCGCCGAGACGGTATCATATCCCGGAGTCTTTAGCACAATGATTGCATTTTGCATATTTTGCATCTTATATTCAAGTGAATACTTATTTCTTAACGCTTCAAACACTTGGGCCAAGGTTTGCTGTGCCGGCAATTCCAAATCAATTTTGATTCCGGCAACCTCCGGCGTAGCCAGAATCCTAATGCCGCTTTCTTTACTTAATAAAATCAAAAGATCTTCCAGCTGCATTCCATTTATATGTACTGGCACTTGGATTTCGGTAGTCTTAATTCGCTCTTCCAGATTTCCTGCAGCAAAGGCAATCGTCGTTATTAACAGTAAGCTTAGTAAGATCATTAATAGCCTTTTCATTTTTGTAACGCTCCCTTCAATCTTTTCTCCCTCTCTATTACAATAAACGTAAAAAATAGAAAAAAGTAATGTAGAAAAATTAAACTCTCCCCAAAAATAAGAACCTTCATAAATTCCAGCATATTGGAAGAACTACCAGTTCCATCATAACCGGGTTTTCATAAAGGAGCAACTAGCAAGCTATTTACGCTAATAAAGATTTGCTTTACCACTACCGGTACTAAGCAGGGTAAGTTCACAGCCATTCAGCAGGTTTTTTCCAATTTATGTTGAATTTTCCACATGCAGTGGACTTTTTTTGAAATTTGCCACGTCAACAAAGACCAAATGGGAGGGTTACTATTATGGATCACCTTCATTTGTGTACTGAAAAAGAATTTACGCCAACTTTTCACGAACTTGAAGTTGTACTAAATTCTACTCATGATGCGATGATCGCTGTAAATAAACAAGGAATTGTCAATGTAGTTAATAATGCGGCCGAAAAGTTTCTCGGCGTAACGGCCCAAGAGGCTTTGGGGCGCCCAGTTCATCATGTTATCCCCAATTCACGGTTGGAGATAGTGTTAAAAACCGGCATACCTGAATTGAACCAGCAACAACACATCGGTTCTGCCTGTATTGTTACAAACCGCGTGCCTGTACGTGATGAATCAGGCCAAGTAGTGGGCGCAGTGGCGGTGTTTCGGGACATAACCGAAATCAGGCAATTAGCTGAAGAAATAACCAACCTTAAAGAAATTCAGGAAATGCTGGAAGCCATCATTAATTCCTCTCAAGATGCCATATCGGTAGTTAATGAAAATGAAAAAATCGTTCTGGTTAACCCTGCCTATACCCGCCTGGTAGGAATGACCAAAGAAGAAGTGATTGGCAAGCCTCCAACTGTCGATATCCAGGAAGGCGAAAGCATGCATCTTAAAGTCATGAAGA
>CAZCEN010000181.1:0-7130 GCA_964497205.1 uncultured Sporomusaceae bacterium
TTTCTTTCGTAGAAAAAACCATTTTACCACTCGAAAAAATACAGAAAAAAATAGCATTAGATCAATTGAATGTAAGCGATAACGTAAACCTTTCCGAGCAAGATAATCAAAAACCATCCCTTTTAGTTTGGATTATGCCTGGCAGTGTTTTGCTGGGTATTGCTGTTGGCTATTTTATTTTGCCTAAGACCAGTGTTGAAGTTTTATCCATCGTGCTGAAATTTTCGTTAATGGCTCTTTATATTGGTGTTGGCATAAGTTTAGGAGCCAACAAAAGAGTATTCCAATATGTAAAAATTCTGGGTTGGAAAATTATTTTTCTCTCGCTTGCTATTTTTGGGGGGAGCGCTTTAGGAGGAGTAATTGGAGGGACTCTGTTAAAAATACCTTATTCTATTTCTGTTACATCGGTCAGTGGAATGAGCTACTATAGTATAACTGGGGCATTTATGACAAGTGTATACGGCATTGAAGCGGGCACATACGGCTTTATTGTAAATGTTATGAGAGAGTTTTTCACGGTGTTGACTCTTCCGTTACTGATTCGGGTCAGCAAAGGAAGTGCCATTGCAGGAGGAGCTGCCGGCAATATGGACATGATGTTAGCACCGGTCACTAAATTTATCGGTGCAGAATTAGGATTAGTTGCATTAATTACTGGAACTATTTTAACCTTTGCAGTACCTTGCATTTTGCCTTTATTATACAGAATATTTTTATAGTTTACATTGAGTACCCTATTTAATGTGTATTATATAGCCGCTCAATTTTCGGCAATATGCCGAAAATTGAGCGGCTATATAAGTTTAGGGATATTCGGAGTGTGCAGCATAAAAATACCGTTACAAGATGCCGAATTTTAGTCAAGAATGCCGGTTAACTGATTTGCGGATGCAGGAAACTAGCTCCGTTTATAAAGGGAGTCATTTGGCATGGTATTTGCAATTATTTGCTAGTGAGCTAGAAATACATAGAAGGTGATGCAAATAGATTCTTTATCAAACTAAATATCAGAATTTACAAAAAAAACCAATGAAAATCCCAAATGCGAAAATTGAGTTACCGGCTGATGTTAAGATAAAGGAGTGAGTTAAGTGAGTGGCGACTTGAAAACCGAGAAAAGCCAAAGTACCGGTAGTGGCGATGTCAATTACTCAGAACCAGGAGAACTGAAGCGAAGTTTAAAGACTCGGCATATGAATATGATTGCAATTGGCGGAGCTATTGGTACCGGCTTATTTGTAGCCAGTGGTGCATCAATAAGTAGTGCGGGTCCGGGCGGAGCTTTAATAGCTTACGGGGCAATCGGGATAATGGTTTATTTTTTGATGACGAGTTTGGGAGAAATGGCGACGTATTTACCAACTTCCGGTTCGTTTGGAACTTATGCGACAAGGTTTGTTGACCCTGCCTTAGGGTTTGCCATAGGGTGGAATTACTGGTTAAACTGGGCTACCTGTCTAGCGGCGGAGCTAGTGGCAGGCGCAATTATTATGAGGTTTTGGTTTCCGGATATTCCTGGGTATTATTGGAGCGGGTTGTTTCTGGCACTTTTAACTGCTCTTAATTTGCTGTCAACAAGGGCATATGGAGAAAGTGAATTTTGGTTTGCTGGAATTAAGGTTGTTACTATAGCAGTATTCTTATTTACAGGAATTCTAATTATATTGGGCGTAGGCGGTAATGCCCCCGGATTTACTAACTGGACTATGGGGGAAGCGCCTTTCGTCGGTGGCTTTGGTACAATCTTGAGTATATTTATGATTGCCGGTTTTTCTTTCCAAGGTACGGAATTGTTAGGGATTGCCGCCGGTGAGAGCGAGAATCCGGAGAAAAATGTTCCGAAAGCAATCAATACTGTATTTTGGCGGATTATGCTGTTTTATATAGGCGCGCTGACTATTATTGGATTTATCCTTCCGTATACCGATGAGAATTTACTTAGCGCTGATGTAGAAAACATCTCAGTCAGTCCGTTCACTCTTATCTTTAGCCGGGCTGGCCTGGGTATCGCCGCATCACTGATGAACGCGGTTATTCTCACATCAGTATTGTCGTGTGCCAATTCAGGCATCTATGCTTCAACTCGCATGTTGTACGCTTTGGCGAAAGAAGGAAAAGCGCCACAGTTGTTTGGAAAACTCAACCAACGTGGTGTTCCGGTTAATGCGTTGTATATCACAGTCGCATTTGGTTTGCTGGCATTTATTACATCTCTGCTTGGCGAAGGTAAGGCATATATTTGGTTACTCAATATTACCGGTATGATCGGATTTATTGTGTGGTTGGGAATTGCTATCAGTCACTACC
The DNA here is from genome assembly GCA_964497205.1 of uncultured Sporomusaceae bacterium. Taxonomy (GTDB): domain Bacteria; phylum Bacillota; class Negativicutes; order Sporomusales; family Sporomusaceae; genus Sporomusa. The sequence continues at coordinate 2,311 of CAZCEN010000181.1, forward strand.
GGTTCCGGCGGGCTTTCGTCAAACAAGGACGTGATATAAATGAACTTAAATATAGAGCTAAATGGTTCCCGTTTGGACCGCTGTTCGCGCTGGTGCTTTGTTTTATAGTAATTCTGGGGCAAAATTACAGCGCATTTTTGGGCGAGACCATCGATTGGTATGGCATGGCTGCATCCTATATCGGTATTCCGATATTTTTGGCAATCTACTTAGGGTATAAGTATTCACACAAAACCAAGCTGATTCCTTTGGATCAAGTAGATTTACGCCAACATTGATGTTGGTACCGATTGATTAGTTAACTGAGTAATCGCTAAATTTTATTTAGGGGGCATGTAAAAGAATGAGAAATTATCGTGATATTCCGTTGTGGGCCAATGTGAAAGAAGAAGAATGGCAAGACTGGCGGTGGCAGGTAGCGAACCGGATTACTTCCCCGGAGCAGTTGAAACAGGTTCTTCCGTTGACAATAGAAGAAGAAGAAGGAATCCATAATTGTTTACAAACTCTAAGAATGGCGATCACTCCTTATTACGCAACTTTAATTGATCCCCAAGATGTTAATTGCCCTATTCGTAAACAAGCTGTGCCGACGGCAGCGGAGTTGGATTTTAGCGACTTTGATATGGCGGATCCACTGCATGAGGATAAGGATTCACCAGTCTTTGGATTAACTCACCGTTATCCCGACAGGGTACTGCTGCTATTAACAGACCAATGTTCCATGTATTGTCGGCATTGTACCAGACGGCGTATAGCCGGAGCTTGTGACCAGGCGCGTACAAAAGAACAAATTGACCGCTGCATTCAATATATCAGGGAAACGCCGGTAGTACGGGATGTAGTGTTGTCTGGCGGTGATGCTTTCTTAATCAACGATTCTTTGATTGAATATGTCCTGAAAGAACTGCGTCAAATTAAACATGTGGAAATTATCCGTTTTGGTACACGTACACCGGTCGTGCTGCCGCAGCGGATCACGCCGGCTCTTTGCGATATTCTGAAGCGTTATCATCCGGTTTATGTTAATGTGCACTTTAACCATCCAAACGAAATCACACCGGCGTCCCGGGAAGCCTGTGCTCGTTTGGCGGATGCCGGGATACCCCTGGGAAATCAGGCAGTGCTATTAAAGGGAGTTAACGATTGTCCAGAATTACTTAAAAAGTTGATGCAACAGTTGCTGGCCATTAGGGTAAGACCTTATTATATCTATCAGTGTGATATGTCAAAAGGTATACAACATTTTAGAACACCGATTAGCTCGGGAATTCAGGCAATTGAATATATGCGGGGACATACCTCCGGCTTGGCAGTGCCTACTTACGTAGTTGACGCTCCTGGCGGTGGCGGAAAAATTCCGGTTATGCCACAATATCTAGTCTCGGAAAGTCCTGGCAAAGTTGTTTTAAGAAATTACGAAGGCGTTTTTACGACTTATACCGAGCCGCGGCATATTGTTGATCCGGAAAAGCCTTGTGAAATATGCAATAGCTATCACCGGGACATCAAAATCGGTTTGACGGCACTGCTAAGTGGTGAAACTTGCTCATTGGAACGACCCGTACGGCAGGCCAATGAGAAACAACAGGAAAAAGCAATTTTACAAGTAGCTAAGTAATTCAAGCTATCATGTAAAAAAATAAACAACCAAAACCACCTTGCATGGTTTTGGTTGTTTCATTTACAAATAATCTATACTGTAGCAATTCCTAGATAATTAGCTATTTATACTCCTCGTGAATTCTTTTTTGATTTCCGCCAATAAATTTGTATTGGTAATTAAATCATAACCTGTCAGCGCCATGGCTTTAGCTCCGCGTAAAAGCGCCTGATGAGCGGCCGGTGTGAAAGTGGCTGCCGCCATTTCCACTGTATGACCTACTAAGGTTTCATTGCCGATACCGATATACGGATGGATAGCGGGGACTACATAACTTATATTACCCATATCAATAGAACCGTAGCTTTCCGGTGCAGGATTAATATTGGGTTCGCCTATCGCCTGCAAATTAGTGTTAAAGGTTTCGGATAATTTATGATTGGTATTCATATCATCGTAAGAAAGCTCGTAATTGCTTATGGATAATTCAGCGCCGGTAGCTAGTGCGGCTGCACGGGCGCAGTTCTTTACCTTTTCAACTACTTTATCTAACGCATTGCGCCTTCTGGCCCGGACATAAAATTGGGCAATTGCATGATCTGGCACAATATTGGCTGCTACGCCGCCTTTGGTAATAATACCGTGAATTCGTACATCCGACGTGACGTGTTGGCGCAGGGCGTTTATTCCATTAAAGGTTTGGATAACTGCATCTAACGCGTTGATGCCTTTTTCCGGGGCAGCAGCAGCGTGGCTGGTTTGTCCTTTAAATTCAAATTGGAGAGCGTCCATGGCTAGTGAAACGCCGCTAGTATGTGTTTTACCGTGTGGATGGACGATAAGTGCCGCGTCAACATCAGCTAAAATTCCATCACGAGCCATGGCTACTTTAGCACCCATTGTTTCCTCAGCTGGTGTTCCCAAGACAATAACCCGACCGCCAATGTCGCTGAGAAGTTTACTAAGACCAATTCCGGCGCCAACGGCCATAACACCAATCATATTATGACCACAGCCGTGTCCAATCTCCGGCAAAGCATCATATTCGCCAAGAAAGGCAATTGTCGCTCCGGATTTGCCCGAATCATAAACAGCTTTAAACGCTGTTTCATAACCGCAAATATTCATCTCAACGTTAAACCCATGTTCCTTCAAAAGTCCGGTAAGCTTAGCGGCAGATTGAAATTCCTGCATGCCCAGCTCTGGATTGTGACCGATTGAATCACTAAGATTAAATAAAACTTCTTGTAATTTGTCAACTTCTTGCGAAATTCTACTTTTCATAATGTCAGCTCCTTATATCCTTAGAACGGACCCCAGTTCATTATGATTGCCGGGGTGATTGCCAATAAGCACATAATAAAGAAAACAACTTGAAGTGGCAGAACCCATTTGGCCCATTTTGACCAAGGAATGCCTGCCATGCCCAAACAGCCGATAAGCACGCTGGATGTAGGGAAAATCATGTCGCTAAAACCGTTGCCGAATTGATAAATAAGCACAGTGGTTTGCCGGCTTATCCCGACTAAGTCTCCCAATGCGGACATAATCGGAATAGTGAGCGCGGCCTGGCCGGTACCGGAACTAACGAAGAAATTAATGATTATTTGAACCACAAGCATAGCATAGCCGGAAACTAAAGCGGGCAGACCAGCTAGGGGAGCTGCCATGGAGTATAAAATGGTGTCAATAATTTTGCCGTCAGTAGCTAAAACCACAATCGCACGCGCCAGTCCACAAATAATTGCCGTACCAACCATATCTTTGGCACCAATCGTAAAGGCTTCGGCAACATCATTAACGCTCATCTTGGCAACTATGCCGGACAAAATTCCACAACCCAGAAAAACGGCGGCAATTTCATCTATGTACCATTCCCATTGTAATACACCGAAAACGATAAGTACCATGCTGGCCGTAAGTAATGCTAAAACTCCCTGCTGGCCTGTTGTCATAACTGCATCGCTTTCGTTTAAATGCTGTAATTTTTCCCGGGTAATTTTATCTTCCTCGTAAGTGGGACTAAGTTCAGGGTTGGCTTTAACCCGCTTGGCATACCACATGACAAACGCAATGGCGATTACTGTGCTTATTACCCAAACTCCGGTGCGATATTCGATTCCGGAGAAAGCAGGCAATTCGGAAATACTTTGTGCGATACCGACTGTGAACGGATTAAGCATAGCTCCGGAAAATCCGGTAGTTGCGGCAAGAAAAGGGATACACATGCCGGTTATTCGGTCGTAGCCCATTAGCAAAGCCATTGGCACAAATATACCGACAAACGGAATGGTTTCCTCTGACATTCCAAATACGGCACCGCCAATGGAGAAGAGGGTCATGGTTATTGGAATTAGTAAAATTTCTTTACCTTTCAGCTTTCGAATCATTCTCATGATTCCGGCATCAATAGCGCCCGTCTTTTGGATAACGGCAAAGGTACCACCAACAATTAAAATAAAACCAGAAATATTAGCGGCTTTTTCCATACCCTTTAACGGGGACATAAACACTTCTTTAATACCTTGCGGTTTGCTTTCTACCTGGTGGTAAGTATTAGCCACAACAACAGTTTTGCCAGCTTTATTTTTGGCACGATCATATTCACCGCCTGGTACAAACCAGGTTGCGGCCGCTACCAATAAGATAATGGAAAATATAATGGCAAATGTATGTGGCATTCGAATGGATTCAGCTTTTTTTTGCAATTTGGATCCTCCTGTTATGTATTTTAAAGTGAAATGCTATATATTTTAGCAAGGTGTTTACCTTGGTATTTTTGTAATAAGTTGCTGGCAATACTATGTCGTTTATTTATAAACAGGAAAATAAAAACGGTTGTGAGCGCATTCCACAACCGTTTACGGAAACAAAGTCAACTTTCCAACTGGTATATAGGTATATAGCGCTCCGCCCGCAGAATCATTTTTGGGGCGACAGTCAAGTATTTATTCAATAACAAGACCAGCAAAAGTTTTTAGCATAACTTTTACTTCGGCGGATATTCCTTTCAGCACAGCTCATTGCTTGCCTGCTCACTGTGTCTACTGATAATACTCCGCTCCTCTATACAAAAAATAGTATTTTTTATTTTACCATATAAATCCACGCTTTTACTTATATACTCTATCGAACTATGTATTTCCTGCCCTAATATAAAAAAAAGAGGAGAAATAGGTATGTTACGGATTGAAAAGCAAAAAAAACCGCAAGATTG
>CAZCEN010000182.1:0-4705 GCA_964497205.1 uncultured Sporomusaceae bacterium
GGATTGAAAAGCAAAAAAATCCGCAATCTTGCCTTACGGTTTGAAAGCGGATTTTAGTGTAAGCCTCTGAGTGTTTAGTTTTTTTAATTGCATATATCCATGTGTATAGGAGGCATAAGCCCACCCCTAGGAGTATTAATTAACGCAAACAATGATTTAACGCAAGACTGACTCCAAAATAACATAATGTAAATTTATGTTATTTATTGGAGGAATTAACAAGTTGCATGTCGAAGAATAGCTAAAAACTTAACTGAGTGTAACATTTTATTTAGGAGTATTTGTGAATGAATGATTTCTCTATTCTACGTTGTTTTCGTTGGCGAATTAACTTGGTTTTGTTAGCTGCTGTTGTAGTTCTTTTTATTTCTGGAACTAACATTGCTTGGAGCGAACAGGCTTCGGGGACAAGGACAAAAAGGGTACTGATTATTTCTTCCTATAGTTCAGATTTTCCCGCCTATGCTTTATTTGCGGATGGCATAAGGCAACGGCTTGCGGAAGACCCGAACACAACTTTTCAGATATTTCATGAGTCGTTAGACCTTTTGCGATTTTCAACCAATGGTAGCTTTATTGAGAATCTTGAAACTGTACTTTGGCAGAAATATAGAAACAGTCGTCCGGATATAATTATTGTTCACGGGGAACCGGCTACGCATTTTGTTAAGCAATATGGGACTAAAATATTTGGGGATACGCCAACTATTTTGGTAGCTTATGCGTACTTTCAGGAAATGAATAGATACCGGGAATTACCAACAAACTATACCGTTATCGCTCCTTTGCTTGAGAATACGGATAAAGCATTGCAGCTAATTCTTGATCTAAAACCGGATACTAATAAAATTTATGTTGTGCTTGGTGCGAGTGCCATGGAGAAAAATATACTGCAAAATATAACGCAGCAATTTTCACTCATACCAGAATGCACGGAGCTTATCTACCTTGATGATTTAACCTACCAAGACATGATCGAATATATACAAGAAATAAGAGGAAATGCTGCAATTCTTTTTCTGACTTTTCAGCAGGATGTAAATGGCGTAGGCTATGTCCCTACTGATGTAATAAAAGAGATTTCTAAAGTAGCGCAAGTACCGGTGTTTGGGCTATTGCAACCTTATATAGGAAGCGGTTGCATCGGTGGTTATATGATAAATACCAAGTCTTTATCGCGGCAAGCCGCAGATAGTGCGGTGGATATTTTACAGGGAAAAACGGCTAAAGATTATCCGGTCGAAATTATTAATACCGGATCCTATTGGTTTGACTGGCGGGAAATACAACGCTGGGATATCGATGAGACTAGCCTGCCGCAAGGTAGCCTTGTTATGTACCGCCCAACAAACTTTATGTATGTTTATAAGTGGTACATTGTGGGCGGAGTCGTACTGTTTGCTATTCAAACTATCATCCTCGTTCTGCTTGTAAAAAACTTGAGAAAAAGGAAGATAGCTGAGCAGGAGTTGATACGTCTTGATCGGCTTAATATAGTTGGTGAAATGGCGGCTAGTATAGGGCATGAAGTACGGAATCCCCTAACTACAGTGCGTGGTTATTTGCAGATTTTTCAGCGGAAAGAGAAATTCATCGAACATAGAGAGCAACTTTCGACAATGATTGAAGAGTTAGACAGGGCTAATACCATTATTACAGAATTTTTATCACTTGCTAAAAATAAGAAAATTGACTTAAAACCTGGTAATTTGAATACCACGATCCAAGCCCTCTTACCCTTGCTGAAAGCAGAAGCTCTTCATTTCGGGAATGAAATTCGCGAAGAAATAGGATGTATCCCCATGTTTAATTTTGATGATAAGGAAATACGGCAGCTTATCCTTAATTTGTCGCGTAATGCTTTTGAGGCTATGGATGCGGGCGGTACATTAACAATAAAAACTTATTTTGAAAACGAAAAAATCATACTTGCTGTTAAAGATACCGGCAGTGGCATACCAAAAGAAATTCTAAATAAGTTAGGTACTCCATTTGTTACTACTAAAGCTAGTGGAACCGGTTTAGGATTACCGGTATGTTATCGGATTGCCGATAGACACAGAGCTAAAATAGATATTAGTACCGGATCAGAGGGAACGACATTTACGCTAAGATTTCCTCCCAGTTAACCAGATTTAATTAAAAAATGTGCCCCCGTTAATTAAGCGACTGCTTAGATAACGGGGGTACGGCGTATTATAGACTCATTTTCCGGCATTCTGATGCGGCATGATTTTTATTTTATCTTTATGTTGAGGGAAGACTAAAATCTGGGGGTGATTACATGCAAAGAAAACATAAAAAACTAGGAAAAAAGCTTAGACCAATTGTTCCGAAAACAACATGGCGGGATGGTGCCTATTTGGATACTTTAAAGCAATTACAGGAAGAGAGGGAAGAAGATTCGCAGTCCTTTTGATTTAATACAAAAGGCCACGCCGGTAACTTGCAAAAGTGCTGGCGTGGCTTTAGGAAACTTAATGTCCAAATTGGCAGATGATACCACAGGTAAAAGAGTTTGCCATTTTCAACGCCAAAATTTCAATCTGATCAAATATACTGATACTTCTATTAAACTTCTTGTTAAGAATTGCAACGGCTTCATCTTTTGTCAGAGCAAGATGTTCGAACCACATATCTCTCATGTCTTCATATGACCAGCAATCGTTAATTTGGGCTAAAAAGCAGGCAATTTCATCTGCATTTTTATACCAGCGTCTTTCCGCATTTTCGGCAGCTTTGCTGTTGCCAGCCTTTGCTGCAGTTACAAGTTCAGCAGCAATCGTTAGATGATCAGTGATCAGTCTTTCAAATTCAGCAGCAATTTCATCGCCGTAAAAATGGGAGAACACTTTCGCAAAGTCAGGTGCATTACGGAGAAGGCGATTTGTCGTAGCTTTTAAATCAGGCGAATCAAAGGCAATAGCTAATATAACCATTCTTGTCCAATAGATATGCTGTTCCCAAAGCAGACGAAAACGGTTATTAAGTTGAACTTCCATTTTACTTAAACAGGAATTACCATTGCCGGAGCAAGTGTATCCAAAATTTTTAGGCATTTTTCCCACTCCTTACAATTAGTTTTGGTACATAATATGCATATGTTTTACATTTGGTGCAAGTTTACTTGTGCTCTTAAATAATTATGGTGAGATTAGGTTAGGCACAATTACTGGTTCATGCATATAATAGGATAGCTATACTTTTACAAAGGAGGGGTCTTGATTGGATAGCCGGCAATCTTGTTTTGATTCAAATTTCTTTTTTAACAGGAGTTTGATTTGGATAATTATTATCCTTCTCAGTTTGTTTTTCTTATTTGTAAATGATACCTTCTAGTTAAATTACAGGCGCCTAACGACTTTTATTTACAAGAAGAAACCTATTTCCTTTTGGTTTTTAGGAGATAGTAAACTTAATTTACAATCCTTAATCTTTGGCATTGCAGGTAAAAAGGTAACAGCAAGTCGTTTTCTGGAACATGATTATGGGATTAAGAATAATATAAAGTAGGTTAACTGAAATTTATCACAAGGAGGAATGGGGATGTTTGGGAGTACTAATAGAGAGCTGTGGTTTATAGTTTTGGTTATTGCTTTATTTATCCTTTTGTTTCCAGAGTTTGGAGATATAACTTCAACTTCTTGTACGTAAAAAGTTTTGCATAAAGTTTAAGGATAGGTTTTGAGTTAAAATTTACAAACTTAACATATTTACTTGTTAGCTCCGTATTTTCTACAGTATAAAGGCAGGCATCAACCCAGCTTGAGGGTTGATGCCTGCCTTTGTGCGTTACTGCTAAATGTGTGTATCGTCTTATAGTATATTATTACATTAAGTCGCCCTTAACTCTCATAATCGGGATGGAGATTTAGATAGGAAAGAGAGCGGATATGTGTAAACTAGATTTAATAACTTTCGCTTTTTCAAAAAGTTAACATATCTTGACAAGCGAAAGTTGATAGAATAGAATATAAATGAGAATAAATATCAATTAGAAAATTTAAGGGTAATTGTTATAATCTTTGCAAGGCAAAGGTTTTTATTTCGATTGATAATTGATAATGAATTTCATTATCAATTATCAATCGAATTTGACTATTCGCGGAGGACTACCATGTTACCAAGTAAGTTAACAGAGGCAAAATTTCATACGGGAAATGTGCCTCTGCCGGGGGAGTTAATTTGATCCTGATGGTATTGATGTCCTACCGGGCTTGAAGGCAAAGGAAAATTGCCTAAATACTGGTGTTCAAGAGTAGTTAAATTTACAACAAGAACAGGGTGAGATTATGTCAGTAGTCGTTATTGGTGGAGACTATCTTGGAGGGATTGAAAAGAACCTTTATTCCTTGGGAGTTACCGAATTAATACATATTTCCGGTCGAAAAGCGTTAGACAGGAATAAAATTAATCTACCTAAAGCTACAGCTTTTGTCTTAGTATTAACTGACTATGTAAATCATTGTACGGCTAAGAATGTGAAGTGTGTGGCCAAATCCCGTTCAGTACCGTTGGTTTATGCCAAGAGATCATGGAGTTCGGTTGAGGAAAAACTTAGAGAGGGGAAGTACATTGGTGTTAACAACTGATCGCTGTTTTTAAAAAAATAAGGTGGCTTAACGACCACAAAAACAAATTCTATTAAGATTAAACATGTTCGCCAGACCTGCAGCAGTAACTCCATAATAAATTACCGGTTTGC
>CAZCEN010000182.1:4805-7083 GCA_964497205.1 uncultured Sporomusaceae bacterium
ATGGAATGAGCTGCGAACTTCGTAATATTGCAATAACTCGCTTACAGTAACAAATGTATAGCCTTGTTCACGGAGATTGTCAATTATAGTTGCCAGCGCCTCTGGTGTTGGCAACGGGTACTGACCATCGTGGAGCAGGACAATACTGCCTGGTTTTACGTCTTTTAATACCCGTTTAACAACTTGTTCTTTTGGTGGGCAGCTCCAATCTCGCGGGTCAATAGACCACAGTACTACGGTATAACCTTTTTGATGGGCTATGTCAAGAACTTGTGAATTATAGAAACCACCGGGCGGACGAAATAATGTAGGTTTTGGTGCAATAGTGGCAATTGCTTTTTCTGCTTTTTCAAATTCTTCGTTAAGCTTGTTGGCATTTAACTTTGGTAATTTAGGGTGACTATAAGTATGTGTGCCAATCTCGTGGCCGTCGTTTACTTCTTGAGCCAGAAGTTTAGGATTTTGCTCAGCATTTTCTCCCAACACAAAAAACGTAACTTTTACATGTTTTTCTCTGAGAACTGCTAAAATTTCCGGAGTTACTTTATAGTGTGGGCCATCATCGATTGTCAAGGCTACAACCTTATGGGTTGTCGGAACGGAAGAGATTGTTTGCGCATCTTCTGACAGCTTGTTTTCAGTAACACCTGCCAGTATAAGAAGGACACTTGTTATACAAACAAGCCAGTGATACGTTTTCATACCAGTCTAGCCCCCTTTAGAAAAATTGGGCAACGCCTTTGGCAATAGCCTCAGCAAGTTTTTGCTGATACTCAGGCGTCTGCAATAACTGACGCTCATCCTTATTTGTAATATAACCTACTTCGATTAGTACGGCCGGAACTTTGTTGCGACGTAATACGAAGTAATCGGCAGATTTCGCTGTTCGGTTGGTCTGGGTGACTTTACAAAGTTCAGTTTGTATACAATCTGCTAGTATCTTTCCTTCCACCGATTTAGCGAAAAAGAAAACTTCAGCCCCGTGTCTTTTCGCGTTAGAAACGGCATTGGCATGGATGCTAATAAATACGTTTGCGTCAGACTCCTCAACCATTTCCAGCCGAGCCGCTAAATCACGATGATAACGGCCTTTCACCTTTTCGTTGTCACATTCCGGACTAAGCTCTACGTCTGTTTGGCGCGATAGCACAACCTTTGCACCATGCTGATGAAGCGCGTCTTTGAGCGCCAGTGCTATGGCCAAATTAACATCTTTCTCAAGGATTCCCGGACGGTTTGCCCCGGGATCAATGCCGCCATGACCTGCGTCCACTACAATAACACTACCAGCCAGCTTCTGGTTGTCATGGTACGCATAATAGGTACTGAATAGGAGAATAGCAGGAAATATGAGGATGATAAAGTGTCGTTTGCCGACGTATAGCATTCTCACGAATAAACACCTCGCATAGATAAAATATATGCAAAGGATTGGGGAATATATCGAATTTCAGGCGTCCTATTTAATTTAAAAAAAGCTGACTGGACAATAAAAGAGCCGGTTAAGGAAAAATCCTAACCGGCTCATTACTATACATGAAAATATCTTTATGGTGTATTAATGGGGAGGGGTATTGTCGCGGATGTTGCGATTTATAAAAAATTGGCCTTTGGAATCTATTCCGGCATACGTGACTTCGGATTCGTCGGTAATGTTCTGGGCAGCTAACTGCTGTTTTAACCACGATGTGCTCAGATTTTTCAATTCTAAATTACGCTTAATAATCTTGCCGTCCATAATTAGCTCAACGGGAAAAATAGGATCAGACGTATGAATATTTAAGTCACTTCTGGTGATTGGTTGATAATCAGACTTTTTAATAACACTCAAGTCACCATTAGTTTCTAAAATCGCATATTGAACTTCAGCGGGGTCGAATACGCCCTGTTGCCGGAGCTGGCCACGTAATTCATCCAGATCGTAACGGAGTTTTCCCATATTCTCTTCCAGAATGAGGCCATTTTGAATTACTATGGTAGGTGAACCTTCAATCAGCTTACGAAGTGGACGGTTGTGCAGTGTGACTAAGGAGACCAGATAAGTAAGGGTTACAAACAATAAAAGATCATAGAAATGACTCCAAACTTTATCTGGGTCGGATGAAACCACAGTAGCCGCGATAGATCCAATTGTAATACCGCTTATGTATTCATAAAAGGTTAACTGGCCTACTTGCGTTTTTCCAAGTAGGCGGGTTAGAGCTAGTAAACTAAAAAAGACCAGTGAAGTTTGCCAGGTATCACGAAAAAGTTCTTGAAAATCCATTCTTTTCCTCCA
>CAZCEN010000183.1:0-6967 GCA_964497205.1 uncultured Sporomusaceae bacterium
CCAACGATATTGACTTCGTTCAAAAGCTTATCAAAGAACGCCCAGGAATCATAGCCTTTAGGAGTTTTCAACCAGATATACGGCGCATTTACCCCACCATAAACATCAAGGCCGACGCTTTTTAAGCCATCACGAATAGTCTTGGCATTAGCCATGTAGTAGCTAATAATTTCCTTGATCTGCTGCTGTCCTACCGGCGTATAAACAGCTTCAGCGCCACGCTGGATAATGTACGGTACACCATTAAATTTGGTGGTCTGACGGCGGTTCCACATCTTATTCAAAGGATATTGACTGCCGTCCTTGGTAGATGCCATCACGGTTTTGGGCACAACGGTATAAGCGCAGCGAGTACCGGTGAATCCGGCAACTTTTGAAAAGGATCTAAACTCAATGGCTACCTCTTTGGCGCCCTCGATTTCATAAATGCTATGCGGAATATCCTTCTGCTGAATATAGGCTTCATAGGCGGCGTCATATAAGATAATAGATCCATTGGCCTTTGCATAATCAACCCATTTTTTCAGTTCTTCTTTAGACAAAGTAGTTCCTGTCGGGTTATTGGGAACGCATAAATAAATCATATCTACACGTTCTTTAGGCAGGGCTGGCGTAAAATTATTTTCGGCATTGCAGGTCAGATAGGTAACACCGGCAAATTTGCCATTAGCTAACTCGCCGGTACGTCCGGCCATAACATTTGTATCCAGGTATACCGGATATACCGGATCAGTAATGGCAACTACATTATCTACCCCAAATATCTCCTGAATATTACCTACATCGCTCTTGGATCCGTCGCTGACAAATACCTCGTCTACATCCAGCGATACACCGCGCGTTGCAAAGTCGGTTGCTATAATCTTTTCAATAAGAAAATCATAGCCTTGCTCCGGACCATAACCACGGAAGGTTTTAGCATCAGCCATTTCGTCAACAGCAGCATGTAATCCTTTAATTACGGCTTCAGGCAGTGGTCTGGTTACGTCACCAATTCCCAGTCTAATGATGTTGGCCGCAGGATTGTCTTCTTTAAATTTTGTCACGCGCCTTGCTATTTCAGCAAATAAGTAGCTTCCGGGCAACTTAAGGTAATTTTCATTAATTACAGCCATATTTTCGAGACTCCTCTCTGTTTTGAATAATTTGGCATTTTAAAATTGTTCCCTAAAATAGGAGGGCCAATGCACACAAAGTAATCAGTGAATGATATTTGGTATTATATTCTTCTATGTATACATTTTTCCTTCATGTATTAATAAAAAATTTGCTGACGCCCTAATGTGTCGAACGTCAGCTTTGCTATTATTTCATTGCCAAACCTATCGTAAGTGTAAACATCGCCAAACACGTAACATAATCAATATTTCTTAGCGCAACGTCGGTAGTAAACTGCCGCCGTCCCCTGCTGCCAAATCCTCTAAGCTCAAGGCTCATAGCCATAGTCTCAGACCGGGAAACAGCACGTAAGACGAGTGGCTCAACAATGGCTGCATAATCTTTAAGGCGTTTTAGCGGACTGCCGCAAAACACATAACCACGACAGGCTTGCGCTTCGCGAACGGCCCGGCTTTCTTCGAGAAAATCGGGGACAAACCGCAATGCGGAAGTAAACATAAATGCATATTCATACGGTATCCGGCACTGGCTTACCAGTGCCGCCGTTATATCCTGCAGCCTGGTAGTCGCTAATAAAAAAATAAATATTAATGACATCGCAAACATCTTTAGGCCTGTAATCAAAGAAAATTCAACAGTACTGCCAAAAACGTACTGCATTCCCGCTAACATTACAGCAAAAATCGCCAAACCGCCAACCGCCTTAAAATGCTTTGGCGCCGGCTGGTATAACGCCAGCAGCAATAATTGAGCGCCTGCCAAAACAACCTGCCCGGTAAGGTTAGGGATAAGTAACGCCCACATTGACACAGCAGCAGTTAGGATAAGTTTAGTAAGCGGGGCCAGTTTAGGCATAATATTCACTCCTTTGTTTCAGCAGACAGCCAAGCAAATCACTAAGGCTGCTTTCATCCTGTCTTGCCAGGCTCCCTAACTCTTGGCTTAAGGCTACAGCGGCCGGCGGCACCAGTCCCCATTTTTTTATCGGCTGGCTGCCGTTAAATAATTCTGCCGGTGTGCCGTCAAATACTTTGTGTCCTTGCTCCAGCACAACAGCCCGAGCCGCGTATTGCGAAATAATTTCCATATCATGTGTAACCAGAATAATCGTTATCCCTTGCTTATTTAACTTTGTCAATAGATCCATAAGGCTCTGTGCTTCCCATGGGTCTTGACCACTTGTCGGCTCGTCGAGAATCAATACTTGCGGCCGCATAGCAATCGCCGAAGCAATGGCTACTTTCTGCTTGATCCCCCTGCTTAGCGTCCGGGGAAAACTTCCTGCCAATTCGGTTAAGCCAGTCATATTGAGCGCCTGCTGCACAGCTTCATTGACGGTAGCGGGTGAAAATCCCAATTGTTCCGGACCATAGGCCACTTCTTTCTCTACCGTGTCCTGAAAAATCTGCCTATCAGGATTTTGAAACACATAACCAATACTTCGGGACATGTCAGCAGGCGTCATTGTCGCCGTATTCTCTCCCTGGAAGTAAATATACCCGCCTGTCGGCTTAATTAATGACATAGCTAAACGGGTCAGAGTGGTTTTGCCGCTGCCATTCCGGCCGGCAATTGCCACAAATTCACCTGCGGCAACAGCCAAGTCGACTTTATCCAGTGCCCGGTAATCGCCATAAGTATATATAATATTTTTAATGTCCAGCAGTGTTTCAGGCACTTTTCACCACTCCCTCGTTGGATGCTCGCATAATACTCTTTAATTCTGCGGCAGCCTGAGCCTCAGACTGCCAAATACCTAATTTGAGCCCGGTTTCCTGCTCCAGCATAAACTTAATTGCCCATAGCGTCGGCACCCCTTGCCTAAGTCCTGGCTGTTGCCACATATACCCTAACGTCTCGGACAAAGTGCCGGAAAAGGTAAGTTTGCCGTTATCCATAACCACAATCCGCGTCGCATATGGCAGTACCCGCGCTAGCTGGTGTTCCACCACAATGATGGTTTTTCCCTGGCGATTTAGCTCATGCAGCAATTGATAGATGCCTGCTGCTCCTTCCGGATCAAGCGCCGAAGCAGGTTCATCCAGCACCAGAATATCGGGAGACATAACCAACACTGATGCGATGGCCAGCCGCTGTTTTTGACCGCCGGACAACCCGGCTACTTCCCGGTCTTCCAGTCCGGCCAAACCTACTTTAGCCAGTGCTTGGCTGACCTGTCTGACAATTTCCGTGCGGCCCAGCCCGGAGGTTTCAAGTCCGAACGCCACTTCTTCGGCCACCGTCATAGCTACCAGCTGGCTTTCGTAGTCTGCCAGCACAGTTCCTACTTGAGCGGCTAGTTCACCCATGCTAGTCTGTGAGGTATTGGCGCCACCAACCTGCACATAGCCGCCCTGGCGACCTCCGAAGTAGTGGGGCACAACACCGGCAATCGCCAACGCGAGTGTAGTCTTGCCTGCCCCGCTGGGCCCGGTGATGACAGTAAAAGAACCGCGCGGAATAGTCAGTGTTACTTTATCAAGCACTACGCCGCTTTGGGGATAGGCGTAAGAAAAGTCTTCAAATTCAACAGCCACCTTCTTAATCCTCCTTACCGCCGAACATTCTCTGCGCCGGAGCATACAACACCTGAGTAATAACCATATTAATACCGGCAACCATCAGCACTACAGGCAGCATACCATAGAGATACACGGCCATGGGTAAGGACAACACCACTTTGAGTATTGTGATAAAAGTAAAACCACTGCCCATGGTACTGATACCGGCCGTTATCGCCGGACGCAAATTTACACCACCTAGTTTCAGGCTTAGCGAAGAATGTACTATGAGCGCACACAACACGGCACCTACCGGTTCGCTGGCAAAGTTGGCGTATGGCAGCGCCGCCTTGGAAATGGGAATTGAGATAGCGCCTGTCACTAAGCCAATACCGGCAGCCTGCTTATAATTCACCCGAGTCAAATTTATTGCAATACAATACATCGCAATAAGCCAGTTAGGCGTAATACCGCCAATGGCCGGGGTAACAATCTTCAAAATAACACCTATCGCCAGGAGCAGCGCCGTGACCGCCACCCAACGAAACCGCCCCTCCTGTCCAGTTTTGATGGTAACTAACTCTTGTTGCTGTTGTTTGGTTTCCACGTTAACTCCTCCTTTTATCTTTGTTGTTAGTAATCGACTGTGGCATTCAGGAAAAATAAAAACCCCGTCTCTCATACCGTGCTTAACACGACATAAGGGACGGAGTATTATACCCGCGGTGCCACCCTAATTGACCAAATATAATTGGCCCGGCTCAAAGTACGGGATATAAAAATATCCGATACCCGCTTCCTGATAACGGCGGAAGAATCCCGACAGCGCCTACCCCGCAAAGCGGCTCAGACTGTATCTCCCAGGTCCATTCGACATGCTGAGTAGCGCCAAACTCCCACTACCATTGGCTCGCTGTGGCTCTCCGGCCATGTGTACTCTTCCTGGTCATCGATGATTTATTATGCATTTGTAGCAAAGTATAGCAAACGTTACGGCTGTCTGTCAATACTTTTGCTTTTAATTTTTACTCTGTTCGAATGGTAATACCATCCACCTCTTCGTTATCTTCGGAAAAATAGACCTCTCCGGAAACCTTTTTACCCTTAAGTACAGCTGGGAGCCAATAGCTGTCATCAGCCCACATCTCATTGTAGGGAATATCACCCACAGCAAACCATACTGGTTTCATTTCAGACGTTTCTGCCGGCTGTCCCTGCCATTTGCGGATAATATAGAGTTGCACATCATGATCATCCTCAGGCCTGGCCGGAAACGTAAATATCAGCCTTCCTACCGGCTCAAGATCGGATTCTGCGGCCACTATCCCGCACTCTTCGGCCAATTCACGCACAGCGGCAGCCTCCGGGGTTTCACCATCTTCAATTTTTCCGCCGAAACCATTATATTTACCGCGGCCAAACCCGGTTTTCTTCATTCCCAGCAAAATACGCTCAGCTGGATTGCCTTGCACAGGCAGGCATAGTGTTGTTGAACGCATAAAATCCCCCTTTGTCTAAAAGCAACTTCGCCTGTAGCATTCAGGCCTTAAAACTATTGTGCCCGTTAATTGGCAAAAAGTAATCCAGTAATCAAGATAACCGGAACACCTTTAATCTATTGGTGACTGTCGAAATCGACAACGGTAGTAATGGACCCCTTTCACCATCCAGGTCACTTTCCACCGGCTCATCACTTTCAATATATATATCGGTTGCCTGCAAATGCCGGATGTGGCTGCTGGAGGTGTGACGTCCGGCAAAAATACTAATAAATAAACCCATAAGTTCAGAAATGCTGCATTTATTGACGATTAATAAATCCAGTTTACCATCATCAATTTTGGCTTCTGGCGCCAGGGTTGGGAAACTGCCAACCATACCGCTGTTCATAACTAAAAACAGCAGGATATCATCCTCGATGACCTGACCATCAGCCGTTATTTTAACATGCAAAGAGCGAAAGCTGGGTAATTCACCAAGCCCTTTAAGGTAATACGCCATTCGTCCCAGGGTGTTTTTTAGTGTCGTATCTACACTATGAGCCACCGAGGTTAACAGCCCCGCACTGGCTACATTAAGAAAGTACTCGCCATTTATGCTGCCGACATCTACCGTACGCCAAAAACCGCCGGTTACGGCACTCAGGCAGCGGGGCAAGTCTCTGCCAAAACTCAAATGACTGGCAAAATCGTTGCAAGTACCACTGGGGATAATCCCCAGTGGTACATCAACAGCTTCTGCTAACATGGCATTAATAACCTCGTGTACAGTACCGTCCCCACCGGACACAATAAACCCGTCTGTGGCAAACTCCTTGGCCTGATGGATAAAAGAGCGGACATCTCCCTTAACCCTTGTACGAAAAGGCAATACGATGCCGCCGGATAATTGCAGATATTCTATTGCTTCATCCAATCTGGTCTTAAACTTAGCATCACCAGATACCGGATTATAAATTAACGCATATTTCTTCATACACACCACTCCCAAGGTCTAAAATTCGACCCATTGTCCATCAGCCGGGACTGTTACCCTATTATCCAGGCTCTCTTGCCGCAAGAATTCATTCAGCTCCGTCCGGGTCAGTAGACAATGATTAATCGCGTCCATATGCAACACCACGACCTTCGCGGTGGGTGCCTGCTGGCATACCTGAAGTATATCCCCGGTTCCCATAGTGATAGGATCGCCTTGGTTAAATCTGGCCGATCCGCCGAAGAGTATAATAACCTCCGGCTTATATACCGTTAAAACTTCAGCTACTTCCGGACACCAGATAGTATCGCCGGCGATATATAGCTTGGGCTGACCGGCAGCAGTAAGCACATACCCTGACACCGGAGCCATTTTCTTTCCAATCTCGCCGGTACCATGCCGGCCGCCAGTACGGGTAATGGTTATCCCGTGCCAAACAGTATCGGTATCGATTGCGTGCACATCCAAAAAGCCTAACTGCCTTAGTTTATCCAAATCTTCCGGCTGACAAAACAATGGCATACATTTAGGCAACTGCTCACCCGCCACTGGATCAAAATGATCCCGGTGTGTGTGGGTAATAAGACAAGCATCAGCCTGCATTGCGTCGTGGACACTTACCGGTAATTCTACCAGCGGATTACGCCGCTGATTAGGTGAATTATCAATGGGTGTCATGCTTTCCGCCGAACCCAAAACAGGGTCGACCAATAATGTCAAGCCATTTATATGTAAGTGAAAAGTTGCATGTCGTAAATGCCTAATTTTCATTGCCATTCCCCCTACTGAAACTATTCACACTTGCTATCCAGATTATACCACACTCCTGCATATCCTGGCAGTGGCCGGGCAGGATATTGTAACAAAAATAT
>CAZCEN010000184.1:0-6897 GCA_964497205.1 uncultured Sporomusaceae bacterium
AACCTATGTCCACCCAAACCTTTGGTCGTAACTTTGAATTATTAGGGGAGGCCAATGATGACGAAAATGAGCACCGTAAAGCTGCAAGACCTGATTGATTCGTCTTTTTTACAAGAATTTCAGGATAACTTCGCCTTAAGTGTAGGTGTGGCTAGTTTAATAGAGGATAGTCAAGGACAAGCAATCACTTGTCCTAGTTGCTTTTCCACTTTTTGCAAAGACATTATCCGAACTAGTGATGTCGGGTTAAAGCGCTGCCTTGTTGATGATATGCGGGGAGTAACAGAAGCTATGCGAACAGGAAAGCCTGCGGTATACCAATGCCATGCAGGTTTAATTGATTTTGCAGCGCCCATTATACTTAACGGGAAAGTCCTTGGTACGATTTTCGGCGGTCAAGTTCTAACTGAACAGCTTTCTGAAGAACATTGCCGAAAAAATGCCAAGGAACTCGGTGTCAATTCAGACAAATATATCGCGGCTATAAAGGAAATTCCAGTTGTCACAAAAGAAAAGATCCAGGCGGCTGCCAAAGTCCTTTTTTCTGTGGCTAACACTTTATCTAAAAATGCCTATCAAACATTAAAACTGAAAGAGAATAACCGTGAAATTGCACTTTCGTATAATCGTCTTGAGAATATTTTCAACACTATGTCTGATGGAGTCTTAATAATTGATGATAAAGGCATCATAAAACAAGTCAATGGGATTACGGAAGAAATCTTTGACAGGCCGGATTTCGATCTTCTAAATAAATCCATTAAAGAATTAATGGGAAGCGAAACGCCTTTCGTAGAGGACCTTTATAAACAACAAATAGCCTATAATGACTTTGAAATTTTTATTGACGCCAAACTAGGCCGTCTCCACTGTCTATCTTCCGGTAGACCCATACTGGATGACGAAGGAATGATATCAGGTGGTGTTATTATCCTTCGCCCGATAAAAATAGTACACAATCTTATTAACCGTTTAAGCGGTGCTCAAGCTACTTTCCGGTTTGGCAATATTATCGGTCAGTCTCCCCCAATTCTCAGAAGCATTCAGTTAGCCTCCCAGGCAGCAGCGGGAATGTCCAATGTTCTCATCGAGGGAGAAAGCGGTACGGGAAAAGAGGTTTTTGCCCAGGCAATCCACAACCAGAGTTCAAGGCGCAAAGGACCTTTCGTGGCAGTCAACTGTGGGGCCATTCCCAGAGAGCTCATGATTAGTGAGTTATTTGGTTACACGGAAGGCGCTTTTACCGGAGCCAAACGAGGGGGCAGGCCTGGCAAGTTCGAATTCGCTTCCGGCGGCACAATTTTTCTCGACGAAATTGGTGATACGCCGCTCGAACTTCAGGTGGCCTTACTTAGAGTAATACAGGAACGTAAAATTACCCGCATGGGGGATAACAAAGTTATTCCCGTCGATTTAAGAATTATTTGCGCCACCAACAAGAATCTGGCCCATGAAGTTGATAAAGGTAATTTCCGTCAAGACTTATACTATCGCTTAAATGTTATCTCTCTAAAAATCCCTCCCTTACGGGAGCGCCAGGAAGATATTCCGTTAATATTTAATTATATGCTAAATACCATGGGGCGCGAGTGGGGAAAAAGCATGAAAAAAGTAGCCCCCGAAGTAATTACATTACTGAAGCAGTATCGGTGGCCCGGTAATGTTCGTGAATTACAAAATATAGTGGAAAGAATTATTAGTGTTGCCACCGAAGATACAGTCAAAGTTGAACATTTACCTGAACATATTATAAATCATAACGATTTGACTATCTCCCCGCTTGGTCCAAGTACGAATGAACCGCTTCGCGCAAGAGAAATCATCAAGCAAAATCTGAATGAAAAGGAACGCCAGCAGATACTTGATTTTTTACTGAAAGCAAGTGGCAACATAAGTCATGCCGCCAAGCAGATGGGAATTGCCCGGAGCACACTGTATCGAAAAATGCGCCAATATAATATATCTAATTGAACTTAGTTGTTCAAGCCAAACGAAAATGGCCATAAGATGTGAGTTGTTCGCCAACTGCATCTTATGGCCATTTTTTAGATTGGTTTTACTAAAATCTTGATATTTTCTTCTTTGCGGTTTACCAGTTCCTCAAAACCTTTTTCTACAATATCATTAATACTAATTTTACCTGTAATCAATGGCGCCACATCTATTCTGCCATCAGACACCAGTTGAATAGCTGGAGCAAACTCGCCGTAATAAGCTAAGGAACCCATCACTTCTCTTTCCGTGAAAGATAAAGCGTTGAAGTTCAAGGAAGCGGCTTTTTCAAAAATACCGACAATTACCACCTTCCCTGCAGAACGGGCGAGTTCTACGGCAACAGGTGCTGTTTTGTCACTACCTACACATTCAAATACTACATCGGCGCCTCCGTGGGTTAGTTCCTTTACTTTGTTTACCACATCAACTTCGGTTGGATCCAGGACTGCTGTAGCACCTGCTTTTAATGCATATTCTTTCCTTGCCTTAGCCACTTCTATGATGTAAACTTTGCTAGCCCCGGCAGCCTTGGCACACATCAAGGTAGCCAGGCCGATTGTCCCTGCCCCCATAATTACGGCAGTATCACCCTGAACCAAAGGAGCACGCCGCACGGCATGCATACCCACAGCCAGAGGCTCAATGAGTGCGGCAACTTCATAAGACATCCGGTCAGGAATTTTATATATTGTATAAGCCGGCACATTTACATACTCAGCAAAAGCCCCATCCGTCATTAGACCGGTAAAAGCAAGTTTCTCGCATAGGCTATAACGTCTCTCCTTACAGCGAGCACATTCCCAGCATACCTGACAGGCATCAGGAGCCACTCTATCGCCCACTTTCACGTCGGTTACGCCAGGGCCGACTTCGACTACTTCACCGGAAAACTCGTGTCCGAGAATTACTGGAGCCGTATTGCCCGTTAAAGCGTGGGGTTTATCAACCGGAATAAAAATAGGGCCGGCAAGATATTCATGAAGATCTGAACCGCAAATCCCACACCATTCTACTTTTACTTTTACCCAGCCTGCTTTCGGACTTGGCGGCTCAGGAACATCCATAACCCGCACATCTTTTTTGCCATACCATACCGCTGCTTTCACCTAAATCCCTCCTTCATTATGAACCAATTAATAAAAATGTCCTAACCTATTTCATTTGCAATTAATGTGCCAATATTTACCATGATATTTTTCTCAATAAAACAAGGAGAGGCTGCCAATAAAACCAATTGAAAACAAACTTTTGTTTTACCTGTGTATCATAATTATCCGATAATGTAGCCTTCTCGGACATCTCTGCTACATAGAAAAGTGGCATCTCTGAAAAGAAGTCACTTTGGGTTATTAGAAAAGTGACTTCTGCAAAAAAAAGATCCAGCTTTACATCTGGAATTATAAAGATTTTAGCTTGTCAGCCCTATTGACGAATCTTTGTTGTTTAACAGACCATTTATTATTCGCCTAATAAGCTTTTGCTTTAATCGAGTCTGGTTCTCAAAGCGACCCCGATGAGCAACTTGCTCTTTTCCGAGTTCATAGCAAGTATTGTTATCAACATTAATAAGGATACCAGGTAATCCAATCTCTTCAAAATCCTTAGTATGTTTTACCCAGAAAGATTCACAGCAAGTTCCAATAAAAACCTTGCACCCATTCTTTTTTAGTGTTTTCAACTTTTCCTCAAGCATCTCATAATTTTGAATTGTGATTGGTTCCAAGCCGTATTCGTCTGCCAGCGTGTAAGCATCACTAACATCACAGCGGCCGCACCGTCCGCACCCTTCTATATAGCGGTATTTGCAACTTATATCCTTTGCACAATACGGAATTAGCAGCGGTGTTACCGCTTGTTCATAAATATTTTGTATTACCCACTTACCAGTTACAGTAATGTCATGCAGATCCTCCGGCAAGGCACCCCACTTCAAAAGATGTAGTTTTTCCAAAGCTCTTATTATTGTTTTACTGACATCGTCTGCTGTCGATGTCACAACACAAGCTTGATATGCTGTAAAGCAATCATTCACTATATTTCTTATAAGCTCCGGCTTAGCTGCAATACCTGATAAGTCCCTTTCCAGCTTGGGAATTATCTCTAAGGGATAAGCGTCGAAATCACCGGCTATTGATATAGCACGAATACGTTGCTGGCAAATATCTATTGACATAGAAACGTTTATTACTGACTGTTCCTTTGAGGTACTTCGCAGTTGACAACCGGATGGGGCAATGGCTTCCTGTTTACCAAACACCCATTGTCGTGAAGAAACCTCCCGGTATATCGTGTCATAATAGTAAGTTTCTACTGGGTTCATTTTTCCCTGCATAGCGGAAACGCTGAAGGTCTGGCAAAACCCGTCTGCTATCGCAGACTTGATGGTAGTAAATGAGGGAGTTTTACCAAGAACCGAATCAAGACTGGCAAGATTCTTTTTAAATAAATTAATTTCTTTGTTTATTAGCTTTTCGGTAGGAATACGTAACGCATGCAGCAGGGTATTGACATTAATATCACTAACATAGATATAGCCCTGATAGAAGAAGGCGCTTCCCTGCCGCGTACCACTAAACCAACCAATTTGACGGCCCTCCAGTTCTATGACCGAAGGGTACCGGTATCGAGCATTCACACCAAGCGCTCTTAGCCCCCGGATTACGGCAGCACCAATTTGTCTGTACAATATTTCTACCTGTTTTGCAGCACACTCTGGTCTTTGCAGTACAACTTCCCAGCCTAGCATGGAACTGTCCCAATAAACAGTATTTCCACCTGTCATCCGGCGATTAATGTCAATAAACTGCTTTTGACAAAAATCCAGGCGAACTTCCTGCTCAGCAATCTGGTAGTGTCCAAGCAAAACACAGTCTGAGGCAAACTGAAAAAAGCGCAGTGTATCGGGGATTAATCCTTCCTTGCAGGCAAGCAGCAAGGCTTTATCCCAAGCCAAGTTTTGAGAACACGCTAAGTAGCCTGTATCTATAACCCGCCAGACTGGCTTCATCCTGACTTCCCCTCCTAAAGTGATCCCGGCCTGCACTATGCAGCCGGGATTTTTTTGTTATGCAAACATACCACAGCAAGTTTCCTGATAAGTAATATGGTATCCAAGCGAATGAACATAATCGACGGTTTCGCGGGCTGGATAGGCAATGGCACTGAATCCGGCTTCTACTGCCAGCCTTTCTATCATACGCGAATAGGTTCCCGGTGGGCGGGCACACCCCAGAGCAACTGGGATATTTGGCAATAATTGCTTGGCAGTCCTGAAGATTTCAGCCACCGACTCCGGTGGCGGCGGAGTTACGCCACCCATAGGCGTATTCTGTAAAGGACTCAACATTACCAAAACCAAACTTTCCGCCCCTTCGGCTGCTACCATTTTCAATGCCTCGTATTCTCCGCGAATTTCTCCATAATGGAGCCCAATAACAATATGCGGGCAAGCCTTTAGCCCGGCTAGCCGCGCTGCCCGCAGGCTGTTTTGATAGTCAGCAGGCGTACGCTTTAGATGATATACCTCGCGAATGGTATCACTGTCTCCGATTAGATCGAGCGCTACCCTTGTTACATTTGATTCAGCCAGTAAAATTGCCGTGTCCTCTGCCAGCAACCCAGGGTGAACTACTACTGACAATCCCATAGCGGCAATGTGTTTCAGCGCACCGGCAAAACGGTCCAGCGGTACGCTGCCATCCTGGCAGGCACCGCCGCTGACAAGTATACCCCTGCACCCGCGCCGGTGTAAGTCGGTTGCCAAGTCCATCAGCAGTTCAGGTTCTGTAGCTGCCAGCATACTTTTTAACAGTTGTCCTTTGCAGTGTTCACAGCAACATTGACATTCGGAGGCAGTTATACTTATGTTAACAAACGAGTTTGTACTATTTTGATATAAGCCATTATCGTAGTGCCGTGCACCGGGCACAAAAAATGCAATCTTATTCATCCCATACCTGCCCTTTAATGGTCAGTATATCGCTTGCTTCCGGACGGAAAGGATAGTTGCGCAGAACAGGACCAGGCCGCTCATTGCCATAGGGACGGTTACAGGCCACACAGCCTTCCCTGTTCGGACAGCCGGAAGTCATAAATGGCTCGCCTGCCGCCAGATTGTCCCCTAATATCTCATCCAATCGCCTGCCATAACTCACTATTTTCCCCTCAGAATTGAATTCGAAGTCGTCAGTTTTAATTTGCTTCTTATTTAAAAGGTAAGCCGCCAATTGAATACGCCGGTATTGACCATAGGAAGGTGGTTTATGGCTACCTAGCTTACTGCCGGGTTCCGGACAAAACGAAAATAGATGCGCCTGTGCACCGTATTGATTGGCCCTGGCTATTGTCTGTACCATGGCTTGTTCTGTTTCACCAAGCCCTACAATCAGGTGTACGCTTACCTGTTCACAGCCAAACACGGTAACCGCTTGCTCAATAGACTCCCAGTACCGCCCCCACCGGTGTGGTCCACCTACTGCCGCTCCCCGCATAGCGGAAAATAACTCTGGTGTCGCAGCGTCTACCGCTATCCCCACCCGGTCTGCGCCGGCCAGCTTAATATCCTTATAAAAAGGAACCGCATCCCCCAGCACGGTTGGCGACACCAATACACTGATCGGCAAATATGTTTCAGCGCCCAACTGTTTGACAATATTGGTACAGTCATTTGCCGCCCGTGGATGAGTAATCATGGATATGCAAATCCGGCCAAGTTTTTGTACTTTACTGGCCGCAGCCTGCGGCGGCCGCCGCAAAATATCAATTATAGCTGCCAGCTTATATACCGGCCATTTTACCCGGATAAAGGTGTTTTCCGCAGGTGCGGCATACCGCTCCCTGGCCAGTCCGCAATAACTGCAGTTAGCCCGGCACCCATCCTGATAGGTCATTAATAAATTTAAG
>CAZCEN010000185.1:0-6866 GCA_964497205.1 uncultured Sporomusaceae bacterium
GGGTTAATGCCACGCTATCTTTTCCCGCGAAAATAATGCTTATTTGTGCTTTAAATCCTTGCCCTTGCGGCTTTTTTTCAGACTCGTCAAGGGAGTGCTCGTGTACACAGGCGGATATTCACCGGTACCACAAGAAAATTTCGGGTCCATAACTTGACAGACTGGATATAACTATTCAAGTACCACGACTTGAATATAATGATCTGGTTAAAGATACACCACAAGAGTCGTCGGCGGTGATTCGGCAGAGAGTAACTTCTGCTAGACTAATTCAACAGGAAAGGCTTAAAAAGTTTGGACTGTATGCCAATGCTCAAATGAATCATAAGCATATAAAAACCTTATGCCAGCTCACATCTGATGCAACTAGTCTTTTGAAACAAGCATTTAACAGAATGAGTCTAAGCGCTCGCGGCTATGATCGAATAATAAAAGTAGCCCAAACAATCGCAGACTTGGGCAATTCGCCTCAAATTACGGTTGAGCATATAGCAGAAGCTATTCAGTTTAGAAATGATTCCCAAATTATTTCCAGGAAATAAATACCAAAAAATATTATATATTTAAAGTGTCTAGAATAATAAATAAAAATCTTTTCAAAAATTAGAGGAGGCTAACATGAATAAATCAATATGGATTATTATTGCTATAGTCGGTGCACTATTGGTCAGTGCCATGTTTAGTTACAATACGCTAGTAAGTATGAATGAAAATGTAAATGGTAAGTGGAGTCAAATTGAAAATCAACTGCAACGTCGAGCTGATTTGATTCCGAATCTTGTTAATACCGTAAAAGGATATGCTGCTCATGAACAGCAAGCTATTCAAGCAGTTGCTGACGCACGAGCTAAACTTGCCGGAGCACAGGGCCCGGCAAACAAGGCACAAGCTAATGCCGAACTTAATTCAGCCCTTAGTAGATTATTGGTTGTAGCGGAAAATTATCCGAATCTTAAGGCTGATGCCAATTTTAGGGCGCTCATGGATGAACTTAGCGGTACAGAAAACCGAATTGCTGTAGCCCGCAAAGATTATAATGATGCAGTGCAGGGGTATAATGTAAAAATTAGATCATTGCCGACAAGCCTGTTTGCAGGTATGATGGGTTTTGGTCCAAAAGAATATTTTAAAGCAGAAGAAGGCGCAAAACAAGTTCCCCAAGTAAAATTTTAATTTGCCAAGCGAGGGAATAAACTTATGATTAAAAGAGTAGCTTGGCTAGTTTTAGGATTATACCTGCTACTAGTAACCGTAACTGTGGCCTGGGCCCAGTCTCAAATCCCTCCGGCACCAACCCAAAGCATATATGTTCAAGATCAGGCCGGTGTATTAGATAACGAGACGAAAAAGCGAATTAATAGCTTGGGAAGTAGGCTGGCCGTTAAAACCAAGGCCCAAATTGTAGTGCTGACAGTTAAATCACTAGAAGGTTTTCCTTTAGAAGAATATTCTTTAGGAGTACTTAGACAGTGGAAGATTGGAGATAAAGAATTAAATAACGGTGTTCTAATGCTGGTAGCTGTAAATGACCGGCAATCAAGAATAGAAGTAGGGTATGGCTTGGAAGGGGCACTCAATGATGCCAAAACGGGTTCTATTCAAGATAAATATATGATACCTTACTTTGCCAATGGTGATTATAATAATGGGGTTTGGAATGGTTATCAGGCATTAGTTAGTATAGCTGCAAAAGAATATAATGCAGATATTAGTACTGATGCGAAACCTGCTAAAACACACTCGGCTGTCAGCCAATCATGGTGGGATACTCTTCCTTGGTGGGCACAACTTGCAATAACTGCCGGATTATTAGGTTTACTGATCTTTGACTGGTTATTTCTTGGTGGAAGTATCACATATTTACTTCTCTCGCTATTAAGATTTCGCGGTGGTGGCGGGGGCGGTGGCGGCGGTTATGGTGGAGGTTCTGGTGGCGGCGGTGGTTCCAGTCGTAAATGGTAGTAATTTGATAATAACAAAAGAAATCGTGTTGAAACTTAATTTCAACACGATTTCTTTATTTGACCAAGGATAACCGCGGATTAGGACGATAACTTCGACCCACTTTGGAACAAGGTTTTCCATCTACCATAACGATATCTGCGGTAAAATTAATATTATCATTAAATAGACTGCCACCTACTGCATAAGTATCAACGGGAATATTAGCAGCTTCAAACTGGCGTATGCGATCTGCGTTGAATCCTCCGGATACCATTATTTTTACGTGGTTAAAGCCCTCACTATCAAGCGCTTTACGTACATTTAAAACCAGTTGAGCGCAGACGCCGGTAGGTTTAAAGGTGCCCATTTGTGGTAACACGGATACATCTACAAGGTTGTCGGCTGTGTCCAGGCGAACTGCCCACAACGTATCTTGCATCTCTCTAGCCACAGCAAGCGCAGTGCCAACGCAGTCATTCGAGTAATCCACAAGGGCTACGCGGTTTACTTTCGGATCAATATAAGTATCAAACGCCTTGGATGCTTTGACTGTATTACCATTATAGGCAGCAATTAATGCATGAGGTATAGTGCCTAACGCTTCGGCATTCCACAGCGAGCCGTTAGCCGGGGTTGAGACGCCGTAAACGCCGCCAATATGAGCAGCATAGCCGTCAGATGCTTGAACGGCGTAATGATCAAAGCGAGAAGGGAAAAATAATACAGGCTTGCCATTGGCAGCTGTAACCACTTTATGTACATTTGTGGCAATTTTAGTTTGACGGGATAATATCCCTAGATAGACAGTTTCTAAGTGCGAAAAGTCAACCAAATCGCCTTCAATAGTCATTACCGTTTCCCATGGCTCAACCAAGTCGCCGTCATGTAGTGCATGAATAACTAAACTATCCGGGTTATGAGCGCACTTTTTAATAATGGCAATCGCTTCGTCAAGCCCGCACACAACAGCACCTTGACGCTGAAAGATCTGCATAATAACTTTGGGGTGATGATTATCACCATTTAGAATTTCTTGGGTACGTAAAAAATAACTATCACTAAAAAAACCGCTTTTAATTTGTTCTACAGGAATAGAAAAAAGGTCAGGCGATAGGCGTTGTTTCATCAATAGGCCTCCTAGATATTGTAAATCCGACGATAAATTTCTAAAATTTGCATAATAATCTTTATTCTACATAATTTTATGATACAATAAAATTATATTTTTCTGCAATAGGGGAGGGCGTCTATGCAATATAATATGCGAATAATTGAGATAAAAAATCATGAACAGGCTTGCCTGGAACTGGCAAGAATTAATTGTGATGCTCCTGGAACCGCTATTATGTCTAATAAAGTCGTCTATAAAACTATAAAAGTTGAAAAAGTGCGTAATAAAGCTGCTAATATTTTAAAGCAAACTTTTCTTTCTAAGGGGGGAGAAGCTTCAGTTACAAGAGGAACAGCCGATTTTAGCGCGGAATATACTGATGTATTATTAAGTGGCAGCCTTAAGCACTATAAGCAATGTATTTCTACGCTGAAAGCTCAGCCGTGGGGCTTAAAAAAATTGGCAGAGGAATTAGAAGCAATAATAACTGCTACCGAAAAGTTTCCGTATCGTACATACACCCTTGGCAAGCATAAATTATCCATTACGCCGGAAAAAACCCTGGTTATGGGGATCCTTAACTTTACTCCAGACTCCTTCTCTGATGGCGGTAAGTTTAATGATCTGGATAAAGCATTAAAGCATGCTGAACAAATGATTAAAGATGGTGCCGATATTATTGATATTGGTGCTGAGTCTACTAGACCATATGGTTCTGAGAAAATTACAGATGCTGAAGAACTGGACAGACTGATGCCAGTCTTGGAAAAAGTGCTGGCAAACTTTAGTATACCTGTTTCTATAGATACTTATAAATCAACTGTTGCTAGAGAAGCACTAAACGCAGGAGCGCATATTATCAATGATATCTGGGGCTTACAAATAGATCCGGAGATGGCCAAGGTAGTAGCTGAATACGATGTTCCGGTTATTATAATGCACAATCAGGATGGCACTGAATATCAGCGAGATATTATGGCTCATATGCTTGAATTTTTACGTAACAGCATAAAAATTGGGCAAGCAGCAGGAATTAATTCAGACAAATTCATTATAGATCCCGGAATTGGGTTTGGGAAAAAACCGGAGGATAATTTGATCGTTATGTCCCGTCTGGAAGAACTTCAATCCATGGGTTGCCCAATTCTCTTAGGGACTTCTCGCAAAAGATTTATAGGTGAAGTATTAGATGTACCACCACAAGACAGGGTCGAAGGTACTGGCGCGACGGTAGCATTGGGGATTGCTAAGGGAGCTAATATTGTCCGAGTGCATGATGTCAAGGCTATAGCTCGTATCGCGCGCATGACAGACGCTATGCTAAATGCTAGATTTCACTAATTTAGGGGGAATAGAAAATGACTCATAAAATATCTTTAAAAAACATGGTGTTTTACGGTTTTCATGGTGTATATGAATTTGAACGTGAATTAGGTCAGCGTTTTTTTCTTGATATTGACATGACGGCTAACTTAGAGAAGGCAGGAAGAAGCGATCAGTTAGAAGATACAATTGATTATGTTGCAGTATATAACCTTACAAAGAATATTGTGGAAAATAAGCGGTTTCAGTTACTAGAGGCGTTATCATACCATATTGCTGACGAAGTTTTGCGGATGCATCCGTTAGTGGAAGAGGCCGTAGTACGGGTACGTAAACCCTCTGTTCCTATTGCGGCAGCTTTAGATTGTGTAGAAGTTGAAGCTGTACGGAGACGGAACTTATGATTGTATTGGGACTTGGTTCTAATATAAGCAGCGAAAAAAACACTCGGGAAGATAATATTGCTTCTGCTATTAGACATTTAGAAGCGCATCCTGAAATTAAAGTTGATAAGATTTCTTCGCTGTATGAAACAGAACCAGTAGGGCTGAAGGAGCAGCCTAGTTTTCTTAATGCGGTAGTTTCAATAACTACAAGCTTGACGCCGCAGGAATTACTCGCTGTTTGTCTGTCTGTTGAGCGTGAAATGGGGCGGGTACGGGAAGTTAGATGGGGTCCAAGAAATATTGATATCGACCTTTTAATCTATCATGATGTGGAAATGAATGAGAATGCACTGGAATTGCCGCATCCCCGTATGCCTGACAGGAAATTTGTTTTAATTCCTCTACGAGAGATTGTTGGAAACGAATCTATTTACAAGGGCAAAAAAGTACAGGAGCTATTAGATGCCACTATAGACGACAGTAAAGTTATTATATACGGAACAATTACTGTCTAAGGCAGGGGACATTTTTGGCTAAGAAAATACTATTTATTACTGCACCTATTGGTGCCGGGCATATTAAGGCGGCACAAGCCGTAAGCCATACAATTACAGCGACTCATCCGGATTTTCAGACTGAAATATGCAATGTGTTTGATTTTTTTCATCCTATTATTGGGAATACTATACTCAAGACGTATTTGAAAATACTGGGCATATTTCCGCAAGCGTATGGAGCTATGTATAGTTGGGGGAATCAAAGCACACTGGCGCTTTACGGCAGAGAAATAGTCAGCCAGTTGTTGGCCCGGCGTATGGTGAATTATATTAACTCATTTCAACCATCTGTTATTGTTTGCACCCACGCGACTCCGGCCGGATTAGTTGCTTGGAGTAAGAGAAAAGGTTTGCTTAGTGTTCCTGCGGCGGCCATAATAACTGATTTTGTTATACATAGGTTATGGGTTTATCCAGAAATGGATCGCTACTTCGTCTCTCATGAGAACATGGTTGAGTACTTAAATGGGTATGGAATTGCCCGAAAAGCCGTGACAATCACTGGCATACCAGTGGACACGCCCTTTAGTCGGTCATGTGATAGAGTTGAGGTTTTGAAACGACTTACGCTTCATCAAGACAGAAAAACCATATTGATTATGGGCGGTGGAGCAGGTATTTTACCGATGGATGAAATTCTCGAAGCATGCGATCAGCTCGATAAGCCCTTGCAGTTTATTGCTATAGCTGGGAAAAATAAGCAGCTTTATAACAAACTCAGTAAATTTGAATCAAACTCTAAGCATCCTATTAGAGTTCTGGGCTATATAGATAATGTAAATGAGATAATGAGTGCTGCCGATATTTTGATATCAAAACCAGGTGGTATGAGTACTTCAGAAGCTTTAGCGTTAGGTTTGCCGCTAATTATTTACCGGCCAATACCCGGACAGGAAGAAGCCAACACACGCTATTTATTAGATAATAAAGCGGCGCTACGGGCGGACTCATTACCGGAACTAATGGCTGTTATGCGAAATCTTTTGTTTGCAGATAATGATGAACTTGTTAAATTGCAACAGCAAGCGGTGCGGATTGGGCGTCCCAATGCCGCTCAAGACATAGCCGAATTTCTAGTTAAAGACTATTTTTATTAATTAAAAACAAAAATATTATAAAAAAATATATAATTTAGGCCCTTTTACTCTTGACCAATGGAATTTAACCCAGTTATAATTGCTAGTATTACGATTTTTACCAAGTACTTACCATTATGCTTTTGGCGTTTCAATGCTAGCTAAATGTGGAGGAACTGGATATGGAGCAATATTACTTGGCTGCATTACAAAGGGTGTCAGGTATTGGCAGTTCACGCATTAAGGCCTTGGTTGATTATTTTGGTAGCGCCCGGCAGGCTTGGTTAGCTGACCAGGGCGATTTATTTTTATCCAAGTGTCTTGATAACACTGCTTGTAATAATTTACTTGCTCAACGGGACAAGATAGATATACATAAACTGGCTGAATCCTTACTCAAAAAGGGAATATCTATATGTACTTTATCTGAAGATGATTATCCAGCTTTGTTACGAAATACTTATAATCC
>CAZCEN010000186.1:0-6822 GCA_964497205.1 uncultured Sporomusaceae bacterium
TTCCGATTAGTGCAATTCTAGTCTCCATTTAATTGTCCTTTCGCTATAAAGTAGAGTTAAAAAGCTAGAATTCTTAGAGCAGTTTAATCACAGGATAGATAAAGAAAAACGGTACGCCAAACCTTGGCGAAAGCGGAAGCCGCTATTGCCCTTATCCAGGCGAAAGTTGTACTTTCTATCATGATAAAAAATCCTTGTACCCAAATAGGCACAAGGATAGAATGACAATAATCAAGGGAACATACACAATTATGCTCCTCTACATATTACCCCTATACTCTCGCCTTCTCATTTGGGACGAACCCTCATGTATTAGCACGATATCTTTTTTCAATTCATTAAAGAGGTTCACCGCAAGAAAGAGTAGATCACTCAATCTCAGACAGCTCACCCAAATATTGTATTTATATTAGCATGATTGCTGTAAAAAAACAAGGCTTGTTTTATTATTTTCTGAATTTTAATACAATATTATTTGTAACCTTTGCTCTTCATCCATACAATGATTAGGCGGAAATCTCCTCATCCGCCTAAGAAACCCTCTTAACAGGCAACACTATACTGAACTTAGTGCCGCTGCCCAGCTTGCTCTCTACTGTTATTTTACCGCCATGCTTGTCTACTATCCATTTAGCAATAGCCAAGCCTAGTCCGGTACCGCCTTTTTCCCTTGAACGAGCCTTATCGCTGCGGTAGAAGCGGTCAAACACACGGTGCAAGTCTTCGGGTGGTATTCCCTGTCCGGAATCTTCAACAGCCACTAAAATATTGCTGCCATGTTTTGTCGCCGTTACAAAAATCTTTCCGGGTGGCGGGGTATATTTTATCGCATTGTCCAAAAGTATCACTAGTAACTGATGGAGGCGTTCCCTATCTGCGGTTAGTTCCAATTGTTCACTTATTTCCGCCTGCAGGGTGATGCCCTCCATTTCGGCCAACGGGACAAACTGTTCGGCAACAGCAGTAATTAATTCGTTTACGCTCACCAAGCTAAGTTTTAACTCACTTTGGTTGGCATCAGACCTTGCCAAAGTGAGCAAGTCGGAAACCAGCTTAGTCATTCGCCTAGTTTCCCTAGCAATGTTGGTAACTCGAATACTTTCTTCTTCAATGGTATGATCCGGGTGCCTGAGCATCAATTCTGCGTTGCTTTTTACCACAGCCAGTGGTGTCCTAAGTTCGTGCGAAGCATCAGCAACGAACTGTTGCTGACGGTCCCAGGACTTCTGAATAGGAACCATCGCCCGCTTCGCCAGATAGTAGCCGGCAAGAACAATAATGAGAACTCCGGTTATCATGCCGCTCGCAATAATAATCAGCAAGTGCCGCAGCGAGGCCACTTCTGAATCCACTAATGTTATGGCAATAATGCCGTTGATAGCAATTGGGCCGCGATCTGTCATCAATAAATTGTCTTCGAACGGATAAGGAAAGGTTATAACCCGATAAGAATGATTTTCGAATTCTTTAGTAACTATTCTATCATCCGGTTTCTGATCGTCCACTAGTTCGCTTAAGCGCGTGATGTCGGTATCATCAGTATAAAATATATTTACAGTTCCCCCATTAACATCGCGCAGCATGATAATTACACGCGGATCAAATAAAAAACGGTTGCGGCTCTGCGGAATAATCCGGCCATTGACTATTCGAAAGTTAGTGGCCTTAAGCCGCATGGCATCGTCAACTTTGTCAAAAAGTCGATAGGATACATAGCCGTAGATTACTGTGCCGAAAACCATGATGATAATTAAAAAAACGACCGAATTCATAGCCGACAAACGACGCAATGTACGCTGAAACATCCTATTTCTCCTTAAACATAAACCCCGCGCCCCGCACAGTTTGCAGTAAGCTGTCCCGCCCCATCGGGGCTAGCTTTTTGCGCAGATAATGAATGTATAAATCAACAACACTTATTGTGGTTTCCGATTCAAAGCCCCACACTCGGTCAAAAATCTGTTCTCTGGTTAAAATCTGCTCTTTATTTAAGACCAGGAATTCCAGCAATTCATATTCCTTGGCCGTTAACCCCAGTGAATGGGTATCAACAAACCCGTCCCGCAATTTGCTGTCAACCCAGATACCGCCATAACCAATCTTGCCGTCATTTGCAAGCGAACCACTACGCCGTAAAAGCGCCTTGATTCTAGCCAGAAGCTCCTGAATGGCAAACGGCTTGACCAAATAATCGTCCGCCCCTGTTTCTAATCCGCAAACCCTGTCATCTACACTGTCCCGCGCTGTTAACAACAAAATAGGCAGAGTATTGCCTTTTGACCGGATTCTTTTCACAATTTCAAGACCGTTAATTTCGGGCAGCATAATATCAAGTATCATTAAGTCATAAATACCCTGCTCAGC
The DNA here is from genome assembly GCA_964497205.1 of uncultured Sporomusaceae bacterium. GTDB lineage: Bacteria > Bacillota > Negativicutes > Sporomusales > Sporomusaceae > Sporomusa. The sequence goes on from CAZCEN010000186.1 coordinate 2,365, forward strand.
TAAGTATAATCCTTCATCACCGGCGGCGGCTTCATCGATAAAATAGTTTTCCTCTTTTAATAGCGAAACAATAGCCTCCCGCAGTGCATGATCATCTTCGACAACTAAAATTTTCACGAAACCACTCCTTGCTCCTTACGCCCTATGTTCATAACGCAAGTAAGAGCTTTCTACCTACACATAGTACACTTACCCAAAGAGTAGGCCATTATTCCTTTTCTGTCAAGGCATGCTTATTATCATCTACGACTGCCGTATGTTGCTTAGACGAAATATACGTCAAGACACTATCCGCCTGCGCGTTCTTTTCCGCTAGCGACACCGTTTGATCCTTTATGCTAAAGCTTTCAACCGCAATATCCGGTTCGGATATATAAACCATGGCCGCGACCGGCGAGGCCATTATCAAAAACGTAGTCACTAAACTTAAAAATCCGCTTACCATGCGATGTATTATTTTTTTCATTTTTTTCACCTCTTCCCACAGACTATTCGTTTTCTAAAATAATGTCTTTATTATACGTTGCATTTTTTTGTTTTGTTTTAGAAAATCAATCGTAAAAAAATAAAGGCTGCGAAAACCCATGCGGATTCCACAGCCTTGTAGATCAGTTAAAACTATTTTTATAGATCCATAATTATTGGCAAAATCATCGGTCTGCGCCCAGTCTTCGCGAATAAATACTTAGTCAGCGCTTCCCTAATACCTGATTTAAGCGGAGCCCACTCGGTAATCGGCTGATTTTCAAATCGTTCTAAAACACCTTTGACAATGTTGCGAGCTTCGTCAATCAACTCATCCGAATCCCGCACATATACAAAGCCCCGGGAAACAATGTCCGGCCCGTCCAAAATACAGCCTTTTGCTTTGTCAAGTGTAACGACAACAATCAAAACCCCGTCCTGGGATAATTGCCGTCTGTCCCGGATTACAATATTGCCGACATCGCCAACCCCTAATCCATCGACAAAAATTTTCCCGGAAGCAACTTTACCGGCAAAGCGTCCGGTCTCAGCAGTAAATTCAAAAACATGTCCATTTTCGCCAATAAAGACATTTTCTTTGGGTATTCCAATTTCATTGGCCAGCCTGCCATGCTGTTTAAGCATTCTGTGCTCGCCATGAATAGGAATAAGATACTTGGGCCGGGTTAGATTTAAAATAAGCTTAAGCTCTTCCTGGCTGCCATGACCGGAAACGTGAATTCCTGATCCCCGCTCGTAAACAACATTTACGCCAAGTCGCATTAATGCGTCGATCGTCCTTCCGACCGAGCGTTCATTGCCAGGTATCGGCGTAGCGGCTATAAGTACAGTATCACCCGGAGTCAATTCTAAGCTGCGATGGTTTTTTGAGGCCAACCGGCTAAGGGCTGCCATAGGTTCACCCTGGCTGCCGGTAGTCAGAATCAGGATCTGATTATCAGGATAGCGGTTGATTTCTTCAACTCCAATCAAGACCCCCTCAGGTATGTCCATATACCCCAACTCGGTTGCCTTATTTACAACCGTAACCATACTCCGGCCGAGCAGAGCTACTTTACGGCCATACGCAATCGCTGAATTAATTGCCTGTTGTAATCTCGACACATTCGAAGCAAAAGTTGTCAGTATGATCCGGCCTTTAGTCGACGCAAAATATTCATCCAAAACTTCGCTTACGGTCCGCTCGGACTTAGTATAACCGGCGCGCTCGGCATTTGTACTATCAGAAAGCAATACCAGCACTCCCTGGTTACCTAATTCAGCAAATTTATGAATATCAATCATTTTGCCGTCAACCGGGGTTTGGTCTATCTTGAAATCCCCGGTATGAACAATCGTTCCTATCGGAGTTTTTAAGGAAATAGCCAATGCATCCGAAATCGAGTGGTTAACACGGATAAAACCAACCTCAAACTGGCCTAATCTTATAGAATCACCAGGAGCAACAGGAATAAGCCTGCGGTCCGATACATCATATTCCTTTAACCGTCCCTCAACCAAACCTAAAGTCAGCGGTGATCCGTATACAGGCACATCTACCTGCCGCAGCAAATAAAACAACGATCCAATATGATCTTCATGACCGTGAGTTAAAACAACAGCCTTAATTTTGTCCTTATTTTCAATAAGATAAGTCATATCAGGTATTACTAAATCAATACCCAACATGTCTTCTTCGGGGAATGCCAGGCCTGAGTCAATAACAATTATATCGTCACCATAACGGAATACCGTCATGTTTTTTCCGATCTCGCCAAGCCCCCCCAGCGGAATAATTAAAAGTTTTTCGTTAGTATTCAAGAGAACCTCCATAAAAATATATAATATTATTAAAATTCGATAAACAGTAGCAGCCTATCCTCATTTAGGCTTTTATTCCCTATAAAAGCAGCTGCTTCGACCTGGACTATTTTTCTTTTAACTCCACTTAATGGGTTGGGAATCTTAAAATAAGTTCAGCCACAGGTAAATAAGACACGGCTTGCGCCGAGCCTTTGACGAAAGCGGAAACCGATGTCGCCCTTATTCAGGCGAAAGTTATACTTTCTATCAGGATAAAATTAGACTAGGACCCCGGCGGTCCTAGTTTTTACTCAACGTTACATTATCATCCGCACAATATGATTAAACTTAACGCCGATCTCAACTAGTCCCTCTATTATATACAAATGACGCGTATTTTGCAAATTTTAGCTCAAATAGCACATGGTTGGAAAAAAACCCTTAAACAATTAAGTTGTCCAAGGGTTTTTTCACTGTATATTCTTTACATAATCCTATATAAATATTTACTTCATACCATTAACCGCTAATAATAGTTCTTAAATTTTAAACCCGCCAATAACATTTTGCAGTTCCTGAGCCATTTCCGCCAGGTTATGGCTAGAGGATGCAATCTCCTCCATAGACGCCGATTGTTCTTCCGTTGCGGCCGATACTGTCTGAGTCTGCGCCGCCATATCCTTACTAAGCTTGTCGATCGCCTGCATGGTGGCGACCACCTGCTGGCTGCCATTCGCGGTTTGCTGAATAGCAGCAGATATTTCCCGGACCTGATCAGATACCTGATTAACTAAGGCGACTATCTCGTTAAAAGCCTGCCCCGCCGAATTGACAACCTCTGCACCAACTTTAACTTCAGACGTTCCGGTATTCATGGCATTAACTGCACTATCTGTTTCTTGTTGCACCTGGCTAATCAGACCGGCTATTTGCTTCGCTGCCTCCTGAGATTGCTCGGCAAGCTTACGAACCTCTTCCGCTACGACAGCAAAACCCCGGCCTTGTTCCCCCGCGCGGGCGGCTTCAATGGCGGCATTTAACGCAAGTAAATTTGTTTGACCTGCAATACCAGAGATAGTATCAACGATTTGGCCAATTTCTTTGGATCGTTCGCCAAGCTTTGTTACCACTTGAGCTGAACTAATGACAGTCGCTTCGATGTTTGCCATTTGTCCAACGGCCAATTCAATCGACTTTCCGCCTCCCTGAGCTGCGGCAGCTGCCTTTTCCGAAGTTCCGGCTACAACATTTGCATTCTCAGCAACCTGCTGAATACTGGTTGACATTTGTGAGATTACCGTTGAAGCTTGACCTACCGCATATACCTGCTTATCTGTACCCTGAGCAACTTCAGTGATGGAAGCAGCTACTTGGTTTGTTGCCTCCGCTGACTGCTCAGAAATGGCTGTTAATTCTTCGGAAGACGCTGCCAAGTGTTCGGCTGAACTGGCAACATTGGCAATTACAGCCCGTACTTGCCCGGTAAATTCATTAAGAGCGCTCCCCAATTGCCCTAATTCATCATTAGAGCGAACAGGTACCTCTTTGATAGTAATATGGCCATGAGAATCCTTGGCTATACTTCCCAACATTTCACTCAATGGATTGACAATCTTTCGAGTAACAAAAATCGCGAGTACTAGTCCGAAAATTATGGCCACGAGCGTGGTTCCAATTGTCAATTTCGTCACGAAGGCAGCGGTTTGATTAGTACTCCCTCTTAATTTATCTGCAACATTGGCGTTATAGTCTGGGAAAATTGAATAGAAGCTTCCTGACTTTTACCTGCTGCTACGAGATCTAATGTTTTTTTTCGCTCCGTACGATACAGATTCAGTTCCTCTTTAAGCTTTGGCAATCTTTCCAGCTCATAGGGATCTAACTTTGTTTTTTCATATTCCGCCAGAAGTTTCGAGGTTTCGGCGGTCATTTGCTCAACTTCATCCAATAATTGTTTTTGCCTGTTCTGATCGATTGACGCGAAAATAAGTTGCCAGGTATCGGACTCGACATATTTAAGATTCGCTCTAATGGTGTTTAACCATTTAACAGGCAGCAACCTATCTTGATACATTTCTTTAGCCTTATCATTCATGGTTGAACCGGCATAATAGCCGGCGTACCCAATTGCTAGCATAAAACAGATAAGTGGTAAAACTAAACAGATAATTTTTCCTTTAACCTTAAAAT
>CAZCEN010000187.1:0-6819 GCA_964497205.1 uncultured Sporomusaceae bacterium
TTTGTTATTTGTTGTCTCTGCCTTTATCCTTTGCTAAGAAACGTCGTTACTCTAATTATCTCGGCAATTTACAACTCTCGCTCCATATAACAAAGCCGCCGACTTCACTGAAGTCGGCGGCTTTTAGTATCGTCGGCTTTTTTCTTGCATATGGTCGAGTTAAAAATGCCCAAAATGAACATAATATACAAAAAATTGGATATTCAGGGGAACTCATTATGGGTAAAAAATCTGCCAAATCGGGTATATGTAATTGTGGTGAACGAATCGCCGTAACACTGCGCAATCTTAAATCACTCATTGCCCATGCAAAAGAAATCGAACAAGACACAGAAGTAGTCGCCCGTTCTCTTAAAGAGCAGTACGTAGATGCACGGGTTTACCCAATTACCGATAGTTTAAGTACCAATATCACTCATGTTAGAGAACTTTTAGCCGGTAGCAGTGATTTTCACATTCGTGAATTCACTATTACCCCCTTAAACCGCAAAGCAACTATTGTCTTTCTCGAAGGTATGACTGATGAAGAAATTCTTAATACGCATGTTATTGGAAAATTAACCTTACCGCCAATATCAGGCATGACTGCTGCCGTTGATCAGGCTAACCCTCTTGAATACTTAAAGAATACGTTGCTTACTGCCGCATCGATTACCAAAACTACTGAAATGTCCAATGCTATAAAACGGCTAATCTCAGGCGATACCCTGCTCATAATAGAGGGGCTAACCACTATTGTCATTATCGCCAGCCGTAAAATGGAATTTCGCCCTATTTCGGAGCCGGAAAGCGAAGCTAATATCCTCGCACCACGTGATGGCTTTACTGAGGGACTCCGGGTTAATATTACCCTGCTCCGGCGGCGCCTAAAAAACCCCAATTTAGTGGTAAAAAGAGTTAATGTTGGGGTCAGGAGCGAAACTGATATTGCTATTGTCTATTTTCGCGGAATTGTCAATATTAAGCTGGTACATGAGGTGGAGCAGCGGCTAAAAAAACTAAATATAGATGCTGTAGTTGGTACAGGTACAATAAAGGGGCTAATTGAGGACCATCCCTATTCACCGTTTCCTACTATATTGGCTACCGAACGCCCTGATAAATTTGCCGCAGGCTTAGTTGAGGGAAAAGTAGGCATTATGATTGACGGATCTCCTTTTTGCCTTCTGGCGCCCGTCACCCTGGCTGATTTTATCCAAAGCAGCGATGATTATAACGAAAAGTGGATTGCCGGTACTGTCTTTCGCCTGCTTCGCTATGTTTCAGCTTTTCTTGCAATGGCAACTCCCGCTATTTATGTGGCCATTACCACGTTTCATCCCGGCTTAATCCCAACTCCTTTGGCAATTACTATTGCGGTATCACGGATGGGTGTCCCTTTTCCGGTTTTTGTTGAGGCACTATTAATGGAATTCCTTTTGGAGATTTTACAGGAAGCCGGTATCCGGCTGCCAAAAACCATTGGTCCGGCAGTCAGTATCGTAGGCGGTCTCGTTATCGGCGAAGCCACTGTGCGTGCTGGATTAGTAAGCGCCCCCATTGTAATTATTACTGCGCTTACTGCGATTGCGTCATTTAACATAGCAAATTATCGGCTAAACCTGGTGGTGCGTTTATTAAGAATACCACTTATGTTTCTGGGCGCCAGTTTTGGTATGTTCGGCGTAATGGTAGGACTGTTAGCCATCGCTATACATCTCAGTACATTAGAGAGCTTTGGTGTGCCTTACTTAGAATCTCTTATTCCGAAAAATGCTAAGAACTTAACAGATTTAAAAGACGTGATAATTGTTTCTCCCCCTGCGATGATGACCGAACGACCAAAGTACTTAAAGCCTGAGGACATCAAGCGGCAAGACAGCGGATAATCAAAGATAAAGAAAGGCAGCGAATCCAATGAACCTCAAAGTAGGTGTCTCACCGCTTCAATTTTTCATCATTATAATTAACACTTCATTCGGAGCAGGTATGCTTTCGATGCCTCGTACAGTGGCAGAAGTTACCAATGAAGATATGTGGTTGACGGTAATCTGCGGCGGCGGAGTATTTTTATTTGCAATCTGGGCCGTAACGAAACTATCACAATATTATCCCGAACAAACTTGTCTTGAATATCACCGCATCTTACTTGGTCCTATTCTTGGACAGCTTCTAAATATTATTTTATTGTCTTTACTTATTTTAACAACCGCTATTTCATTGCGTAATTTCGGAGTGGCACTCAAAATCATGCTGCTTGATATGACCCCACCAGAAATAATCGTTGTTATCCTACTGCTCTTGGCCGTATATGCTACACAATACGGTCTTGCTCCTTTTCTGCAAATACAGCAGTTAGTTTTCATGTCAAATAACTTTTTGCTTATCCCAGTAATTCTTCTAGGCTTCTTAGCGGTCAATACCGATACCTATCTGCCTATACTTGCCAAAGGCCTTACCCCAATTATTAAAGGGATTGTTCCCAGCTGGTTTGCGTATTGTGGCCCTGAGTTAGTAATAGGATTAATATATCCCTATGTTACTAGGCAAAAAGGGGTAGTAACATGGGGTGCTGCTGGCATTATCGTACTTACTGTTTTATACACTCTGCTTACTATAATAGTGCAAGGTATTCTTTCGCCCAAAGAGGCGGCCCGTATCTTACTTCCGACAATTTCGGCCTATAAGGAAATAGAAATACCGGACACCTTTATTGAACGATTGGATGGGTATTTGATGGTATTATGGATTCCGTTATATTTTACCTCGCTGATAAATCTATTTTATTTCTCTGCTTTTGGCTGTGCCCGTCTATTTAAACATGAAAGCAGCCGTTCGGTTACCATTCTGCTGGTACCGCTAATTTACTATCTTATTAATCTAGCATCAAGAACGCAAACCATCATTGCTATTAATAATTATTTTACAATAGCAGACATGGTTTGGGCTTTGGGTATAGTTCCGCTTTTATTAGGCATAGCCTGGCATAAAGAAAAGAAACGAAAACTATGCTGACTAAACGCTCACTTCGCATTTTGATGCCTCTATGCATTCTTGTAATATTCGTGTTATCGTTATCAGGTTGTTGGGATGCTAAACAAATTGAAAATCACGGCTATGTCTATGGTATAGCTATTGACTATGCGTCTCCTGAACCTAAAGGACAATATGACCTGCCACATGTTACACAAGAAACCGGTACCCGAAAATACCGTGTAACCTTTGAATTGCCCAGATTTATCAGAGAAAAAAACGGGGAGGATGAACAGCCGCATGTAATCTTTGTTGGCGAGGGAGAATCCATGTTTGCTATTTTTAGAGCAATAGCTGCAAAAACATATTTCAAACTATTTCTTGAAGATATACAAGTATTGATTTTTAGTGAAGCTGTCGCCAAAGATGGCATTGGCGATATGTTGGATTACTTTTCACGTGACCACGAAATGCGTCGGCGTGTTAAGCTGCTGGTTACCCCGGGGCGCGCTGAAGATATACTAACCGGTAAGCTTCAATCCGAAGATCCCAACAGCTTATATATTGCCAGAATTATGAAGAATGTTAAAAGTGTACCGAGATTTGCTATCAAATCCGATCTAGGAGATATCTCTGAGGCTATCCGCAACAAAAGTGCCTTCTTCTTAACTATGGTAGAAATAGAAAATGAAGATATTAAATTAACTAAGTCAGCATTATTTAATAAAGATAAAAAAATGGCAGGGGCCGTGGATGAATGGGAACTAATCGGTGGCAAGATCTTAAATAAGTCATTGAAATCAGGCTTTGTCACATTAACCAATCCGGCTAATACGGAGAAATTAATTACCTATGAAATTCTCGAGTCAAAGATAGATATTAATTCTTCTATTGTGGATGATAAGTTATCGTTTACGCTAACCGCCCGCTTTGTTGGCAATCTCGCTGAAAATACTGAAATTAAACAGAATGCAACAGATCCGGCCTTTTGGAGAGATATTGAACAAGGCCTTGCCGAACAATTTACCCGCCAGGTTGAAGCCGAATACTACAAAGCGCAAGAGTTAAAGTCTGATCATCTGAAGTTAGGCGGTCTGGTTCATCGTCAGCACCCTGAATACTGGGAAAAAGTAAAAGATAAATGGAACGGTGAGGTATTTCCCACTGTTCCTCTAAATGCCTCCATTAAAGTCAGTGTCAGAAGGCCAGGTTTGACAAATTAAAGGTAACAAACGTTGGAAAGGCAGCGATAACATGAACCTTCGCGCAGGCGTCTCACCCCTAGAACTGTTTATCATCTTATTTAATATCGCAGTTGGCGGCGGTATGCTGACCTTGCCGCGCTCTGTAGCAGACGCTGCCAAGGAGGACATGTGGATGTCTGTTATTTTTGGCGGTCTGTTAATGCTCTTTTCCGTCTGGGTTTTAATAAGATTATCTCGATATTTTCCTAATCAGACTTGTATGGAATATCATCGCATACTGCTAGGCCCCATTCTAGGACAAGCTGCAAATCTTCTGGTTTTAGCTTTAATACTTTCCATCGCCTTTTTAGCTTTACGCAGTTTCGGCATGGCACTTAAAATGTTCGTTCTGGATACCACGCCACCCCAACTATTTCTTTTTGTCTTGCCGATGCTGGCAGTTTATGCAATACAATACGGCCTGGCTCCACTTGTGCGACTGCAACAGTTTGTTATGATACCCAACTATCTGTTCTTTTTAACAACAATCTCATTAGGGCTTTTGGCTATAAATACCAAAAACTACCTGCCAATACTTGCCGAAGGCTTTATCCCAGTAGCTACGGGAGTGGTACCAAGTTGGTTTGCTTACAGCGGGCCAGAACTGGTATTAGGACTTATCTATCCCTATGTTACCAATCAAAAAGCAGTTATGAAATGGAGCATGACCTGCATTGGTGCACTTATGTTTTTATATACATTTATTACTGTCGTTGTGCAGGGTATGCTTGGACCTACAGAAACTGCGCACATGCTTGTTCCGACAATTATAGCCTATCGGGGAGTGGAAATACCCGACACTTTTATTGAGCGCTTAGACGGTTACCTAATGATATTTTGGATTCCGATTTATTTTACCTCTCTAATTAATTTCTTATATTTTTTTTCCTTTGGTGCAGGACGCTTATTGAAACTCGAAAGCAATCGTTCAATCTCAATCCTGCTAGTACCGTTAATGTTCTATTTGTCGCTTGTACCACCTAATATGGATATAGTCTCAAAACTTAACAAATTATACAATATTGCTGGCATGATATGGGGATTAGGTATATTGCCTCTTCTGCTCATTATTGCCTGGCAGAAGGAAAAGAGTCGGAGATTATGCTGATTACCCATCGTTTTCGGACTTTTATATTGTCATTTATTATGATAACTTTACCTTTCTTTGTATCAGGGTGTTGGGATCGTAAAGAGATAGAAAACCGCGGTTATGTCCTTGGGATTTCAATTGACCATGTTATTTCCCCTGAACCAAAAGGAAAGTTTGACCTGCCTCATGTTACCCAAGAAGCAGGCGAGCGTAAGTACCGCGTAATTTTTGAACTTCCAAGATTCACCCAAGGGAAGGAAGGAGAAAAAGGAAGTGGTATGGAAAAACATCTTCTTTATGTCGGTGAAGGCGAATCAATGGCTGCCGTTAGCCGGGCAATGAATGCCAAAATGCCTTTTACTATGTTTTTTGAAGACATACAAATACTGGTTTTTAGCGAATCGGTGGCTAGGGAAGGTATTGGCGACTTGCTTGACTTTTTTGTACGTAATCCGGGAATGCGGCGACGTGTAAAGCTGTTAGTGGCTCCTGGTCGAGCCGAAGATATACTAAAAAACAAAATTCAAGTCAATGAGGTAAATAGCACCTTTATTTCCAAAATTACAAAAAATGTTAAAGTAGCACCTAGATTTGCCAGCAAAACAGACCTTGGTGATATCTCAGAAGCTATACGTAGTAAGCATTCTTTCTTCATGCCTTATGTAGTACTGGAAAAAGGTGATGTTAAACTAACCAAGGCCGCTATATTTAATAAAGCTGCAAAACTTGTGGGTGAACTTGACGAATATGAAATCGTCGGGGCAAAAATATTAAGAGCAGTTTTAGCTGAAGGAGTTTTCTCAGTACCAAACCCCGCTAATCCGGAGAAATTGGCTGTATTCGAAATACTTGATCATAAATCGGAAATTAATTCGCATCTCGAAGGCGATAAACTACGGTTTACTTTAGAAGCCACCTATGTAGGTAATCTAGGGGAGAATACCGAACCTGAGCAAGAAGCATTGGATCCGTCCTTTCTCAAAGATGTAGAACAAACCTTGGCTGCAGAATTTACCCGTCAAGTCGAGACCGCCTATTATAAACAGCAACAGCTACATACTGATATTTCCGATTTAGGCTGGCTGGTTCATCGACAGCATCCTCAATACTGGAAACAAGTAAAAGACCGTTGGGATGATGAAATATTCCCCACGGTCCCGATTGATATTAAAATCAAAGTTGTTGTTAGAAGGCCAGGTATGACAAGCTAAAAGAACTTCAATAACGCAAGAACTCCGCCAACAAAGATATAAAACCAGCCGCCAATCCGAGCGGCTTTTTCTGACCTCGGGTGATTTTTACGTTTGGCATCACTTACGTTAAAGTTCAGTGAGTATAATCCTATCAGTACAAACATTACACCTACAGCAGGCGTCAATGGCGCTTTAAGTATATCGATAGTTTCATTCGCAGGCATGATATCCTCCCCCCTGTTTAGTCTTATTATAACCATAGAGTTACTTTTCTAATGCAAAATATTCCTGGTGAGAATGAATAGGGAAAATGTATACCAAGTACGCTAACGAAACAATA
>CAZCEN010000188.1:0-6806 GCA_964497205.1 uncultured Sporomusaceae bacterium
TGGATTTGCTCACTGAATATCTCGTAAGCAGTGTCAAAGTTAAGGTCGCCTAAGGGTGCGACAAATTTTCCTGTAGGACCTACCGAACCGGCAACTTTGGTTTGAGAACCGGCTGCTTGACGGGCTGCGGCTACGCCGGCGGCATTCAAGTCCGCGACTTTATCTTGCAGTCCATAGTGGGATAATTTAATGCGATTGGCACCAAAGGTATTTGTTTCTATTATTGTTGCGCCTGCTTCGACGTATTGGCGGTGAATTGCGGTTACCTTATCCGGTTCTTCTAAATTCCACAATTCAGGGCAGTGGCCTGGTTCTAGTCCTGCCTGGTGCAGCATTGTGCCCATGGCACCGTCAAAGATATGGATCATGAATTGTTTGTCTCCTTTCGTGCATGACAGCCGGTGTGCCCGCATTTGTCACAAGCCAGCTCTTGTTGGTGTGGTAGAGTAAGTGTTTGATGGTAAGGATATAGGCCGACAACCGCCGTAATAGATTTTCGGGGTACCAGCATTTTGGTATCGGTGACACTAAGATCAATACTGGCACCTGAAGCCAACTCCAAAACTTCGGGCTGTACTTCAATTGGCCAGCCGCCATAACCGGGGCTAAATCGCCGTCCCGCCGTCAATCCGGCCCGGCTTGCCTGTTGGGAAATGATAGTACATACCGAATCGGCTGCTGTTTCTACTGCTGTTGTTCCGGCGGCATCCAATAATAAACCTAGTGTATATTTGTTTTGTGAAAACAAGTTAGAAACTTCCTGTTCGAGCGGTAATCCGATGGTTACTGCCATAACGGCAACTTCAACGGCACCTTCCAAATGGGCAATAACGCTGGCAGTTGTTAAGGTAAGCGAATTATCTCCCATAATACTATGTATTTCCGGATCGTAGGGATAGATTTGCCACACCCCTTTGGGAATAGCTAAGAGCTGAGCTTGGGTGCAAGCTTCATTTAATAAAGAGGGAGAAAAATCTGTTTTGTTGTTAAGTCCTGCGTATCGCTTGGTTTCAGCACAATCTATGGAAATTATTCTAGGATGATATATGGGCATAACTTGGAACCTCCTTACCAAATGAGGTATTATTAGCATTATATTATATTTTTTACAATTGATAAAGCAGGGATAGTTACAATATTGCAATATATTTTTCAATTATATATGCTATTTATGTAAACATCATTGTTCTCTACTAGAAAATATTTAATTTTGTAGGTAGGCAACTTTACTTTGTCTGCATTTTTTGGCAGGAAAATACGCAATTTTGTGGAATGAAAAGATGGAACTAATCTATTTGAGGTGAACTAGTTTGGTTAAAGTGATTGCTATCGCCAATCAAAAAGGGGGAGTAGGTAAAACGACCACTGCGGTCAACCTTGCCGCTTGTTTGGCGGAGTTAGGCAAAAATGTTTTGCTTATTGATATTGACCCGCAGGGTAACTCTACCAGTGGACTGGGATTCAATAAAGGTACCATAAAACGCTGTGTATATGATGCGTTGGTAAATGATGTTCCATTAGAGTCTATTGTGGTAGAGACGGAAATTCCCAATCTTAAACTGCTACCAGCCACGATTCAGTTGGCTGGAGCGGAAATTGAACTGGTGTCAATGATGTCACGCGAGGGAAAACTTAAGCGGGCCATAGATAAAGCTAAGTTTGCCTATGATTATGTGCTTATTGATTGCCCTCCTTCATTGGGACTGTTGACAATTAATTCATTAACAGCCGCTAACTCTGTCCTTGTACCCATCCAATGTGAGTTTTACGCTCTGGAGGGACTAACTCAATTAATGAGTACTGTAAGTTTGGTGCAAAAGAATTTGAATCCGGTACTTACTCTGGAAGGGGTAGTGCTAACGATGTTTGACGCTCGTACTAATTTGTCCATTCAAGTTGTTGACGAGGTCAAAAATCATTTTAGGCATAAGGTATACCAAACTATTATTCCCCGAAATGTCCGTTTAAGTGAAGCGCCTAGTCATGGGCAGCCAGTTATTAAATATGATCCGAAATCTAAAGGTACCGAAGTATATTTTGACTTAGCGCGTGAGGTGATTGGTGATGAGTAAACGTGGTTTGGGAAGAGGCTTAGATGCATTGTTTTGTGCGCCGGGCGCACCGCAAGCTGCGGAGGGGAATGAACCGGTTAATGAAATTGCGATAAAAGAAATCACTCCTAACCAGCATCAACCGCGGCGAGACTTTGATGAAGAGGCGCTGGCTGAGTTAGCACAGTCGATTAAACAGCATGGTGTTATTCAACCCGTTGTGGTGAGAAAGACTCTTAATGGGTATGAACTGGTTGCCGGGGAGCGCCGCTGGCGAGCTTCGCAAATTGTTGGGCTGAAACAAATTCCGGCTGTTGTTCGGGAATATACAGATTCCGAAATGATGGAGATCGCTCTTATCGAAAACTTGCAACGGCGAGACCTGAATCCTATTGAAGAAGCGATGGCGTTTCGGAGTCTTATGGAGGAGTTTGGATTAACGCAAGAAGAGGTATCCCGCAGGATTGGCCGAAGTCGCTCGATGATTGCTAATATTGTCAGGCTGCTGAATCTCCATCCTGAGATACAAGAATTTGTTTCACGTGGAACATTAACTATGGGGCAAGCACGTCCGGTGCTGGCATTAGAGAATCTGGAGGTGCAATTGGATGCTGCTAAGCAAATAATTGAAGAGGATTTATCCGCCCGCGACGCTGAGGAACTTGTTCGGCGCATAGCGGCACGGCGGCCGGTAAAAAAAGTCGAGCCTGTTAATGAGGAACAAGAAAATAACAGGCAATTTTTCATGAATGAATTTGAAGATAGATTAAAGGTAATTCTAGGAACACAGGTCCGTATTAAACCCGGAAAATTAAAAAGTAAAATTGAAATTGAATATTACTCTGATGAAGATTTGGAGCGAATCATGGAAATGCTGTCGAAACGGCAGGAGCCTACACCGAGTAATTATCGCGGGCAGTTAGTGGTCTAATGTTTCACGTGAAACATTGCTTGTAGGCGGTTAGGGGGATAATGATGCGGATAGAGAAAGATTTATTGGGAGAACGAGAGGTGCCAACTGACGTATATTACGGCATTCATACGTTGCGAGCTTTAGAAAATTTTCCTATCTCCAACTATAGAGTAGCGCCAACCCTGATTAAAGCCATAGCTGTAATAAAAAAAGCTGCGGCCGTTGTTAATGCTGAGCTGGGTTATTTATCAAAAGAAAAAGCCCGAGCAATAGGTATTGCGGCTGATGAGGTTATCCAGGGGCAGTGGCAAGAACAATTTGTTGTGGATGCTCTGCAAGGTGGGGCAGGAACCTCTACAAATATGAATGTCAATGAGGTGCTGGCTAATCGAGCTATTGAACTGTTAGGCGGACAGCGAGGCGACTACAATATAATACATCCTCTCAATCATGTTAATATGGCGCAATCAACTAATGACGTCTACCCAACTGCGCTAAGAATTGCCGCTATCTGGCTCCTTAAACCGCTAAGTGAAGGCTGTGCCGCGCTGCAAGATGCATTGCAGGCCAAAGAAGCAGAATTTGCAGGAGTTATTAAAGTCGGGCGGACGGAGATGCAAGATGCACTGCCTGTCATGCTAGGGCAGGAATTCAGTGCCTATGCCGGTGCAATTGCCCGTGATCGCTGGCGGCTGCATAAGGTGGAAGAACGATTACGCCAGGCGGCATTGGGGGGGACGGCTGTAGGTACCGGGCTTAATGCCGATAAAAAGTACATTTTTATGGTTAATGATCGGGTTCGTCAATACGCAGGTATTGGTCTTGCCCGGGCAGAAAATATGATTGATGTTACCCAAAATGCTGACGTATTTGTCGAAGTATCGGGATTATTAAAGGCCCTGGCGGTAAATTTAGGCAAGATGGCACATGATTTTAGACTATTGTCATCAGGACCAAGAGCTGGCCTAGGGGAGATTCGATTGCCGGAACGTCAGGCTGGATCTTCAATAATGCCAGGTAAAGTAAACCCAATAATACCGGAAGCGATTAATCAGATTGCGTTTCATGTTATGGCTGCCGATATGGCTATAGCTATGGCGGCTCAATCCGGGCAACTTGAGCTAAACCCGTTCATGCCGTTAATTGCTCATCATTTACTGGAAAGTCTTACAATCTTGACGAATGCGGTAAAAATGGTAAATGAATTTTGTGTGCAAGGAATAACGGCAAATGTTGAACGATGCCGGGAGATGTTGAACAATAGCGCAATAAGTGTTACGGCACTGGTGCCACATATCGGCTATGATTTAGCATCCCAAGTAGCCCGTAAAGCGATAGAGAACGGTATAACAGTTCGGGAAGCAGTTGTTGAATTGGCAGTACTACCTGTAGAAAAGATTGATGCCATTCTCGACCCGCGGGCTATGACCCGGCCGGGAATTGCGGGAGCGCCAAAATAGAGGAGGAATAGATATGCAAGATACGCCAAAAGGGTCACGCCTGCATATTGCTATTTTTGGCCGGCGGAATGCCGGTAAGTCCAGTCTGATTAATGCCCTAACCAGCCAGGATATTGCTCTGGTTTCGGATGTGCCTGGAACTACTACTGACCCTGTCTATAAAGCTATGGAAATATTGCCTATTGGTCCCGTGATGATTATCGACACTGCAGGTATCGATGATGTCGGTGAGTTAGGTGTACTGCGGGTAGAAAGAACTATGCAGGTGCTAAATAAAACAGATTTGGCGGTAGTGGTCATCGAACCGGAACAAGGAATTACTGATTTCGAGAGAGCAATTGTAAAAGAAATCAAGAAGCGCGGTTTGCCGATGGCCGGGGTGGTTAATAAAATTGACCTTTGGCCGGTTACTACGGATGTTCTTAGCGCGTGGGGTTCTGAGTTGGATTTGGTGCTGCTTGGTATTAGCGCTAAAACTGGTCAGGGAATCGAAGAATTAAAACGGGTAATGATCAAATTGGCACCTGATGATTGGGAAGGACCGCCGTTAATTGGTGACTTAGTGTCGCCGGGTGACACGGTAGTATTAGTAGTGCCTATTGATTTGGCAGCGCCCAAAGGCCGCCTGATTCTACCTCAGGTGCAAACCATACGTGACCTTTTAGACAATGACGCTTGTGCGGTTGTCGTAAAAGAACGGGAACTAAAGGAAGCGTTAGAAGGTCTAAAAAATCCGCCCAAACTAGTGGTTACCGATTCACAGGAATTTATGAAAGTGGGAGCAGATACTCCGCCTGAAGTACAGTTAACATCTTTCTCGATTTTATTGGCGCGGCATAAAGGTGACTTAGAAACCTTGGTAACCGGAGCAAAGGCCATTGAAAGCCTGCAGCCGGGTGACAAAGTTCTAATTTCAGAAGGTTGTACTCACCACCGACAGGCAGATGATATTGGCAAGGTGAAAATCCCCCGGTGGCTTCGTCAGTCAGTGGGAGGCGAGCTGGATTTTGAATGGGTGTCTGGGGGAACCTTCCCGCCAGATATAGCAAAATATAAATTGATTGTTCATTGCGGCGGCTGTATGCTTAACCGGCGGGAAATGCTGTATCGTTTGGCAATGGCCCGGGAAGCTGGTGTGCCTATAGTTAATTATGGCTTACTGATTGCCCATGTTCATGGTATTTTGCACCGGGCACTGACTCCGTTCCCCTTGGCACAAATGATTCTGGAGGAGTAAGGGGGGGATAGATTGTGATATATCTTGATAACGCCGCAACAACTTGGCCAAAACCGGAAGAGGTTTATCAAGCCGTTAATCATTGTTTGCGGACTATGGGGGCCAATCCGGGACGAGGCGGCCACAGTATGGCGCGGGCGGCAAGCTTGTTGTTGTATGAGGCCAGAGAAGCGTTGGCGGAATTGTTTGGTATCTCGGATTCAAATCAACTAATTTTCACCCATAATGCTACGGATGCCATGAGTATGGCGGTGTTTGGGATCGTCAATCCGGGTGATACTATTGTAACCACTGGCATGGAACATAACGCGGTAGCCAGGGCATTGCGCGTTGCAGAATCTCAAGGCGTACGTATTAATAGAATTCCTTGTGATGCAGCCGGGCAAATTGATATGACAGCTATGAAAGCTGCTATAGAACAAAAACCAAAAGCTGTGGTCATGACCCATGCCTCCAACGTAACCGGTACCTTGATGCCGGTAGTGGAGGTTGGGCGGCTAACCGAAAAACAGGGTACCTTACTTATTGTTGACGCAGCCCAAACCGCCGGCGTTGAAATTATTGATGTTGGCGCCATGGGGATTGACGTGCTGGTTTTTAGCGGCCATAAGGGGCTGCTTGGTCCTCAGGGAACAGGTGGGCTATATGTTAAGGAGGATATCCTTGTAAGACCGCTGCGCGTGGGTGGTACAGGCAGCCTGTCAGAATCTGATTTGCAACCAGAGTTTATGCCTGACAGATTGGAAAGCGGAACGCCGAATACACCGGGAATAGCCGGTCTTAACGCCGGAGTACAATTTATTCTGAAAACAGGGCGTGCAGTTATACAACGAAAAGAAGCAGACTTAACGCAGTTATTAATTGCCGGACTTAAAGAAATTCCGGCAGCTACTGTTTATGGCCTGGAGGGGATTCGTGGCCGGACAGCGGTTGTTTCGTTTACTCTTACAGGTAAAGATAGTGGCGAGGTTGCTCATCGTCTAGACCAGGACTATGATATTGCCTGCAGGTCAGGGCTACATTGTGCGCCCTGGGCTCATCAGACAATTGGTACTCTTAAGACGGGCACTATTCGGCTTAGCCCGGGATTTTTCAACACCGAGGAAGAAATAAGCGTGACGCTTGCCGCTATAAGGGAAATTGCC
>CAZCEN010000189.1:0-6733 GCA_964497205.1 uncultured Sporomusaceae bacterium
GCAAGTGTATTAACTAAAAGCACTTGGAACATGTTCTAAATACGATAAATGTTAATTCCTGCCTTTATAACGGCGGGGATTTTATTTTATGCCTAGTTTTTTTGATAAATTTGTTATATTCTGCAGGAATTTCTTTTCCTATAGCCAATAATTGTATTAATGAATTAATACAATGAGATAATACGATGTTTGATTTCCAGACGAACAAAAAGTCGATGAATTATTGGGGAATGCTTTTTATGCGCTGTTCTGATCTCTTTATCCGAAGACTAACCCGGTCAAAGATCCCGCTTTTCCAAGCGAGAGTTATACCCTTATACGGGTACAGGTGAGCGGCTAAGTCCCTGGATAAGAGCGACAAACTTTATCTTTTCTAAGGGGGGGCTAATAATGTTGTCGGCAATAGATCCTAAGAGCGGCGTGCCCTTATATATACAAGTGCAAGAAGGAATAAAAGCGCTGATTATCAAAGGCGCCTATCCACCAGGAGAGCAGTTACCAACTGTGAGACAACTGGCAGTAGAGCTTCGTATCAATAGTAATACTGTAGCACGAGCTTATTCGGAATTAGAACGAGCCGGTATTATTTCAACCCATCAGGGAAGGGGAACCTTTGTCTGTGGATTGCCGGAAGTTTTTGAGGCGGAGGTGAGAGAACAGCAGCTTGATGCTTTATTGGAGCAGTTATTATCTGACGCCTATTTGTTAGGATTTCAGGCTAATGATGTGTTTTGCCGCCTAGAGAAAAAAATTAAAGAAGAGTAAGACGTTAGGAGGGATCACATGAAGAATGATAACGAACGGTCGCGAATGAGTAAATCCGCTCATAACCAACGCAAACCTTTACGGAGTGCATTGCCGTTTGCCGTTTTCTTAGTGATTGTAATAACTGCGGCGGCATTAGGCTTGATGCATGACAATCATTGGATTATAATTGTTGGATTTATTCTGGGTCTCTTGGGTTCACAATCTGTCAAAGTTGCTCAACAATGGGAAAAAGCAATCGTGTTGCGGCTGGGAAAGTTTCACTGTCTGGCGGGGCCGGGAATGTTTTTTACAATACCAATTATTGATACAATACCGTTCTGGATTGACCAGCGAGTGATCGCCACTTCTTTTAATGCCGAGCAGACCTTGACGAAAGATAATGTACCGGTAGATGTAGATGCAGTACTGTTTTGGATGGTTTGGGATCCTGAAAAAGCGGCTTTGGAAGTGGAAAATTACCGGGAGGCCGTTTCCTGGGCAGCCCAAACAGCCCTTAGAGATGTTATTGGCAGAACCATGCTGTCGGAGATGTTAGCCGGACGGGAGAATATCGATACAGAATTACAGGAAATGATTGACAAACGGACAGTGCCGTGGGGGGTTGCAGTTCAATCTGTAGAAATTCGGGATGTTATTATTCCTGAAGGGCTGCAAGATGCAATGTCCAGGGAGGCTCAAGCCGACCGGGAACGAAAGGCGCGGATTATTCTGGGGTCTGTTGAACAGGAAATTGCCGCGAGCTTTGTCGAGGCTGCCAATATTTACGGAGACAGTTCGCTGGCTTTTCAACTCAGGTCGCTGAATGTTCTATATGAAAGCCTGAAAAAACAAGGCGGATTAGTGGTAATTCCTAGTCACATTGCTGACGCCGCCAATCTGGGTACATATCTGGGGATTCAAGCACAACTAGAAAAGAATAAACATGTTTCAAAAACCACGGAAGAGGAGGAAGGTTGAAAATGGGCAGAAAATTTACAAGACGAACTTTTTTAAAGCTATCAGGAGCTACCGCAGCAGCCATTGCGGTTTCCGGCTCAGTAACCAGAATGGTTTCGGAAGTTTCGGCCGAAACCAAGGCAGAGGAAAGTCAATTTGTACGCAGCTTTTGCGAAATGTGTACCTCAAGATGCCCCATACAGGCCAAAATCGAAAATGGGAAGGTTACCTATATTGCCGGTAATCCTGACTGGGCAGCTACGGGAGGAACAGTGTGCGCCCGTGGCGGGGCTGCAATTTCCCAGCTATACGATAAGGAACGGGTGAAAAAACCGTTGATTCGTACCGGGGAGCGCGGTGAAGGTAAATGGAAAGAGGTTTCATGGGACGAAGCTTATTCTTATATCGCAGAAAAAATGCAGGAGATTAAGAGTAAGTATGGCGCTGAAAGCATGGCGTTTGCTTGCCGTGGCGGTACTCATAAAGCTTATATGGATACTTTAGCCAAAGCATACGGCTCGCCGAACACTTTTACGCATGAATCGACCTGTCCGATTGCCCGGACGGTCGCCAAGGAAGTTATCTTTGGTACTGCGTCGGTATCTCTTGATTATGGTAATGCTAAGTATTTGCTGTCATTGGGACGCAGCTTCTTTGAGGGAATCAATGTATCACAGGTTCGCGGCGTAATGAAAGCTATGGCGAACGGCGGCAAGTTAGTTTCGGTAGATCCCCGATTTTCGGTTACGGCTGCAAAAGCCGACGAATGGCATGCTATTAAACCAGGTACAGACTTGGCTTTAGTCCTGGCTATTATTCATGTATTGATTCGGGATAACCTGTATGATAAAGAGTTTATCGAAAAGTATACGGAAGGTTTTGACGCAATAAAAGCTTCTGTTGTTGATACTACTCCGGCTTGGGCTGCCCAGGAAACCGGTATCAGTGAGAAAGATATCGAACGTATGGCTAAAGAGATGGCAGCAGCTAAACCCAGAGCTATGATTGACTGGGGCTGGCGTACGACATTTTCACCCGAAGAATTTGAACTTAGACGGGCCTCGATTATTGCCAACCTATTATTAGGGAGCTTTGAAGTACCGGGCGGAATGTATCTCGATAAGAGCGCGGGGTTTATTAATGGTCTTGTTGGCAAAAACGTGGTTCCGGGTCTGGCGGCACCAAAGCTTCCGCCTTTTCCAAAACCGGCTAAACCTAGAGTAGACGGAGCGCAGGTAAAAGGTCAACCGCATTTTCTTGTTCCTGCCAGCGACGGAGTTGTTCAGGAGGTTCCTGAAGCTATTCTTACCGAAAAGCCTTATCCAATTAAAGGCTGGTTTGTTTTGCGCAATAATCCGGTAGTCAGTCAGTCTAATACCACTCGCGTTATTGAGGCGTTAAAGAAGCTGGATTTACTTGTTGTCTGTGATGTTAACCTTTCTGATACAGCCTGGTTTGCCGATGTGGTTCTCCCTGAAAGTACTTTCCTGGAACGGGATGAAGGCTTTAATAATGCCGGTGGCAGTGCGCCTTCCTATACTCTCCGCCAGCAGGTTGTAAAACCGGTTTATGATACTAAGCCGCACTGGCAAATATTCAAAGAGTTGGGAGAACGTCTCGGCTTAGGGCAATATTTCCCTTGGAACAATATTGAGGATATGCGGGCCATCCAAATGGGCGGCAATACAGAGTTAATTAAAGCGGCCAAAGACAAGGGCTTCATTAATTTTGGCATTAAACCGCTGTTTTTACGGGATAAAAATTCCGTAGCGCAATTTGTATCAAAATATCCGGAAGCAGTAAGTAAGGTAAATGACCAGGGAATAATTGACGGACCCATCCTGAATTTAAAGACCCACAGCAAAAAGATTGAGCTTATGTCCCATGAAGTTCAGGAATTATTTGGCAGACCGGTTCCTGTTTATCGTCCGGTCAAGCTGAAAGAGGATAATGAGTTGTACTTTATTCAGGGTAAATCGGCTATACATACCAATGCTCACACTCATGACATACCATGGCTGTACGGATTAATGCCGACAAGCCGGTTATGGGTTAATCCGGATACCGCAGCAAAACTGTCCCTCCGGGCAGGCGATACTGTTGAAGTTACAGCCGAATCCGGTAAACAAAAGGCGGTTGTACTTGTAAGTAAGGGTGTGCGCCCGGATACGGTATTTACGTATTTCGGTTTTGGCCGGGTATCGCCAGGTTTGAAACGGGCTTACAAGCAAGGGGTTAATTCCAGCTTGTTGCTGCCAACAGTAATGGGGCCGGTATGCGGTACGGCGCTTCATACTGCCGGAGTTCAAATCAAAAAGGTATAAGGAGGAATAATCGTTATGGCAGATAAACGCTATGGTATGCTTTTTGACAGTAATCGATGTATTGGCTGTCAGTCTTGTTCGGTAGCCTGTCGGGCCGAGAATAAGGTTCCGGATGATGTTTACCGGTTGCAAGTTCGCATAGATGGACCCAAAGGAGAATTTCCCAAGCTTGTAATGGATTTTGAACGGCATTCTTGTGTTATGTGTGATAAGGCTCCTTGTGTTTCTGTATGTCCGACAGGGGCTTCGTATATAAATAACGACGGTGTTAACATGGTGGATGCCAAAAAATGTGTTGGCTGTAAGTACTGTATTAATGCCTGTCCCTATCAAGCCAGGTTTGTTAACTCAGTTACCGGTGCTGCCGATAAATGTACGTTTTGTTACGAAAACCGGGTTAAAAAAGGCGAAAAGCCGGCTTGTGCATCAATTTGTCCGGCGGGGGCGCTGATTTTTGGCGATCTCAATGATCCCAAGAGCGAAATCCGCCAAGCTATGCAACAGTATACCGTAAAACCGAAAGAACATTTAGGGACACATCCTAAACTTTATGTTATTCCCAATAAACGGGGAGGTGGACAGTAATGGATCAATTATGGGGATCTATGGCGCAATATAGTGTCATACAGTGGGAATGGCCGGTAGCTGTGTATTTATTTCTGGCTGGCTTAAGTGCCGGTGCACTCATCGCAGCATTACTGGTAAAGTGGAGAAACGGTAATGTCAGCGATTATGATGGAATGATTAAGGCTGGCGCTTTGTTGGCTCCTATTTCGATCATGATTGGTCAGGGTTTGCTGATCGTTGATTTAAGTAAACCGCTATCTTTTTGGATGCTGATGCTGCATTATCAATTCCAGTCGGTAATGTCTATCGGTGTGGTTTTATTGATGATTTACTCCGGCTTGTGCACACTGTTTGCCGCCATCGTATATAAAGATTGGCTGGCTGAATTTGAATGGTCAGAGTGGTTTTTCAAACCACTGCTTCCACTTATCGAATGGTTTGAAAATAAGGCATGGCTAGAATGGATAATGTGCCTTGTGGCTATCTCTATCGCGGTTTATACCGGCTTTTTACTCTCGGCTTTGGGGGCAAAACCATTGCTCAATGTTCCTTTGCTGCCGCTATTGTTCCTGATTTCCGGAATGTCCGCAGGTTTGGGTGCATGCCTTGCTTTGGGTGTGACACTGTTTAAAGATTCGGTGGAAGAAACCAACTTACAATACCTATTGTCGATGGATACCAAATTATTACCGATAGAACTGTTTGTCCTGTTCGTTATGTTTACCGGCTTGGTAAATATGGGCGGCCAATATGCAGTAGTTGCCGTTAAGGCCTTGACCAGTGGTGTATGGGCAAATGTCTTCTGGATTGGGGTAGTTGGGATCGGGTTGATTTTACCCATTATTGTGTCGGTCACTTCCCTGCATGGATCGAAACTAGCGGCGAGTGATACTGTCAGCCTGACAGCAGGTGGTGCAAGTTATCAAGTAACGCAGCAAGTACCCCGTGGAACGCTGCTGATAAACTGTACGTTGGTAATGCTCGGAAGTGCGTTGCTCAGATTATATATTGTCTATGCCGGACAGATCTTTAGCTGATGCCTGACCCGCTCTAAGAGGTCTCTGGGTGAGTAACCTGCAGGTGGGGTTAAAACCCCGCCTGAAACTATGCCTACTTTATTAGTGATTTTGGCAAAAGAGCAGAATATGCCCCTAAAGAAAGTGAGGAAGAAATATGTCCTTGGCGGCAGTGGTGCAGTATGCTGACGTTAACCAGAATAAGTGTTTAAACCGGCGAATTCGTAAAGTAGAATGTCAAAAATGCGAAACAGCTTGTCCTAACAATAGCATTCGCGTGAATCTTTCCGATCGCAATGTGCCGGTTAGCCTTATAGACAGTTGTACTGGTTGCGGTTTGTGTGTGGCGGCTTGTCCTGCCGAGGCCATTGCCGTTTTGCACAAACCGCCCAAACTGGTATTGAAGAACGGTGCCGTTGAGCTTATGTGCAGTAAACAGCAGTTGGACAGTTCGATTGCATGTTTGGGGACGATAGACGCCTACGCTCTGGCCTATCTTGGCATGAAATTAGAGCACGTGAAGATTGTCCTGGACAACAACCGTTGTAAGGCGTGCACCCCTGGTGTTGCCGGTGGCGTCAAGCGGACAGTAGACAAGACAAACCGTGTTTTGCGTAAACTGGGTAGACCGGAAATACAGTTGGTTTTGCGATGCGGTAAGGAAGAAGTAAAGATTAACCGGCGCGATCTATTTTCGTTTTGCTTTTCAAAGGCTAGGGAGACTTTGCTGGATATGCTGCCATTTTCGTTACAGCAGGAAAAGGCTTACCGAGAACTGTTTGTCGAAAGTATAACCCCTGCAGTACAACATGCCAAGCTGGACCTGAGTCCGTTATTTTGGGGGAGCGAGGTAAGTGAGCAGTGTGATTTGTGCGGAATTTGTACCAGAAGCTGCCAGCAAGCTGCGTTAACCATTACGGTCAATGAACAAAATGGCTGCCGGGAGCTGCTTCATAACCAGAGTAAGTGTATAGGATGTATGGCTTGTACTTTGCTTTGCCCGCGTAGTGCTTTGCGGATAGCAGATTCATTAAGTAGTGTAAAAATAGTTGCCAGCCAAAAATCAATTGTCCTAATAAGTAAAAAGTGCTGCACCCAATGCGGCAGAATTTTGCCAAATGA
>CAZCEN010000190.1:0-6714 GCA_964497205.1 uncultured Sporomusaceae bacterium
GCCTGACCATTATACCTGCATTCTACTCCTGCTAAACAAGCACTAACAACTATCATTAACTTTCCTCCGTTTCCCGCATGATACCAGCGTCCGTAAATTTATAAGTTATAATACTTCTCTTATTTTGGCTCTTTTCCTCTTAAATTCACTTCATTGAAACCGCAAAAGCTGAGATAAGTGCATTTTTCCCTTTCCCAGCTTTTTTTACTATTCCAACCTTAAACTGATATCAGCGGCTTTGACAGAATGTGTGAGCGCGCCACTGGAAATAATGTCAACACCGGTTGCCGCTAACGCGGCTATTTTTTCTAAAGTTACATTGCCTGATACTTCTACCAACGCCTGGCCAGCGATGACCTTTACAGACTCCTTAATCATATCAAGCTGCATATTATCCAGCATAATAATATCCACACCGGCGGTCAGCGCCTCCTGTACCTGAGCCATTGTTTCAACTTCAACCTCAATTTTAATAAACGGCGATATCCTGCTGCGAACTTTTTGTACTGCCGCCGAAATGCTGCCGGCCGCTTTACTATGATTATCCTTAATCATAACCATAGAGTCCAGACCGTAGCGGTGGTTCTTACCGCCCCCCACCGTTACAGCGTATTTCTCCAGCATCCGCAGACCGGGCGTAGTTTTGCGGGTATCAACAATGATTGTTTCATGCCTGCCGCAGGCTTCCACAAAACGGCTTGTTTGGGTTGCTATCCCCGTTAACCGCTGCAAAAAGTTTAGCGCAACCCTTTCAGCAGCTAATACTGCGCGTGTCGGTCCGTAAACATGAGCCAGCTTTTGCCCGGCCAGTATCTTATCGCCGTCGGCAAAATGAAAAACAACCTTTACCCTTTTGTCGAGAAGGGAAAAGGCACGCGAAAATACCTCCTGACCAGCCAAAACCATATCCTCTTTGGCTACAAGAAAACCATTGGCACGATGATTTTCAGTAAAGATCGCCTCACTGGTAATATCGCCAGGCCCAATATCCTCCAATAACGCTTGACGCAGTAATTCATCCAAGGCTAGTTTATTCATTGCATAGCAACCTTCCTTCCCCACTGCTGCAAAGTATGCTTTTGAAACTCCGTGCTTGTTTCCGGAAAATCCGTGCGATAATGCGTACCCCTGCTTTCCTGGCGAAACAGCGCCGCTTCCACTACCAGCTTGGCCAGTTGATATTCATTATAGGCACTGTAACCGTGAGAATCTATTGGTTTAGCCTCAGGTGCTTTCACAGGTTCACTTAGCCAATCAGCCATGTCAGTCAACTCTTCCTGGCACCGTATGACCCCGGCAGCTTGATCCAGTTTGCTTCTCAGCAATTTTGTATCCGGATAACCTAACACGGTTTCCGTCCCATCAGAAGAGAATTGGCAGATTGATCTCGGCTTGGGAAAGTCTTGATTGATCGATAACGCAACCCTTCGGCCAAATACTACGCCTTCCAGCAGCGAGTTACTTGCCAGCCGGTTGGCACCATGTACCCCGGTTGCCGCCGCTTCGCCACAAGCATATAGGCTGGGTATATTGGTTCTGCCCCACAGGTCTGTCTTAATTCCGCCAATCGTGTAATGCGCCGCCGGGGCAATGGGGATTATATCTTGCTCTAAGAAGTAGTTGTTTTGGGCTAACTCGCTATATACTTGCCGAAACCGGTCTGTGAGGTACTCTTTGCCCAAATGCCTGATGTCCAGAAAAACCGGGCCGCCCAAACGATTGACTTCACGCAAGACAGCTCTTGACACCTCATCCCGCGGGGCAAGCTCGCCTTGATAATGATAATTAGGCATAAACCGTTCGCGCGCAGCATTAAGCAATACCGCGCCTTCACCTCTGAGCGCCTCGGTTAATAAAAAGACGTTACCTGATGAGATCGCAAACGTGGTCGGGTGGAATTGAACAAATTCCATATCGGCAAGCACGGCACCAGCCCGGTAAGCAGCGGCAATACCATCCCCACAGGATGAAACGGCATTCGTTGACCTGGCAAACAAGCCACTATAGCCACCGGTTGCCACAACCACAGCCGCCGCCGCTAGAGTAAACAGTCTTCCGTTTCGTTCAATCATACAGCCGCAGCAACTGTCTTGTGCCGTCAACAAATCAACAAGGAACGAGTTTTCGATCTGTTCGATATTGGGGCGCTTGGCCACTTCACCGTGCAATATTTCCGCAATATACTTACCGCTGTAGTCGTAATAATGCACTACCCTGTTCCGGGTATGACCGCCTTCCCTGGTTAGAGCAAGGGCATCTCCGTTGTGACAGAAACGGGCTCCCAACGACTCCAGAAAACACAGCGCCTCCGGCCCCTCACTCACCAGTGCTTGAACAGACTCTTCGCAGCAAATTCCCTGCCCCACCCGCAAAGTATCCTCCCGGTGTGTCTCTATACTGTCATCTTGGCCCACAGCCACGGCCATACCGCCCTGCGCTTTGTAGGTACTGCTGTCACGCAGCTGTCCTTTGCTAATAAGCCCAACCCGCAGCTTAGGATCTAATGATAAGGCTGTTGTCATTCCGGCGACCCCGGCTCCAACAATTAGAACATCATATTTTTTGCCTGCCGCCTCTTGCAGCCTCATCGGCTGACATGCAATATATTCCCGCCCCACCATCACGCCAACTCCAGCATCCGGCTGATAGACTGCCTGGCTTTGTCAAAGAGTACCTTATCATTTATAATCTCGTGGCAGTTATTAGCCAACGCATTATATACACTCTGAATATTGGTCTTTTTCATATCAGGACACACCAAGCCCTCATGCAGCAAAATAAACTGCTTATGGGGCTGACTGGCTTTAAGGGTATGTAGCACGCCGTTTTCTGTGCCGATAAGAAATACCTGCGCCGCTGAGCTTTCGGCAAAATGGATAATCGCAGATGTACTGCCGGCAAAATCAGCTTGTCCCGTAACTTTTGGACAACATTCCGGATGGATTAATAATTGCGCTCCAGGAAACCTTGCCCGCATTTTTTCAACATGGTCTGGGGTAACTTGCGCATGAGCAGGGCAGCAGCCCTCCCAAAAAACAAATTCTTTTTCTGGCAGGTGTTTAGCAATATAGCCGCCTAAATTTTTATCCGGCACGAAAATAAGCTTTTTGTTAGGGAGTGAGGCTGCTATTTTAACAGCGTTAGATGATGTGCAGCAGATATCGCTTGCCGCTTTTACTTGTGCCGATGAGTTAATATAACAGACAACCGCCGCATCGGCATGCTGCTGCTTAAGTTTTTCAATATCTTGCGCGGTGATGGTATTGGCCAGCGGACAGCCTGCAGCCACTTCCGGCAATAACACCGTCTTATCCGGCGAAAGAATTTTCGCCGTCTCGGCCATAAACCGAACTCCGCAAAAAACAATAACTTCGGCAGCCACCTTAGCCGCAATTTTGCTTAAGTAAAAAGAATCCCCCACATAATCGGCGATAGCTTGTACTTCCGCAAGTTGATAATTATGTGCCAAAATAACCGCATTACGGTCTTTTTTCAGCCTGTCTATTTCTCTTTTCCACTCAGTCAAAATTCCTTGCCCCCTTCTTTCCGTCAACGTTGTACACAAAATTCGTTACACCCATTCTACCTACTGTCATGACACCTGTCAATACATACCATCCTCTCGTCATAGGAGGTTTCCCATTTTTTTTGATAGGCATTTTCTTTGAAATAAAAAAATCCGTAGACAAACTTGTCTACGGATAATTCTTTATAGAGTACTCTATAAGTAAGACTCCACTAGTAACGCATTGAACCATACCAGGAATTATGACAAAACTACTACAACCCCTGGATTTTCTATCGAATAAAATTGGTATAAGTCTTTTTCTCGGGTAACACAGACGCAACCAGCGGTTTACCTGCAGCCAGCACTTTCAGCAGCCAGGCCATATTTTTTCCCAGTATACGCATGATCTGATTGCCTTCTTCATCTTTTGCCGCTTCTCCGGCAGCAAGGCCATGGGTAACATTCCAGTAATTCGATGTTGGCATAATCATTTCCGAATACATTATATAATGATTGAGTCCATCGAATGTGGAAACTCCGCCTGAACGTCTTACCGCTACCACAGTCGCGCCAACTTTATTACGCAGCATCGATTTATTAGCAGAGGTAACGAAAAAAGCCCGATCCAAGAAAGACTTCATTGTCCCGCCGATTCCGGCATAATGCACAGGTGCACCTAATAAAATGCCATCGGCTTCTTTCATCTTTTGAATCCAGTCATTCACTTCGTCAGTAGCAACCACACACTTCTCATTCTGATTTCTAACACAACCCATACAGGCCATACAGCCTCGAACGGCCTTATTGCCAACATGAATTATTTCAAATTCTATCCCTTGGTTTAATAACTCTTCCCCGACAGTTTTTAACGCGTAGTAGGTATTGCCGTCCTTGCGGGGACTTCCGTTAAAAGCTACAACTTTCATATGTAATCCTCCTAAAATTCATTCCTTGCAAAAACCAAAAAAGTTTCTAGCAACTACTATATAGTATGAATCCTATTTGAACAAGCATTCACTCGTATTTTAATCACCAAAACCCTTACCCCACATAGGACAACCACCCTACTCCAAACAGGATTGTCAATAAGGTAAGAGGAAAACCCACTTTAAAATAGTCCCATGCATTTACATCGATATGATCGCGTTTAGCAATTTCCACAACAATGAGATTTGCGATGGAGCCGGAAATAGTAAGATTCCCTGCCAAGGTTGAAAATAACGCAAGCGCTTTCCACCACTGTTCCGCATGCTCCAATGGAATAAAGAACTTCATCAACAAAACTGCCGGTACATTACTTACAATATTGGATAAAATGAGCGTCACAGCCGCAAACAATCCCATATTATTAAAGCCGGAAAGAGACATATGGCTGAACACATAAGTCATCAACCCACTGCTTTCAACACCGGCAACAATGATAAAAAGACCAATAAAAATGATTAATAAGTTAAAATCCACGCTGGAATATACTTTGTTAGGCTTAACCCGCCTGGTAACAAGCAGGGCCGCTCCCCCCAAGCAGGAAACCAACGCCAGATCATAACCCGCCATATAGGCCGTCACAACAAGTACGAGTACAATCAAGCTCTTGATGATAAGGTACATATGTACAGTAACACCGCTTGTCTCTGATACACTTAGACGTCCCTCAAGATCGTGTCTATAGAAGCAGGCTATGGCGATATACGCAGCAATCAGCCCGATAAGCGCTACAGGGCAAGCGGTAGAAAAATAACTGACAAACGGCATTCCTGACAAACTCCCGACCAAAATATTCTGAGGATTACCCAATAAGGTTGCCGCACTGCCAATATTAGATGCCATCGCTACACCAAGTAGATGCGGCAGAGGATTGCAGCTAACCTTTCTGCATACCAGCAACACAACAGGTGTAAAGAGCAAACAAATAATATCATTGATAGCCAACGCCGACATAATACCGCTCGATATTATAGTGGCAAAAAGAAGTTGCCTCTTACTAGTTACCCGCCGGCATACCGCCTCACCCACCCATTCAAAGAAGCCTGCCAGCTTCAAATTAGCAACAATAATCATCATGGAAAATAATATTATAATCGTCTTAAAATCAACAGCAGCTGTCGCTTGCTCAAACGACATAACGCCTGTACCGATCGTCGCGACGGCTCCAATAATAGCGGCCCCAGCCCGATCTACCCGAAATATCGGACTTTTTCCCATCGTAAAAATAACAAGCACTGCAATCAGTATTAATCCGGCCCAGAACATTTCTACCCTATACTCCACACTTACGCCACCTTCCACTTATCAACTTAACCGATACCGGAAAAGCTAAAAAATCCGCAAGCGCAATGCTTACGGATACCAAAATACCACAAAACATACTGTTTTTTCAAATCATTAAATGATGTTTCCTATAATCATTCGTTATTTATGCAGTTTTTCCTTGCAGTCATTGAGAAAATCGAGTAAATAAGCTTCCCTGGTTTAACGACAAAAGAACTCTAGATAAAAAAAATTTTGCTGAACTCGGCAATAATAAGAATTTATGGTAGACAAAAAAGCAATAGACAGAATATAATGAAAATAGGAATAATAATGGGAGGCGATAATATGCTTAAAAATTATCCTGCTACTCAATTATTTCTTATTTCGATACTAACCCTACTAGCTTTAGTCCTCATTACCCCGTTGGTAAAGGATTACTATAATTTTACTGCCATACTGGATAGTATAAAATTTATTGTAAAGGTTATCTGTGGGTTCCTCTTGTTCTTTACGCTAATCGACTTGGTAGACTTAATACATGCCAGAAAAAACCTTTTTCACTAATAAATAAAGTGTCACCCACTAGGCTAACCCATTAGGCTTTTTCAACTGGTCCAAACTAAAGTAAGGCCACTTATATGGAGTGGCCTTTTTTTCTCTTTTTTTACCAGCCATTAAAGTCTGTTAAATGGGTAAAATATTTTTGGAGGTGATACTATGAGAAATGAATGCCGGAATCAAAATAACGATTCGTGCCGTAATGAGAGCCGTAAAAACCTCGAATTCGCGCGTGAGTTAGCTAACGTAGAAGAACGCCGTGATGAGAAAAATTGCGGTGGTGGCTGCGCCAGAAAACGGTAATCTTCTCAAATAGATCAATCTCCAGTCTCCCTTTTATATTCTTTTCCATAAAAACGGTGACTTCTTCGTCACCGTTTTTATGTTATGTACACTAC
>CAZCEN010000191.1:0-6591 GCA_964497205.1 uncultured Sporomusaceae bacterium
AGAGTTAGGGGGGGCTAAGGTTCACAGCCAAGTATCAGGAATTATAGACATGGTAGTCGAAGGAGAACAAGAAGCTATTGAATGGGCCCGAAGGTATCTCTCCTATTTTCCGGTCAGAGCCGGAGGATTTTTGCCACAAAAGGCTACAATTTCTCCTTCTTGTAACTTTCCGGAAATTGGTGAAGCTGTTGCTAAAGACAGACCTTTTGCTATGACCGGGCTTATTGATAGTTTTGTGGATGCTGGTTCATTACTCGAAATGAAGAGGAATTTTGCCGGGGAAGTTATTACTGGATTAGCCCGGGTCGAAGGAAAGACTGTGGGGATTGTCGCCAATAATTCGGCGTGCAACGGAGGGATTTTGTTTGCGGCGACTTGCCGAAAGATAAGCAACTTTGTTGCGTTATGTAACTCATTTGGAATTCCCTTACTATTTTTAGCAGACGTTCCTGGCCTTATGATCGGCAGTGATGCGGAAAGAAGCGGCATTGTCCAAGCCGGTGCTCAGTTATTTGCCGCTTTAGCTCGAACCAATGTCAAAAAAATGTGTGTTGTAACACGAAAAGCATTTACCGGTGGTTTGTATGCAATGGCCGGACCGGGGTTTGATACAGACTTGTTTCTCGCTTTTCCGGAGGCTGAGATTGGTGTTTATGGTACCCAGACAATAGAAAGAATAACTCGTCAGCAGGCGGTTGAGGGAGATAACTGCCATTATTTACCCCAACCGGAAACGGCCGTTCAAAAATTACTTGCGGAGGGATTTTTGGACGGGATCATAACATCCCAGGAGTTGCGAGCGGCAGTAGGTACATTCATAAAAACAAGTTACCGGTGCCGGTCTGAGTTAGTCGCTCTTTAGCGTGTAATTTAGAAAAAAGAGGATTTATTGTTACAATCTGGACATTTTGCAGGAGTGTTATGCTTATTGGAGAATATTTCTATATAACAACTGCGTAATTATGTGCTCGTGCTTTCAGAAGATTACGATGTTGTAGAATCTGAGTATAGGCGAGTGTAATAATGAATATGTTTAGATTTAGAACAATTAAGAAGCGGTTATTGACGGGCGTGTTTCTGGCTTGTGCGCTTTCGTATGTATTCTGCGGTTTTGTTGTTACTTATCTTGCCGAGAAAAATGTGCGTGATGATTTTAATAAATTAGCCCAGGAGTATGCGGTCGGCGTACAAGCCAGAATCAACGATAAGATTTTGGCACCGGCTAAAGAGGATGTCGCGATGCTGGCCGGTGACAAACGCACAGAAGCACTGGTTGCAAAATTGGGTTCTGATTTTAACAATAAGATGCCTGGAACGACGGATGAACAGGATATTCAACACTTACTCGCGTTTATTAAGACTCATGATAAAGTACTGGGAGCTGCCATTGCGAGCGAAGAGGGCGGCTATTTACCCTACACCTATGTACCCAATGTTGGTCATTTTGATCCACGGGTACGCTCCTGGTACAAAGCAGCAATGGCAAATCCGGGAAAGCCAGTGTTTTCTGACCCGTACATGCAAATAGGCAATCGTATGGTTCTGGCTGTTTCGCAGACAGTGGGACCCATTGATAAGCCTGTTGGTGTTATTGTCTGGGGCTGGAGTTTGGACACGCTAACCCAGGAGTTGAATTCCAAAAAAATTGGCAAAACCGGTTATGTAATGCTGCTTAACGAAAATGATAAAATTGTTATCAGTCCTACGCGAGCCGAGTGGCTTTTAAAAACTCCGGCTGAACTGAATATACCGGAGCTGTCCAAATTGGAAAGCGCTCACGGCCAAATCCGGAAAATTTCTTTAGAGGGAACGGAAAAGCTTGCCTATATCAATGTTGACCCTACCACTGGCTGGAAGGCATTGTGTCTTATTGATTCCGCCGAACTGACAGCAGAGGTCCGGCGTTTGCTGCTGGCTATATGGCTGGTGTTTGGTTTATCGGTATTGGCGGTTTTCCTTTTGGTTACCTGGGTGGCGACAGATATTACCCGCCCGATAACCGACTTAGCCTCTTGCACCCGGACGGTGGCGAAGGGAGAATTTCCTGAGGGGATTTTATCCCGACGGGAAGATGAGCTGGGCATGCTGTCGAGGAGTTTTAACCATATGGTCAATGAGCTGGCGGCAGCGGCTAGAGAACAGAAACAATATCGGCAAACGCTGGAGGAAAAAGAACGGCAGTTTCGCTTGCTGGCAGAGAATGCGGCTGATGTCATTTACCTATACCGGTTTAAACCTGAACGCAAGCTGGAATATGTCAGTCCTTCGGTAGCTGCGGTAACAGGCTATAGCCCGGAGGAATATTATGCGGACCGGAGATTATTGTCTAAAGTCGTTCATCCGGAAGATTTGATCCAGGTAAAGGCGCATTTGGCCAATCTTTTAGTTCATGGCACAGTTTTAACAGGTTTTAGAGTCTTTCGGAGGGATGGCAGTATAATTTGGGTTGAGCAGAAATGTGTGCCTGTGTTTGATGAGGCAGGCGCTATTATAGCGTTGGAAGGCATTATTCGCGATGTGACTGAACGAAAAAAAATGGAGGATGAATTTTACCGCCTGGATAGGCTTAACGTCGTAGGGCAGATGGCCGCCAATATTGCGCATGAAATTAGAAACCCCATGGCCGTCGTGCGGGGATATTTGCAATATATTAGCCGGAAGCGGGATTTTGCCAAGTATAAGGAACAGTTTCAGATGATGACGGATGAGCTTGATCGTGCTAACCATATTATTACCGAGTATTTATCACTAAGTAAGCACGGGTTTGTCGATTTTAAAACAGCCTGTTTAAACAATGTTATTGAGGCTATATCGCCATTACTACAGGCCGAGGCTGCCGGTTTGGAGAAAGCTATAAAATTAGATTTGGGGAATATATCTGACTTATATATGGATGAGAAACAAATCCGGCAATTGCTGTTAAATTTAGTACGAAACGCTTTGGAGGCTTCGCCGCAAGGCGGAGTAGTTACTATTCGTACCTATGAGGATAATGGCGATGTAGTTCTCTCGGTTCAAGATCAAGGGGAAGGAATACCGCCTGATGTTATGGAGAAATTAGGAACTCCGTTTTTTACTACAAAAGAACAAGGAACAGGGCTTGGGTTGCCGGTATGTTATCGAATTGCCGACAGTCATCATGGGGTAATTCAGGTCAAAACCGGTTCTAACGGAAGTCATTTTGACGTACGCTTTAGCGTAGCCGCTGTTTTGTAAATCTTTGAGAAGCCAAAATACTACCAATTCCACTTTAAGTATTTTCGTCTATGCTCGATATATATAATAGAAGAACTGGTGGGCGGCATGCTTATCGTTGGAGGGGATTGTATGTATAGCATAACGTTAGATGAAATACAGCCAGGTATGTATTTGACAAGGCCGCTTATTTCAGCTGATGGAACAGTTTTATTGCATGAAGGCATAGAAATGAAGGAAAGATACATTCAGTACTTACGCAATAGTGGTATTACATCCTTGTTTGTAGGAGAACCGGAAATTGACGTTGCCAAGGAAGCGGATGAACATTTTTACGATGAACAGCATAGGCAGGCTACGGTTAATGCCGCACGTGAGGTAGTTGACCAATTTCGTGTGGGTAAAGGAATCAACCTCAGCAGAGTAAAAAACTTTGTTAACGATCTGGTAAATCAGCTTGGGCAAAAGCCGGAGAATATGCTTCATCTTTTGGATATACGCCGTAAGGAAGAGTATATGTTTTCGCATGCTGTCAATACTTGTATCTTATCTGTGATGACCGGCATTGCGTTAGACTATACCAGCGAACAATTAGGAGAATTGGGTTTGGCGGCGCTGCTGCATGATATTGGCAAAACTAAGTTTTCTCCGCAGTTAGCAGCGCAGTATCCGAATTACCTAACACGGCAGGATAAAGAGGAATACCGGCGGCATACCTTTTACGCCCTGGAAATATTACGGGAAAACGACAACTTATCTGAAGACATTGTTAATGCCTGTTTTCAGCATCACGAACGCTGGAACGGAAGTGGTTATCCCATGGGAATAAAGGGTGACGCTATTAGTGAGTTTGCTCAAATTATTAGTATCGCCGATGTCTATGACCGGTTGATTGCGGGAATGCCGCATCGCCGTCCGACTCCGGTATATTATGCGGTGGCTATTTTAAATAAAGCTTCCGGAGAGTATTTTAACCCAGAAATTGTTGAGAAGTTTGCGCAAAATGTAGCGATTTACCCGATAGGAAAAACTGTACGTCTGAATAACCAACAAAGCGGCTTGATTTTGGGAGTGGGGATCAAGAATAAAACAACTCCGGTCGTCCGCATTTTGTCTAGTTCCGATCGTGGTAGTATTAATCAGCTCGTCGAACTTGATCTGGAGAAGAATCCGGATTTATTTATTATAGACTTTGAAGAAGTGTACTCGACTCAGGCTCAGAGTTATGCAGATTCAGCGGCGCCTATTCAACACCCTTCTAAAGGCCATCAGGTGTAAGAAGCTTGTTTGAAGAATAATTCCAAAAAAAGGGAACCGATGAGCGAGTCATCTGGTTCCCTTTACTTCCCTAACAGAATGGTTTATATTTTGCTTACGAACCTTTGAATCAGTGGATATTCATAAAATTGTCCGTCCAATGCTTTGATTGCGGCAATAATTGAAGTAATAAACAACATTAGCCAGAAAATAGCAAGTATAGGCATGAGTAAGAAGCCGATTAACAAGAAACATAACATGCTGGTAATGGCCGACGCTATCAAAATAACCAAATGAGCAACCAAGGCTTGCTTAGCGTGTTCATAAACAAAGGGATCTTCCTTTTTCAATAAAAAAATACATAATGGAGCGACAATGAAGCCTAGTCCTCCTAGAAAATAACCTATGTGAGCCAAGATGGCTAATAATTTTTGTTCACCTGTAACCTCTATGATAAGTCCCCCTTTTTTAAATTTAGCAATTTTTATCCAAATGCTTTTTATATAGTATATAACTCATTATAGCAAATATCTACTATATTTGTATTGATTGTAAGCCTAGTAATAAATAGCAGTTGTTCATGCAGAGTGTAGTGGCGGGGGCATGGGAAAAATAGCCGATGGTATCCGATAAAAAGAAAGGGCTGGTAGAAATGGTTAGAGTGAAAGCATCGATAATGGTAGTAATGATCTGTTTGCTAACAATGGTCGTGTCGGTTTTAAGTGCAAGTGCAGCAACTAATAATGATTCTAAAGAGTATGTAATTCAGGCCTATGAAAAAATGAATAAATTGAATAGCTATCATCTTACTATAGGGACTGTCGGGTCGATGGAAGTGCAAGGGCAGACGATGAATATCGTTATGAATGGCGAAGCTGATTATCAGGTAAAACCGGTCTTGTTTAAAAGCGTAATGGCCATGACCATGGACGTTAATTCGCAAAAAAATGAGCAAACTATTGAACAATATATGGAGCAAGTTGGCAGCCAACTGGTCATTTACACCAAATTGAATGGGAAATGGGTTAAACAGGTCATGCCCTACTATGACCCACTTGCTGAATATAGCAATTATTTTAAAGCCATTAAAAGTGTCAAACAAATCCATGAAACAAGTGACGACAAGGTGTTTGAAGTTGTTATAAGCGGAAAGTATATGCAGGAAAATATTAAGCGTATTATGGCTTCAACAGGGGCGGCTAAAGTTGAACTGCCTGCCGACCTTTTTAATAACCTAGGCGACTTTACCTTTGCCATAGCAGTTAATAAAGAAACTGATTCTGTTTCTAAAATCACTATGGACATGACCAGCTTTTTGGCTCAGTTCGGTAAAAATATTGCCGGATTAAAAGAAGTACCTAATAACCAAAAGGAAATGGTCAGGGCTATGTTTAACAGTATAAAGATGACAACAGCAGTTACTTTTTCCCAACCTAACAGCGTGGAGAAAATAGTTATTCCCCAGGAGGCTAAGGCAGATAATGTACCGGTAATGTGATAAAGCATTCGTAAAAAAAACTTAAGTCCGTACCACAAGGTGGCACGGACTGTTTTTCCAAAGAGTATCTTTCCTCCGCCTTCTATCTTTGATATCTGACGGGACAAGCTTCGCATTGATTTTACTATAGTAAACCAGTAATTTGAAACAAGGTATCTAACATAAATGAGGTTTGGAACCTTACTATGCTATATCTTGGGGGGACTATTTTGAATACTACAATGCTATTAGTATACCTGGCATGGAATTTTGCTGCTTTTTGTTTAGTTGGTTCCGATAAGCGGCGGGCACAGAGCAATCGCTGGCGGGTTCGTGAGCGAACCTTCTTTGGCATGGCGGTATTTTTTGGTGCAGCAGGAGTACTTACAGGCATGTATCTATACCGTCACAAAACCCGTCATATGACTTTCGTAATCGGGATGCCGCTGCTCCTAATACTTAATTTACTTTTTCTATATATAGCGTGGTCATAGTAGGCGTGCATCTCACAAGGGTTAAATATATCTACCCCTGATGCTTTATGCTGCGGTACCTAGTTTAATACAGAATAGCCTTTTATCAAGGAAAAATGTCCTATATTCCATGTGAATGCAGGACATTTTTCTTTTAGATAAGATTTTAGTTTTTAAATAGTGTAAAAG
>CAZCEN010000192.1:0-6591 GCA_964497205.1 uncultured Sporomusaceae bacterium
CTGTAACTTGGGAAAAAATGGCCGGCCCAATGAAGGGTGCTGTTATCGGAGCCCTGATTTATGAAGGACTTGCAAAAGACGAAGAAGAAGCTAAAAAATTGGCTGCTTCCGGACAAATTACCTACTCTCCATGCCACGAGCATGATGCTGTAGGCCCGATGGCTGGTATCGTATCAGCGTCCATGCCTGTACAAATAATTGAAAATAAAACCCACGGCAACTTTGCTTACTGCACACTTAATGAAGGTCTTGGCAAAGTACTGCGCTTTGGTGCCTTCGGTGAAGAGGTTATCACCCGCCTGAAATGGATTGAAACCGAGCTTGGGCCGATCTTAAAAGAAGCTGTTAAACTTTCCGGCGGCATTGATGTTCGCAGCCTTATTGCCCAAGCCGTACAAATGGGCGACGAGTGCCATAACCGTAATAAAGCCGGCACCAGCATGTTCATTAGAGCTATTACTCCGTATCTCTTGCGGACCAAAGCTGATCCTGCAGCAATTATTCGTGTAATCGAATTTATCAACTCTAACGACCACTTCTTCCTTAATCTGTCAATGCCAGCTTGTAAAGCTGCGTTGGACGCTGCTCATGGCATTGAAAATAGTACAGTTGTTACCACTATGTGCCGTAACGGCGTAGAATTCGGTATTCGCGTAAGCGGCTGCCCTGGCCATACTTGGTTCACCGGACCGGCACAAATGATCGTTGGTCTCATGTTCCCTGGTTATACTATGGAAGATGCCAACCCAGATATTGGTGACAGCGCGATTACTGAGACCTGCGGTATCGGCGGCTTCGCAATGGGCGGTGCTCCCGCAATTGTACAGTTCGTTGGTGGTACTGCAGAAGATGCTCTGGCATATTCGCAAAAAATGTTTGAAATCACCTTGGGCGAGAACCCGAATTATGCCAATCCTAATTTGAATTTCCGCGGTGCATCAACAGGTATTGATGTACGTAAAGTTATTGCCAGCGGTATACTGCCTGTTATTAATACCGGTATGGCTCATAAAGACCCAGGTGTTGGACAGGTAGGCGCGGGAGTTGTTAGACCGCCGGATGAATGCTTCGAAAAAGCGCTGGTAGCTTTAGCAGAGCGCATTAAGTAATCTAACCAAAATCAAAGGAGCGATGTTCAAATGGTAAAAAATTGGGACAAAGTGAAAATGTATGACCTTACACAAAAATTAAGTCATCTTACCCCGCCTTGGCCGACTTATGAGCCACTGCAAATCAAATTCTTCAAGCGTCTTAGCTCAAACGGCGCTAACGGCCAGGTTATCACCACTTCTAACCACGTAGGTACCCACTTAGACGGCTCCATGCATTTCTGCACACATGGCCGCGATATTGCCAGCATTCCTCTTACTGACCTTATCGGTCAAGCTGTAGTAGTTGACCTGAGCGATATTGCTGAAGACTATGGCATTTACACCTCCAAAGACATTACTGACCGCGTAGAAGTTAAAAAAGGCGACATCCTTATTATCCATACCGGTTACTCCAAATACGCTTGGGATCAGCCAGAAGCTGACGAACAACGCTACATGCTTAAACATCCAGGACCTACCCGTGAATTCGCCAAATGGTGCCGCGAAATGGAAATCAAATGGATTGGCGTTGACTGCGGTTCTGCCGACCATCCGATGAATACCAAGATCAAAGATTGGTGCCCGAAAGAAGCAGCTCAGTGCGAAGCTTATTTCCAAAAGAAATTTGGCAAAGGCATCTCCGACATCTTCCCTGATGACCATTATCAATTAATGCACGTCGATCTGTTCCCACATGACATCATTCATGCTGAGAACCTTGGTGGCCAAATTAAAGAAGTTCTCAACAAACGTTTAATCGTTGGCTGCTATCCTTGGCGCTTCGAAGGCGGCGAATCTTCTATCTGCCGTATCGTTGCTTACGACGAAGAGTAAAATTAATTAGGGGGCGGGTTAAATCGCCCCCTTTTCTAAAAACAATTAATTGAATTTTCTGAAACATAATAAAGTGTTTAAGAATCAAGGCGACTAATAATAGGAGGAAATGACGAGTGGCAAGAACTATTGTACTGGCTTTAGGGGGCAATGCCATTACCAAAGCCCAAGAAAAAGGCACACGTGAAGAACAATGGAGTAATGTTAGAAGTACTTGTCAGCATATTGTCGCTCTGGCTAAGGAAGGGCATCGCATTGTCATTACTCATGGTAATGGGCCGCAAGTAGGCAATTTATTACGTAAAAATGAAATTGCCAAAGAAGTGGTTCCAGCTATGCCGTTAGATGTTTGTGTTTCCAATACGCAGGGCTCACTCGGCTATGCTGTTTGCCAAAATCTAAACAATTATATGGTTAAAGCTGGATTATCCATACCGGTAGCGGCAGTAGTTACCCAGGTTGTAGTTGATGTCAATGATCCTGCTTTCCAAAATCCAACCAAGTTCGTTGGTTCGTTTTTCAGTGAAGCCGAAGCCAAACAATTAATGGCGGAAAAAGGTTTTACGATGAAAGAGGACAGCGGTCGCGGCTGGCGGCGAGTAGTGCCATCACCCGAACCTAAAGCTATTGTGGAAAAAGACGTAATACGGAATCTTCTTGATGCCGGTACAATTGTTGTTGCGGCTGGCGGCGGCGGCATTCCGGTAGTAGAGACTGCCGATGGTCTTGCCGGTGTCGAAGCAGTAATTGATAAGGATATGGCTGGACAGCTGTTAGCCAATGAAGTTCATGCTGATTCGTTTTTCCTATTAACCGAAGTAGAACGGGTGTGCATCAACTTTGGTCGTCCGGACCAGAAACAACTCGAGAAAATGACAGTAGAGGAAGCCCGCAAGTATCAGGCAGACGGTCAATTCCCGGCCGGCAGCATGGGACCGAAAGTAGAAGCTGCTTTACGGTTTGTTACAGGCGGTAAAGACCGTCAAGCTGTTATAGTATCGCTGGAAAAAGCCAACTTAGCGTTTACCGGAGAAAGCGGAACAATGATAACTGTCTAAGTTAGGCAGTTATACCACAAATAAGGCAGAAGGGGGGGAGTAGTAGTGAGAGATTTCGTTGCTTGCGCCGTGCAAATTGCGGTTAAGCCTAATGATATAGAATACAATACAGCCAAAGTTATTGAATGGTTGGAAAAGGCCGTTGTCGAACACGGTGCAGAGCTGGTAGTTTTTCCTGAAGATGTGACTACCGGTTTTACCCCGAATATGCCTGTTGAACAGATGTATGAACAATTGGCTGAGCCCATTCCCGGCGTCATTACCCGGCTGGTAGGCGCAGCGGCACGACGGTTTGGTGTTCATGTAGTTTTACCAATGTATGAAAAGGGACCTTCTTCTCCCATTGTATATAATTCCTCGGTGTTAATTGGACCTGATGGAGAGATTATTGGTGTTTACCGCAAGACCCATCCTTTTCCCACTGAGAGAATTGAAGGTGGCGGCTGGACGACTCCAGGTACCGAAGCACCGGTTTTTGATACAGCTCTTGGCAAAATCGGCATGATAATTTGTTATGACGGTGATTTCCCCGAACTTGCGAGAGAACTTACTCTTAAGGGAGCGGAAATAATTACTCGGCCGTCGGCTTTTCTTAGAAGCTTTGATATTTGGGAATTAACCTGCCGGGCTCGCGCTTATGACAATCACGTTTATGTTGTAGGTGTTAATGCGGTGGGGCCTGATGCAGGCAACAATTATTTTGCCGGCCATAGCATGATTGTAAGTCCAATCGCTCAGCGCTTAGCGCAAGCCAGGGGAACAGAGGAAATAATATCGGCTCAGCTGTCGGCAGAGCCGTTAAAATATATCACCTATGGTTCTAAGGCGCCCATGATTTTTGATCATGTGGAGGATCGTAATCTAAAAGCAGTTGGCGGCATTTTACAATCAGGGCAATGCCCTTTTGAACCAAGTAAGCGTATCCCTTATAAAAAATAGTACGAACAGGCAAAGCCAAAATACCAATAAGAAGATTTATGATCGGGCTTGAACCAGATGTATAGACAGGACGGTTGCGGCCGGACTGAAAGTGCATCCTGCCACGATTTTGGTTACAAGTTTACGGCTTATTATTTCACGATAATAGGTAGAAGTAACTTGCACCGGGTACGAATCACTGCTATACCGAACTCATTTGGTATACGCAGCTGTTACTTGCCCGGTGCTTAATTTTTCGAAATAATCACATAATGGAGGTGCCATCATGGGCTATATGCAGGAAAAAATGGACCTTTTGAAGCAAAAACAAGAAAAGATTAAGCTTGGCGGCGGCGTGAAACGGATTGAAAAACAGCATGCATCAGGCAAAATGACTGCCAGGGAAAGAATTGAAAAACTTTTCGATGCCGGAAGTTTTATAGAAGTTGACGAGTTTGTCAGCCACCGCTGCAGCAACTTTGGCATGAATGAAAAAGAACTGCCTGGTGAAGGTGTTGTAACCGGTTATGGCACAATTGACGGCAGACTAGTATACGCTTATGCGCAAGACTTTACCGTAGAAGGCGGTTCGCTTGGGGAAATGCATGCTGCCAAAATTGTCAAAGTACAGAAGATGGCCATGAAGATGGGAGCACCCATCATCGGCATCAACGATTCAGGCGGAGCCCGCATTCAAGAGGGGATTGATGCTCTGGCAGGCTTTGGTAAGATCTTCTTCCAAAATACCATGGCGTCCGGTGTAATCCCTCAAATATCGGTTATCATGGGACCCTGTGCCGGCGGCGCGGTATACTCACCTGCTTTAACCGACTTTATCTTTATGGTGAAAAACACCAGCCAAATGTTTATTACCGGTCCCCAGGTTATTAAGACAGTAACCGCCGAAGAAGTGACCGTAGAACAACTTGGCGGCGCTATGACCCACAACAGTGTATCCGGAGTAGCACATTTCGCCACTGAAAATGAGGATGACTGCATTGAACAGATCAGGTACTTACTGAGCTTCCTGCCAAGCAACAATTTAGAAGAAGCGCCTTGCTTTGAGACTGGTGACGATCCTAACCGCATGGACGAAGAACTTGACTCCTTGCTGCCGGACAATCCCAATATGCCTTACAACATGAAAGACCTTATCAAATTAATTGTAGACAATGGCGAGTTTTATGAGGTTCATGCCCATTACGCGCAAAACATGATTACTTGTTTTGCCCGCTTCGATGGTCAGCCAGTAGGTATCATTGCTAATCAGCCTGCGGTGATGGCTGGTTGTCTGGATATTAATGCGTCTGATAAGGCTGCCCGATTCATCCGGTTCTGTGATGCATTTAACCTGCCGTTGGTTAACCTTGTTGACGTTCCTGGTTTCT
This sequence comes from uncultured Sporomusaceae bacterium, assembly GCA_964497205.1. Taxonomy (GTDB): domain Bacteria; phylum Bacillota; class Negativicutes; order Sporomusales; family Sporomusaceae; genus Sporomusa. The sequence goes on from CAZCEN010000192.1 coordinate 5,290, forward strand.
TGCCTGGCACTGCCCAAGAATACGGCGGCATCATCCGTCATGGTGCTAAAATGCTGTATGCCTACTCGGAAGCTACTGTACCTAAAGTTACCATGATTACGCGCAAAGCTTATGGTGGAGCCTACCTAGCCATGTGCTGCCAGGATCTTGGCGCTGATCAGGTGCTGGCCTGGCCGTCGGCTGAGATTGCTGTTATGGGACCAGCAGGTGCGGCTAATATTATCTTCAAAAACGACCCTGATAGCAAAGCCAAAACCGACAAGTACGTGGAAGAATTTGCTACTCCTTACAAGGCAGCGGAACATGGCTATGTGGACAGTGTTATTCCGCCCCATCAAAGCCGTCCTAGAATTATCGCAGCTCTAAACATGCTGGCAAGCAAGCGGGAAGGACGTCCTGCTAAGAAGCATGGCAGCATTCCGCTATAAGAATCAATAAAATAAACCAAGACAAGGAGAGATATATATGACAGTTCCTGACACTATGGAAGGCGCGATTATTTTGAGTATTATTGACTTCTTCCTTAGTATCGTAATCATCTGGGGAATTAGTTTGGTGTTGTACCTGTTTCCTTATTTGAATAAACTTGGTAAGTTATCAGACGATCATTTAAAAGGCGGACACTAAGCCGTAGATATAAGATAAGCAGAATTTTATAGAGGAGGAAATACCCTAAATGACCGAGCAAATTTCATCATTAATGGTATCGTTGGCCGAACAGACCGGCTTGGCTCAACTCTGGTGGGGCAATGTTGTGATGATCGTCGTTGGTGCCGTGCTTATTTATCTGGCGCTCGCAAAAAAATATGAGCCATTCTTACTGTTGGGCATTGGCTTTTCCTGTATAGTTGCCAATGTACCGGGATCAGACTTAACACAACCTGGTGGATTATTTTATTACGCTTATCGGGGAGTAGAACTCATTATCATTCCGCCACTCATTTTTCTTGGTGTAGGAGCTATGACTGATTTCGGTCCGATGATTGCCAACCCAAGCTTGATGATTTTGGGGGCAGCCGCTCACTTAGGTATCTTTGTTGCTATCCTGGGGGCTAAAGCATTGGGCTTTACCCTGGCGGAAGCAGGCGCAATCGGTATTATCGGTGGTGCTGACGGCCCAATGGCTATCTTTGTAACCATGAAACTGGCACCGCATCTGCTGCCGCAGATTGCTGTAGCCGCCTATTCGTATATGGCGTTAATGCCGTTAATTCAGCCCCCTGTTATGAAGTTATTGACTACTAAAGAAGAGCGTCAAATTATGATGGAACAGGCCAGACCGGTTAGCCGTCTGGAGAAGAT
>CAZCEN010000193.1:0-6530 GCA_964497205.1 uncultured Sporomusaceae bacterium
CGGAGGCAGTGATCTCCGTAAAAATAAAAAAGGAGCAGTGATAAACATGGTTGAATCAAGTACCCCGCAAGCCCAGACGGATAAATCAATGTCCAAAGCAACAGGCGCTTTATTTTTCATTCAGACTTTTTCCACGCTTGGATATGCAATTCTTTACTCAACGTTAGTACTTTATGCAACAAAAAAACTGGAAATACCCACAGATATGGCAACCGCCGTAATGGGCAGCTTCGCCGCCTTTAATTACGGGCTGCATTTTCTTGGCGGCTACATGAGCGGGAGGTTTATTTCCAATCGTCACCTTTTTATTATCGGTATGGTGTTTCAACTGATAGCTTGCTTTGTTATGGCACAATGTACTATTTTTACGATGTTCCTGGGATTGGCCATGTTCCTGACGGGATGCGGTCTCAATGTAACCTGTATAAATAATATGCTTACCCAGTTGTTTGACGCGGAAGACCCGCGGCGGGAAAAAGCCTTTTTATGGAACTACAGCGGCATGAATATTGGCTTTTTCATTGGCTTTACGGTGAGTGGCTATTATGAATTGGCTGCCGATTACACCTCTTTATTTCTTTTCGGCGGCATTGGAAACTTGGTCGCCATTGTAGTTGTACTCCTTAACTGGAAGATTCTAGCCGACAAGGATACTTACCTTACGGATAAACCGGTTGGGGAACGGCACAAACAGTTGTGGAAAGCTTACCTTATTATATTTGGACTCTTTGCAGCCTTGAATGTTTTACTTAAAAATTCCGACTTAAGCAACTATTTATTAATTGGCACTGGTATTGCAATGTGGGCCGTCACTCTGGCCATTTCCCTATCGAGGCCATCATTGCAAGAAAAGGCCCGAATGGTGGTTTTCTTTATTCTCACCATGTCTTCCCTGGTCTTCTGGATGTTATACCAGCTTGCTCCAATGGCCTTGGTCATCTTTATTGATAACAATGTAAATAACATCATGGAGATTTTCGGAAATTCCATTAAAATTGCTCCGCAATGGGTTCAAAATATAAATACCGTAGTGATTGTTTTTGGTGCTCCGGCTATGGCTTGGCTATTAGGTATTTTACGCAAGCGCGGCTTTACTATTTCAAACCCCACACTGTTTGCTATTTCATTAACTTCAATTGGCATTGGTTTTGTTATATTGCCTTTAGGTATCAGCCTGGCGGATGCAACAACCGGTTTGGTAGCTTTTAGCTGGGTATTCTGGTCCTATATTTTGCAAAGCATCGGCGAACTTTGTATCTCCCCAATCGGATATGCGATGGTCGGAAATCTAATACCGAAAAAATTGCAGGGAATGATGATGGGTATTTGGATGATGACCTCCGGTGTGGCGGCAGTTGGCTCTACTTATATTTCCAATTGGGCTATGGGCAATTCAACGGAAACTAACCCTCTATTGACTAATGCCGGCTATTCTCACACGTTCGGTATCATTGGCTGTATTGCAATTGGCGTAGGTATCCTCCTATTTATCCTATTACCCTTGCTTAATAAAATGATCGACTCAAAAGAGGAAAAACCGACAAGCATAAGTGCATAATCCTTCTTGAAGCGAAGAGGAAGTAATAATCAGAAGAAAGAGCCTGATAGTAATAGTCTGAACCCATAAGTTGGGACAAAAAGAAAAAGCACCTCTTATGTCGTATAGTAAAACTATATTACATGAGAGGTGTATTTTTTGTGGCAAACAAGGTATATTACCCACCTGAGCTAAAATGTAACGCGGTTAATAGGAAACTAGCGGGACACAGCACCTTCGATAGTATGAAAACTTTGGAATTAAGCATAAGTCACAAATAAAAGTGTGGTTAAAGTGGTATCGCAATGGTGAAACTCATCGATTTCATTAGCCCGTGGGAACATTTAGTCTGCCCAGGGCTTCTGAAGTGCATCCCGAAAGTTTGGCAACTATGGAAGTGCAAAAACAGTAGCCGGATGGATTCTACTTTTTCTGTAAGTTGCTTATAAAATAGTTATCGGACGTAATTTCCAATCAAAGACATCAAGTACTTACTACGTGACAGCAAAAAGGGATTTTAATGAAAGCTGGCGATAACCCGCCGGCTTTTTTTCGCGCCCGCTCCACCCAATCACATAAACATGGCTGACTTCAATAAAAAAAGCGGGGTAGCGTTAACCGGAGGCATGTCCTCATACCAGAGGGATACCTCATACAACCGCCGGAATAACCTTAACTACATTATTGCTAAAATCTGGTCGTTGAGGCTGCTATGAGCATCTGATAAACTAATATAGATACTTGTATTGGACTAGATAGAATAATATCGCGTGAGGCTAGTTTTCTAGAAAGTAGGGAGGTTCGTTTTGGTCAAAAGCAGTTCTAATCGCAGACTTGACACCTTGCTCATCATTGTATTCTTAATTATTTCCGTACTTATCGGCAGACTAGCAATTTTACAGATGATCCAAGGCAAATCTTATGCGCTGCAGGCCGATAATAATCGCATACGATTAATGCCAATCACTGCCCCGCGTGGTACCTTTTATGACCGAAATGGTACCTTACTGGTCACTAACCGCCCAGGTTTTACCGTATCGTTAGTGCCAATTTCCGGTCCAATAACTGATGATGTTATTATCAAGCTAGCAAGCATTTTAGACATGAAACCAGAGGAAATTAAAAAGAAGATTGCACAGCAAGAGAATCCACTTGAACCAGTTCGCATAAAAAATGATGTTGGACCTGAAATTGTCACCAAAATCGAAGAACGCCGCAACCAACTTGAAGGAGTTGTTATTGAAGTTCAAGCGGTACGGAATTACATTAACAACGAACTGGCTGCCCATCTCTTTGGTTATGTTGGTGAAATAAGTGAGTCAGAGCTTGAAAAAGGAAAAAATGAAGGTTATAAAACCGGAGACCTTGTCGGAAAATCCGGTCTGGAAAAAGTATATGATAAAGAGTTACGCGGCGTTAACGGCGGCAGCCAAATCGAAGTAAATGTTAGCGGTAAACCGCAACATTTACTAGGAAAAAAAGAGCCGGTACTTGGTAACGGTTTGGTACTCACAATTGATGCCAAGATACAAAGAGCCGCCGAACAAGCCATGGATAACCAATTATTATACTTACAAAAGCAACTTGGCAATCCGAACGCCAAGGCAGCTGCGGCTGTTGCTATTAACCCGCAAACGGGAGAAATTCTAGCAATGGTTAGCCGTCCGACATTTAATCCCAATTTATTTAACGGCGGAATTTCAACCAAAGACTGGAAAGCAATCAATGATAATCCTGACAACCCTATGCAAAACCGGGTAATAAATGCCGAGTATCCTCCCGGCTCCGCTTTCAAAATAGTTACCGGTACAGCAGCCCTGGAAATGGGAAAAGTGACACCTGAAGAAAAGATTTATGATACCGGTCGCCACTGGCTAATACCTAAAGGCAATGCTCATGGCGCAGCATTAGGATGGATTGATTTTAATGTCGCAATGGTCAAATCAGATAATGTCTATTTCTATGAAATGGGCAACAGGGTAGGTATTGACAACTTAGAAAAATGGGCTAGAGCCTATGGTCTCGGAGCAAAGACCGGTGTCAACTTACTTGGCGAAGATGAAGGTCTTGTTGCTAATCGAAAGTACAAAGAAAAAGTATACGGAGAAGAATGGTACTTATCTGAAACCTTCGACGCTGCTATTGGTCAAGGCTTTCAATTAGCTACACCGCTGCAAATGGCTTCATTGATTGCCCAAGTAGCCAACGGCGGCCACCGTTACCGCCCCTATCTGGTAAGCAAAATTATATCGCCAGAAGGAACCGCCGTTAAAACGTTTGCTCCTGAAGAGCTGAGCAGAGTACCTGTTTCCGAAAAAAATCTCAACGTTATCCGCAACTCTCTTCGGGCTGTTGTTGCGCCCGGCGGCACAGCTTCTTATATCTTTGAAGGATTTCCAATACCAATAGCCGGTAAAACCAGTACTGCTGAGAACCCGCACGGTGACGACCACGGCTGGTTTGTCGCCTATGGGCCTTTCGACAACCCGACAATTGCCGTAGCAGTAATTGTTGAGCAGGGCGGTTACGGCTCAGATTCCGCTGCGCCAATAGCAAGAAAAATTATGGAAGCAGCTTTTAATTTGCCGCCTTCCAAAGATGTGGCTGACATTTTCGCAGAAAATGAAGCCGCAAAAGCAAATGGGGGCCAGGCTAAGAAATAACTGTTAGCTAATATTGCCCGAATAAAAAAATCTTACATTTCATTATTTCTAAATAAATAGCACTCCTATAATTAAAATCGTAGGACTGCTATTTTCTATATCCTAGTTTTTTTGCATCTTACGCTATACTCCATTCGACTTTTGGTACAATTTCTTATCTATTTCAGTCAAAAAGGGAGAGGGGGTACCTACATAATAGATATATAGGCAATGCAAAGCGCGAGTGCAAACAGTATATAAGATTTGGCGATCTTGACTTTGCCTGTAATTTTCTGCATCAGCATTTACCACAAGTACCGCATCGAATTCTAATCCTTTAGCTAAATAGGACGGAATAACAACAACCCCGCTATAGTATTCATCATCTTCTTTTGAAACAAGAGTAATATTCTTGAGGCTTTTTAACAACTCATAAACTTCTGTGGCTTGTGCTGCATTTTTAGTGATAATGCCGATGGAATGCCAGCCTGCATTTAAAATAGCCTGAGCAGTCTGGCTAATTTGCGCAGCTAACTTGTCTAAATCCTTTACTGTAACAAAGGTCGGCAATTGCCCCTTTCGTCTGATTGCTACCTCTGTGTGGATACCTGGCAGCAAGGCTTGGCAGAAAGCTTGAATCTCCAATGTTGAGCGATAGCTCTTAGTAAGCGTAAAGATAAGAGTACGATCCCGGTCAATAATCTCGCTGGCTTCGGCAAATTTTACGGTTGACAAAAAAGGCTGTATGGATTGGACTGGGTCACCAACAATGGTCCACGAACAATTAGGAAATAACCGGGTAAGTATTTTATAGTGAAAAGCAGTATAATCCTGTGCTTCGTCAATTACGATATGCTTAATATCTTTGTTAACGGCAAACCCCTGTATCACTCCTAAAAAGTATAAAAACGGGGGTAAATCTTCAAATGGAAGTACACCTCTGCTCACAGATTTGACGGTATAAGTTCTAATTGCCTGCCAATCCGCGGGAGAAGTAGTATTATTAACAGTACTGTACAATCTATCATCTGCGAACAGTCTTTTGTATTCAGCGATAATATCAAAGCTTGTAAGCTGTTCAATTTGCTCAGTAAGCGGCCTTAATTCTTCCCGTGCTTCAATCCTTGCCAACACTTTTATTATTTTTTCGTTAATTTCTTCACCGGCAGCGGTTATTTGTTCCATTTTCTCCTGACGAATAGTATGAACAAGATTACGCATTCTGTTCTGCAAAATTGTTCTTATTTTCTCCAGCCTTATCGAAGGCGGCATCATTGCAAAACTTTCTTGGTAATAATGTAGCCATTCCTCTTTGCCAAATATGGTTTCACTGCGAAACTCAATGGCAGGATATTCGCTAACCCATTCCGATGATAGCCATTCTAGATATTTGATTAATGCTTGCATAAAACGGCTTGAAGACTTAAAACTTATGTTGACTGCTCGTTTTTCGCTAACATTATTCGATAGCACTTCCTCCAGGTATTCCTTACGGCTTTCGAAGTGCAATTGGATATTAGCATTCGATACAGTTACATAGTCTTGAAAAGTCATTTGTACAACGTTTTCTTCGCCGATTTCAGGCAGTACATTAGAAATATAGTCACTGAAAATATGATTGGGAGATAAAATTAATACGTTTTTAGACGTTAAACTTTCACGGTTTTGGTATAACAAAAAAGCTATTCGGTGCAAAGCTACTGATGTTTTGCCGCTGCCGGCCGGACCTTCTACAAACAGTACTTTATGTTTCTGATCACGGATAATTTGATTCTGTTCGCGCTGGATGCTATTCACAATGGTATGCATCTTATCATCTGCGCTTTTTCCCAGCAGTTGCTGCAAAATTTCATCATCTATTTTTAGGTCAGAATCAAACATATACTCAATACGGCCATTCACAATTTTAAATTGCCGCTTTAGCGTTATAACTCCGGTAATAGTTCCGGCAGGACAATTATATGACGCCTGACCCCGGCCAAAATCGTAAAACATAGCAGACACCGGGGCACGCCAATCATAAACAAGGAATTCACCGGTTTCATTGTCTGATAAACTACCAATACCAATATATATTTGGTCGGACTCAGAAAACCCACTTTCGGTAAAATCAACTCGCCCAAAGTAAGGAGATTTTAGCATTTTTCTCAAGTGCTCCGCCGTATAGTGGATGTGTGAAGTAATGGCTCGCTGCCTGTTCATCGCATCAATAATCTGTGCTTCATCAATAGAACTGCCTGTTTTCCAGTAGTCCTGCAGCGTATCCCTTAGGTTACTCTGGTGAATTTCTGAGGTCTGTTCACTTATCTTTATTTGTTCATGTACCTGACGGAGTGTTTTTTCCAGTCTCG
>CAZCEN010000194.1:0-6496 GCA_964497205.1 uncultured Sporomusaceae bacterium
CCTACGAGCTTGTTACCTACGGCGAGACCGGTCAGGTATGCCAAAACTGGCTGCAGTACCGTCTGATAAAAAAATATTTAGAAGTTTTAACGTGTGATCAAACGTTAGTTATTCAATCAGGCCATCCTTTGGGACTGTTTCCATCCAAGCCCGAGGCGCCGCGCGTAATCATTACTAATGCGCTTATGGTAGGAATGTTTGATAACCAGGCAGACTGGGAAATTGCAGAGCAAATGGGTGTTGCCAACTACGGCCAGATGACCGCGGGCGGCTGGATGTATATCGGCCCACAAGGAATTGTTCATGGCACATTTAATACCTTACTGACTGCCGGGCGTCTAAAACTTGGGGTAAAGAGCGATGGTGACCTGCGTGGCAAACTGTTCATCAGCTCCGGATTAGGCGGCATGAGCGGCGCTCAGCCGAAAGCTGTTGAGATTGCTAATGGTGTAGGCATTGTTGCCGAGGTTGATGACTCGCGTATTGAGACCCGTCATAAGCAAGGCTGGGTACAGAAGGTTTCCGCTAACCTGAGTGACGTTTTCCGGTGGGCGGCTGAGGCTGTAGCTAAAGAAGAAACCACTTCGATTGCTTATCATGGCAATATTGTCGATTTGCTGGAGTATGCTGTTCAACATAATATCCGGGTCGACTTGTTATCTGACCAGACCTCCTGCCATGTAGCTTACGATGGCGGCTATTGTCCGCAGGGCGTGACTTTTGACGAGCGTACGCAACTGCTGGCAAGTGATAGAGAAAAATTCAAGCAGTTGGTAGATAAGTCACTCAGACGGCATTTTGAACTTATTAAAACATTGGTAGATCGGGGAACTTACTTCTTTGACTACGGTAACGCCTTTATGAAAGCCGTATATGATGCCGGTGTTGAGGAAATATCCCGCAATGGTGTTGATGAAAAAGACGGCTTTATCTTCCCATCTTATGTAGAAGATATTATGGGGCCGGAATTATTTGATTATGGCTATGGCCCATTCCGCTGGGTGTGCTTGAGCGGTAGTGACGAAGATCTTACCAAAACAGATAAAGCGGCCATGGATTGCATTGATCCCAATCGCCGTGGCCAGGACCGTGATAACTATATCTGGATCAGGGATGCTGAGAAGAACAAACTTGTTGTTGGTACTAAGGCTCGTATTCTGTATCAGGATGCCGAAGGCCGTACAGCAATCGCCCTCAAGTTTAACGAAATGGTTCGCAATGGTGAGGTTGGACCGATTATGCTGGGACGTGACCACCATGATGTCAGCGGCACCGATTCACCGTTCCGCGAAACAGCAAATATTAAAGACGGCAGTAATGTTATGGCCGATATGGCTACCCACTGTTTTGCCGGTAATGCGGCCCGCGGCATGAGCCTCATTGCTCTTCACAATGGCGGCGGCGTCGGAATCGGCAAATCCATCAACGGTGGCTTTGGGATGGTGTTAGACGGCAGCCAACGGGTAGATACTATTATCAAATCAGCCATGATGTGGGACGTAATGGGCGGAGTGGCCCGCCGTTCCTGGGCGCGTAACGAAAACTCCATTACAACCTGCATGGAATACAATCAAAATTACTACGGTAAGGGACATATTACTCTGCCCTATATTCCGGAAGAAAAACTAGTAAAGAATTTAATCGATAAAGCATTTACCAAATTGAATAAATAAAGCGGGAGGGCTAATGACATGATTTTATTAGACGGAAATTCATTGACTCTGGAAGATGTAGTAAAAGTTGCGCGGGGTTATGAGGAAGTCGGATTAAGTGATGCGGGCCGTAACCAAATTATAAAAAGCCGGGAAATTGTTGATAAGATTCTGGAACAGGAAACTCCGGTCTATGGTATTTCTACCGGATTTGGCGATTTCAGTACAATATTTATTTCTAAAGAAAAAAGAGAAAAGCTGCAACGCAATCTCATTTTAAGCCATGCTACCGGTGTTGGTGAGTGTTTGCCTGAGGATGTTGTACGGTCGGCTATGCTCTTAAGAGCCAATTCCTTGTCCAAAGGCTACTCAGGAATTAAACTCTCCTCAGTGGAAATGCTGATTAATATGTTAAACAAACGGATTTGCCCGGTAATTCCGGCTAAAGGCTCGGTAGGTGCCAGTGGTGACTTAGCGCCGCTCTCTCACATGGTATTAGTTATGCTGGGCGAAGGTCAGGCATTTGTTAACGGCAAGCTTATGACCGGGGCCGAAGCCTTAGCTGCGGTTGGCTTACAACCGGTAGCGCTTAGTGGTAAAGAAGGCCTCGCTCTTATCAATGGTACGCAGATTATGACAGCAGTAGGCTGCATGGTTTGGCAGGATGCCGTCGATCTTATGAAAACCGCCGATGTGGCTGCCGCTCTTTGCGTGGAAGCCCTGAAGGGAACCCGTACCGCTTTTGATTCCCGCATTAGCCTTGTTCGGGCACATCTTGGCCAATTGGCCACAACCGAAAATTTGCTGCGGTTAACTCAAGACAGCCCGATTATTTCGTCACATGTTAACTGTTCCAAGGTACAGGATGCCTATTCCCTGCGGTGTGTGCCACAGGTTCACGGCGCGTCCAAGGATGCTCTCCGGCGGGCAGAAGAAACCTTGACTATCGAAATTAACGCTGCAACGGATAATCCGCTCATTATGCCTGATACCGGTGAAGCTATTTCCGGCGGCAACTTCCACGGTCAGCCTATTGCTTTGGTTATGGATTACCTGAAGCTGGCTTTGGCCGAACTCGGCAATATTTCCGAGCGGCGCACCAATCGCCTGCTTGACGCTCATTTGAGCGAACTGCCGCCGTTCTTGACTGCCTATCCCGGAGAAGACTCCGGACTTATGATTACCCAGTATACGGCAGCATCCCTGGTATCTGAGAATAAAGTACTTGTTCATCCGGCCAGTGCCGACTCTATTCCCACCTCGGCTAACCAGGAAGACCATGTAAGCATGGGAACAATTGCTGCCCGTCAGGCACGGGAAATTCTGGAGAATGTCCGCTACATCTTAGCGATTGAATGCTTAGCGGCAGCACAAGGTATTGACTTCCTGGCGCCACTGGCCCCAGGGGTTGGCACAGGTGCTGCGCACAAAGCCATCCGCGAAGCGGTACCTCATTTGGATGAAGATAGAATTCCTTCTCCTGATATTAAAGCAATCTATGATTTGATTGCCAACAGAACAATGATAGAGAAAGTGGAAGCAGCAGTAGGCACATTAAAAATAAGCTAGTAACAAGTCCGTAAGGCAAATGGTGTTAGGAACAGGGGCAGTAACTGCCCTTGTTCCTAACTTATTATGTTATAATAAGAGAGTATTGAGAGTTCCAAAGGGGGAAACACTACAATGAAGAGACTGGTCATTACTCATGCGGCTGAATTAGTTACATGTCAGGGTTGTGCACCCAAGACCGGTTTGGCCATGAATCAGTTAGATATTATTGAAGATGGCGCTGTTGTAATTGAAGATGGAATCATCCAGCGGACAGGTTCTACCGAGCAAATATTAGCTGCTTTAAAAGGCACAGAATATGTAACACTTGATGCCGGAGGGAAATGTGTACTTCCCGGTTTTATTGATTCTCATAATCATTTTGTGTTTGGCGGTTACCGGGCGGAGGAATTTTCCTGGCGCCTGAAAGGCGATAGTTACATGGCCATCATGGAACGCGGCGGCGGAATCGCCAATACTGTACGGGCTACCCGGCAGGCTTCCAAGGAAGAATTGACAGAGCTTGCTAAAAAGCGGCTTGATGATATGTTGGCGATGGGCATAACTACCGTAGAAGGTAAGAGTGGTTATGGTCTGGATCTGGATACTGAAATTAAGCAATTGGAAGTACTTAATGATTTAGCCGGACAGCATCCGGTTGAGGTTATTCCGACTTTCCTTGGCGCTCATGCGGTGCCTGCCGAATATCAAGGCCGCAGCGGTGAGTTTATTGATTTTCTGATTGAAAAAGTGCTGCCGGTAGTAGCCGAGCGCAATTTAGCCAAGTTCTGTGATGTTTTCTGTGAAAAAGGCGTATTTTCCGTTGATGAATCCCGCAAGCTGCTCTTTGCTGCCCAAAAGCTGGGCTTAAAAAGTAAGCTGCACGCCGATGAAATTGTTCAACTAGGTGGAAGTGAATTAGCTGCCGAGATTGGCGCCGTATCGGCTGATCATTTGCTGCATATCTCCGATGCCGGTATCACACAAATGGCGGAAAAAAATGTTGTGGCTACCTTGCTCCCGGCTACTGCTTTTAGCTTGCGGGAACCCTATGCCAGGGGGCGTGAAATGATTGACCGGGGTGTAGCAGTCGCTTTGGCTTCCGATTTTAACCCAGGCAGTTGTTTTACGCAGTCGATTCCTTTAATTATTGCTCTTGCGGCGCTAAATATGAAAATGTCGCCGGCAGAAATTATTACAGCACTTACTATTAATGCGGCGGCAGCCATTGACAGTGCCGACCGGTTAGGCAGCATTGAAGCAGGGAAGCAAGCGGATATCTTGATTCTGGAATATCCGTCCCACCTGTATCTTCCTTATCACATCGGCATGAACATTGTCGAAACTGTTGTGAAAAAGGGCAAAGTTGTGTGGACGAAGAAGAAAGGTACATGATATGATAAATGTTGATAAGAACATTACGTTAGGCAAATTGGCAGTGTTGTCGGTAATGTACTCCGGCGAGGACGAGTCTGCTCTGCAAAAAAAGGGGCGGGAATTGGGGTACAAGCTTTACAAAGGCAAAGTAGGGTCGATGGATTCATCTAAAATTTTTGCCGCAGTGGAAACCGCCGCAAAAAAGGAAGGTCTTATCGATCAACGGTACCGGGAAGAACACGCGCTGTATCATTCGGTTTTAGAGGCTTATAGCGGTATGTGCCGGGGACAGGGCGGACTGGGCAGCATACTGCGCAGCGCCGGGCTCTTGTTTTGCATTGTACGGGGATCTAAATTTCCGGGTGGCGACGGTGACGGTGAATGGATTGCGGTTGCTTTGTACGGCAACATGGGAGCGCCGATAAAGGGCTACGAGCATGAAGTCTTAGGCATGGGTATGAATCCAATATAAGCACGATTGGCTTCAGCTAGGTTATAGCCCGGCTGAAGCCAAGTTACATAATGAAAATTACTTAGAAGGTGATCGTATCGCAGCATTTCGTAAGGTTGGTTGTTTATTTTTGCTAGTTATCTTTGTTTTTACCGTATCTGTTGCATCAGCTCAATATAATAATGGAATACCTGTGCTGCTGTATCATCACGTTAGTCAGGACAAGACCGATTTGCCGGGTCTGACAGTGACACCGGACGAGTTTTCCCGGCAGATGACAATGCTGAAACAGGCCGGGTTCGAGACAATATCACCGAAAACGTTAATCGCCTATATGCGGCAGGAACCGGTTACCCTACCGCCAAAACCGATTATGATTACTTTTGATGATGGTTATGAAGACAACTACACTGAGGCATTTCCCATACTGAAGCAGGTTGGTTTCAGTGCGGTAGTGTTCATGACCGGCGTCAATGTTGACCGGGAGAAGCGGTTATCGCAAAAACAAATCAAGGAAATGTCGGACCACGGTATTTATTTTGGTGGTCATTCGTTTACCCACCGGGACTTAACGACTCTGCAAGGCAAAGAGTTGTACCGGGAAACGGAAGACGTTAAAAAACTGATCCAATGGGTTACTAAGAAAGACGTTGATGTTTTTGCTTATCCTTTTGGCTATTTTACTCTTGATGCTTGGGAAGCTACCGAGGCTGCAGGCTATCAAGCGGCCTTTACCGTGTTGCCGGGATTGAATAAGCCCGGACAGGACAACGAATTCTTACTGCGGCGCATACCAATCTATAACAATACTGATTTTGCGGTGTTGTTTAAATTATTGGATGCCAATCGTCCGAAAACCAAATTATTGGAATACACCCCGTACTACCGCAGTGAACAAACTGCTGAATAATAAATAGAATCGTAACCAGCATTAAACCAAAGCCTGCCGATGCTTGCCAGCTAATACTTACCTATTAGCTGGCTTTTTGTGTCGGCAGGCAGGTGGTAATGAAGGTAAAAATCTTTAGTGCAGCAGTAAATTTTAGTAATGGGTAATTCTTTTCGATATATTTAAATGGGGGTGATTTCACTATAATGTTTACAAGTATTAAGGCCAAAATAACAATGGCGGTAGTAGTTGTAGTTATTTTATGTGTTGCAAGTATTGCAAGTTATTTTGTTAATAAAGAAATAAAAAACGAGCAGACCAAGCTGCGGGAGGAAACTGCAAGCGGGTTAGTGGGTATTGACATGATGCTGTCAACAGCCCAGGAACAGGCGTTGGCGCATGTTGTCAATCTTTCGAAAAATCCTTTACTGGCAGAAGCGGTGGAACGGTGGGATCCGTATACTGTTAGAACTTTATCCGAGCCACTTATGAAAGACGGTAAGCTGGACTACATGTGCTTTACGAATCCGCAGGGTTTAACCCTGTATCGTACCCATGAACCTGGCAAAATTCCTAAAA
>CAZCEN010000195.1:0-6383 GCA_964497205.1 uncultured Sporomusaceae bacterium
CTTTGGTGAGTGCATCTTTGATTGTACTGGCTATTAGGAACATTGCAGCCGAATATGAATACAAAGGCGCCATTGGAACAGTAACAATATTGAAGACACAGCCTGGTGTTATTAATGTAATTCCTGGAAAAGTCGAAATGTGGGTTGATATACGAGGAATAGAGCATGAGAGTATTGTTGAAATGCTGCAGGAAATAAAAGACGCAGTAAGTTCTATTGCCGACGACAATGATACTGCAGTTGCTATTGAAGTATTAGCTTCTGAGAAGCCCGTTTATCTCAGTCAAAATTTGAATGAGATTATCGAAACTGTGTGTTCCAAACTGAGATTATCCTGCCTTAGGCTTGATAGCCGTGCAGGACATGATGCCATGAATATGGCTTATGCAGCACCTGCCGGATTAATATTTGTTCCTTGCAAAGACGGCGTGAGTCACAACGCGAACGAATACGTTACCCCGAAAGACATTGGAGCAGGATTAGATGTATTAACAGAAACACTATACCAATTGGCAAAATAGCGTTAAAAATATAATCTTTAAATCAAGCGAGGTCATATATTTGAACATTGATATTTGCTTTACACCTAACGACTTTAATGCTAAGGAATACAGCAGTTACGTTGCGGTAGTTATTGACGCCTTTCGCGCGACTACAAGTATTGCAACAGCCTGTGCAAACGGTTGTAAACGCATCATCCCGGTAAAAACGGTGGAAGAGGCCCGCCAGATCAAAAGCAATTATCCTGAAGTATTCCTGGCTGGGGAGCGGGAGGGTTTGCTTATACCAGGGTTTAATCTAGGAAATTCGCCCTATGAATATACAAGAGAACAAATTGCTGATAAAACCCTCGTTATGACAACTACCAATGGAACTCTGGCGTTGACAAAAGCCGCTTCACTTCCCAAAGTATATGTAGCAGCTTTTGTTAACGCGGCTGCTATTACTAACGCTTTACGTCAGTTGCAGGAAAACATAGTGATTTTGTGTGCAGGTTCCGAAGGTCGCTTTTCGTTAGAAGATACTTTATGCGCTGGCCTTCTTGCAGAACGCCTTAGCAGTGTGTCTAAGCTTAGCGACACTGCTTTAGCAGCCAAAGGAATGTATTGTGATTTTAAAAATGATCTGCTAAATCGCGTTTCCGAATCATCACATGCCAAATATTTAAGTAGTATAGGTTTTGAACAAGATATCACTTTTTGTTTGAGACATGACATATTGTCAGTAGTACCAGTATTTGCAGAAAACAATATAACCTCAATTTGAGAGGCTTACCTACACCGGCACATATTTTTGAGGAAATTCACAAATATAGTAGTTTAGTTGTTTTTTAATTTTTTTCTAATAAATTGAAGATATACTATAGGTGTCATAGGAATCGCATCCCTGTGACATGACCTCTAATGTCTCACCCCTAGGGTGAGACTATTTTTTTGCAAGTAAAAACTGTGATGCATACGGTTTTGAAAAGTTTATAACTATGCGTCAAAAAAAGACTCCATTCTATTTGTTCAATTTTTCCTCTGTTATTTATGTAAACCATGTGATAGAATGTCTACTGAACCAGGCCATCAAATGAGAGGAGTTTTGTATTTGAAGAAAAAAATAGCCGCTATCATGCTGATGGTTTTTTCAGTGCCATTTTTTACGCCTGCAGTCCCTAAAGCCAATGCAGCTTTTTTGGAAGATAAACTGGCTCAAGTTGCCGCAGGCAACCCAACTGCCACCCAGATACAAGAGTTAATGAAAGTAAAAGAGACGTTGAATGCTAGTGATAAGCAAGCCTTATGGGGCAAAATAGCGCAAACGGCTCTAGCACGTTCGGGAAATGCTACTGTTACTAATGATATTGCCGCACTTGCTGAACAATTAACACCGAAAGAGCAGATTGTTTCGCGGGATAATCTTGCTAAGATCGTAGAATCTACAGTTCGCAATAAAGTACAAGAGAAAGTTCAAGGAGAAGTAACTAATCATCTCGCAGATTATCAGAAAGAAATTGCACTTCTTTCTCAGTTGTTTAATAACAGCAATATCCTTACTCCTAAAGCGGTTGAAAATAATAACGCACTTGCCGGAGCACCGGATAATTACCGTAGAATGCTTGATATGACTGCAACTGCCTATGGTCCAGGAATGCTTGATAACGGCAAATGGAATAACTTAACCTATGTGGGTGGTAAAGTAAAAAAAGGGGTAGTAGCTGTTGACCCTAAAGTAATCCCTATGGGAACGAAACTCTGGGTCGAGGGTTACGGTCCGGCTGTAGCTGAAGATCAAGGCAGTGCGATTAAAGGCAATCGGATTGACTTGGCTTTCGACACAAGACAGGAAGCTCTTGACTACGGTATTCAAAAAGTAAAAGTATACGTTTTAAATTAACCGGCCAAACGCCGGTTTCTTTTATTCCACTTTTCATACCCCTTTGAAAATGCGCATATATTTTGTGGAAGAGTAGTTTGTATGAGGGGGGAGTTTAGTGAGGTCATTCCGGTATCTCAAAATTAGGCGATCTCGGATATTTTATAGTATTGTGATTTTGGCTATTATTAGTATTGCGTTTAGCATAATTAGTTTTGAGTACATAGACGAACAAGAGTTTGCATCAATCGGAACAAATCAACCGGTAGAATCTCCCAAAGGTAAAGTAAGTATTGTGGTAAAGATACAGTCAAGGGTGCTTGAACTTTATAATGACGATCAATTATATAAAAAATATCGCATCGCGGTAGGGAAAAGTAAAACGCCAACACCGATAGGTGAATGGAATGTAGTCTGGAAGGATTACGACTGGGGTACGGGTTTTGGTACTCGCTGGATGGGCTTAAATGTACCGTGGGGTACCTATGGTATTCATGGTACTAATAAACCATGGTCAATTGGCCAGTTTGCCAGTCATGGCTGCATCCGAATGCGTAATAAAGATATCGAAGAACTGTTCGAATGGATTCCTATTGGAACCCCGGTGCGAATTGAAGATAGAAAAGTCAGTGTAAACAGAAATCTAAAATTAAAAACATCCGGCGCTGATGTGGTAGTATTACAGCTGAAACTTAAAGAACTGGGGTATTTTCAAGGCAGGGCAGACGGTTTGTTTGGTACTATGACCGAAGAAGCCGTTAAAGCTTTCCAAGCAGATAAGGGAATAGCTGTTACCGGTGTGGCCAATAAGGAACTATATACAGTTTTAGGAATATAAAATTAGTTAACGTGTCATAAATAGGAAACAATTCGCGCTAATTCGTGATAACATAAAAATTCAGCTATTTACGAAATTTGACCAATTTTACATTAATGTGTATTATTATTTATAATGCCGAATCCTTCTAAGGTACGGGGGAACCAATAGATATACAGGGGTGAATCCGCTATAGCGGAGGGGTGATTCTCTTTTCTTCTCTTTGACCCTAACCCGACAGCTAACCTCGGAGGCATAAATAAAGAGAGGTGATACAACTGAAGAGAGCATTTCTTGCAATTTTGTTTGTATTCACCGTATTGTGCCTTACTACCAACCCGGCTGTCGGATTGGCTGCACCGCCACAGGATATGGCGGCCTTAACGATCGGGGCACGTGGTGATGACGTACGATTGGTACAGAAGCTATTGGCAGATGGCGGTTTTTATGGCGGAGAGATTGATGGGATTTTTGGTCCTGTTACCGCAAAAGCCGTAAAAGAATTTCAACAAAGTGCTAACCTTACTGTAAATGGGATTATAGACAAAGAAAATTTTGTCTATCTTGAACGGTTGGCTGGTGAACCCAGCAGATACAGTCGTTCCCTTATTATGAGAGCATCAGGCTACAGTGCGTTTGACCCAGGTAATGGAAACCGCACCTATTCCGGTAGCCTTTTGCGCAAAGGCTTGGTTGCTGTTGATCCATCAGTGATTCCTCTGGGGACTAGGTTGTATATTAAGGGGTACGGCTATGCAATAGCTGACGATATTGGCAGTGCTATAAAAGGCAACCGTATCGACTTAGCTTTTGACAGCCACCGCGAAGCGTTAAACTTTGGATTGCAAAAAGTTACAGTATACGTGCTGGACTAAGAAAGTTGGCAGGCCGTGGCCTGCTCTTCTTTTTATAATGTCTAATTTCCCGGAATATTAACAGACCCTAAGTATTATACTAGTTTTACAATTATGTATAGTACAAGGGGGCGTGTTTAGGCTTGAACTTTATTTCGAACGAAATGCTGCCATTAGTATTAGCATTGGTTTCAGGGGTATTAATGGCAGTACAAGGTTCGCTTAATACTGCATTAAGTAAAGTTATCGGTCTTCTGGAAGCTACTTTTTTTGTCCATATTACCGGTACCATTTTGGTTGTGATCTTGCTTTTTTTCTTTAAAATGGGAAAAGGTAATTTATATGCATGGCAAGACGCACCATGGTATTCATGGCTGGGTGGTTTTATTGGCGTAGCCATAATATATTTAGTAGCAGCTAGTATTCCAGGAGTCGGTGTAGCTAATGCTACAACGGCTATTATTGTTGGGCAAGTCTTAACGGCTATAATTATTGACCATTTTGGCGGCTTCGGTCTTGAGCGTATGTCATGCAGTCCTCAGCAGATATTTGGACTGGTATTACTTGCAATAGGCGCTAAATTGTTATTAAAATAGCGTTTTTTTATTTTTTTCGCTATTAGGTGTTAACAAAAAAAAAATTATAAGGTATACTTATCATTAGGATTTTTTGGTATCATGTCACCAACAAGGAGGCAAAGCATGGATTTTAACTTTACTCCCGATCAACTGGATCTGCAAAAGATGGTTAGAGAATTAGTTACTAAAGAAATCACTCCTCACGCTTTGGAAATGGATAAAGAAGGCGTGGTTCCCCAAGAACTTTGGAAGAAATTAGACGAAGCTGGATTGCTTAATCTAACTGTTCCTGAAGAGTATGATGGTCCGGGTCTTGAAGCTCTCTCAATTGCTCTTATTTATGAAGAATTAGGTAAAGGTTGCGCTGGTGTTGCCACGACAACAGCTGCAAACGCATTAGCTTCGTATCCGGTGGTATTGTTAGGTAATGATGATCAAAAACGCAAGTTTTTTGATATCATAAATAACGGTAAATTGGCTGCTTTTGCACTAACCGAACCCGGGGCCGGATCTGACGCCGGAGCCGTTGCTACATCTGCAGTCAAAGACGGTGAACACTATATACTTAATGGTACTAAGTGCTTTATTACCAATGGTGGTATTGCCGACATTTTTGTAATCTTTGCGAACACACGTAAAACAGCCGGTATCCGTGGGTTGACCGCATTTATCGTTGAGCGCGGCACCCCTGGTTTCTCTGTAGGTAAAGAAGAAGAGAAGATGGGGATCAGAGCATCAAACACCTGCGAATTGGTTTTGGAAAATGTGCGTATCCCTGCTGCTAACAGGATTGGCCGCGAAGGGGAAGGCTTTAAAATTGCAATGAAGACTCTGGATGCAGCCCGTCCATTTGTCGGCGCAGTTTCAGTAGGTTTGGCCCAAGCTGCCTTTGAGCTTGCTGTTAAATACTCTAAAGAGCGTGTTCAATTTGATAAGCCGATTGCTTCGTTCCAGCTTATTCAAGCAATGTTAGCAGATATGGCTATGCAAATCGAAGCTGCTCGCCTTTTGGTATATAAAGCTTGCTGGATGAAAGACCAAGGAGTTGACTATGCTAAGGAATCCGCTATAGCCAAATGTTTTGCTGCCGATACGGCTATGAAGGTTACCACAGATGCGGTACAAGTACTTGGTGGTTATGGGTATTCCAAAGAATATCCGGCAGAAAAGTATATGCGCGACGCTAAGATCATGCAGATTTACGAAGGCACTAATCAAATTCAGCGTTTAGTAATTGCTAATAATATCTTATATTAATTTATATTTCTGGGTGCTTGACTTTTAAAGTTAACCGTAATATAATTACATACGTAGTAAGGGACTATAGCTCAGTTGGTTAGAGTACTACGTTGACATCGTAGGGGTCACTGGTTCGAGTCCAGTTAGTCCCACCAGAAATTTCAGGCTAGTAGATTAATCTACTAGCCTTTTTTATGTGCCGAGATAAGGCATACCATCTCTTCACCGTGCGAAGAGACCTCAATAACTATATGACAAAAAAACTGGTCGACATATTCATTGTCGGCCAGTTTTTTTGTCATATACTCTACTGCTTTATTGGAAATGTAGTAAAATAAATACAACAAAAAAATATCGGTAAAAGTCAATAATTTATATTCTATGTATGGGGAGTGATATTATGAAAAGGACGATAGTAATTGTAATACTATTATTGATTATGTTTACTTTTGGTTTACAGGCACAAGCATGTACACTTTGGGCTGCTAATGGCAATATGGTTCAAGGAGGAGGAAGTTTAATCGTTAAAAATCG
>CAZCEN010000196.1:0-6300 GCA_964497205.1 uncultured Sporomusaceae bacterium
CCATAAGAAGTTCATCAAGCCAAGGATACTGGTGAATCAATGCTTCCATGTGTGTGTTTTACCTCCTAATATTGTTTTTTACAAAAAGGGAAATAGTGTGGTGGCTTTTTTACCGCACTACTTCCCGAAAAAGATGATGAAGTGCTATGAAATTAGCCCAGAACAGCCATAACCTCACCAGGTTTTACGTTTTGACCTGCGTTTACGTTGATAGACTTAACCGTTCCATCAGCCGGAGCGCCAATCTCGTTTTGCATTTTCATTGCTTCCAGAATGAGGATGACTTCCCCCTTTTTCACTGCTTGTCCGGCTTTAGCCACTACTTTGCTTACTTTGCCAGGCATTGGGGCAGTTACAGGAGTATCACCGGCAGCAACTTGTGCAGGTGCAGAAGCAGCGGCTTTAGGAGCCGTAGCGGCAACCGGTGCAGGTGCGGCGGCAACCGGAGCGGCAGCAGGTGCAGCAGCAGTTACAGAGGTAACAACGCCTTGTTCTTGTACTTCCACATCATAAGTTGCACCATTGACAGTAACTTTAAATTTTCTCATTATTATTTTCCTCCAATCTAGATGTTGCTTATAGACGAGCATCCATTACTTTTTGGCGACCCGTTACTGACCAGGCATTACTGGTCCTGTTAATCTTAACAGCCGTTACCCGGCCTTGCCTGTCATGCATAATCGCAGCTGTTACGGCGGCGGCAATAGCAGCATCTGATTCATCGTCAAGCACCAACTTAATACTAGCGCTAATGGCAGCGATCACATCTGGTGGTAACTCATGAGCTACCGGAGATATTGAAACAGTTTCCTCAACGATTTTCTTCTTTTTCTTTGGGGTTGGCTTACTGCCACCGCCGAACAGTGATTCAAAAAATCCCATGATAAATCTCCTTTCCTCAATGACTTATAACGGGATGTTACCGTGTTTTTTCGCCGGCCGGGATTCGCGTTTAGAAGCCAGCATATTGAGCGCGGTGATGATACGCGGCCTTGTTTCTTTCGGGTCAATAATTTGGTCAACATAGCCTCGCTCAGCCGCCTTATAGGGAGTGGCAAACTCTTCTACATATTGAGTAGTTTTGGCATTTGCCTCCGGATCGTTTTTGAAAATAATATTAGCGGCACCGGCAGGTCCCATTACTGCAATCTCGGAGGTAGGCCATGCAAATACTTGATCAGCACCAAGATGCTGTGAGCACATGGCTATATAGGCACCACCATAAGCTTTGCGGGTAATAACAGTCACTTTAGGAACGGTGGCTTCCGAGTAAGCATACAGCATTTTGGCACCATGACGAATAATACCGCCATGCTCCTGACTGGTACCAGGCAAAAAGCCGGGAACATCAACAAGACTTAAAAGCGGAATATTAAAAGCGTCACAGAAGCGAATAAAGCGGGCAGCCTTATCTGACGCATTAATGTCGAGGCAACCTGCCATAACAGAAGGCTGGTTGGCAATAATACCTACTGTTTTTCCATCAAAACGAGCAAAAGCAGTAATAATGTTTTGCGCGAAATGAGGTTGAACTTCATAGTACTCCCCTTTGTCAACGATCATGCTTATAACGTTTTTCATGTTATAAGGCATATTAGGATTATCAGGTATAACGGTAGCTAAACCATCATCCATCCTGTCAGGATTGTCCCCATTATCGAATATAGGAGCTTCTTCCAGATTGTTACTTGGCAGAAAATCTAAGAGATAACGAATTTGACTGATACAATCATCCTCGTTTTCTGCCGCAAAGTGAGCAACACCCGACACAGAGCTATGAGTCATGGCACCACCCAAGTCCTCGGCCGTTACCTCTTCTGCCGTAACAGATTTAATAACCGCAGGACCGGTAATAAACATTTGGCTTGTGTTTTTCACCATATACACAAAATCTGTAATTGCCGGGGAATATACGGCACCACCGGCACATGGTCCCATAATAACGGAAATCTGGGGAATAACTCCTGAAGCAAGTGTATTTCTATAAAAAATATCCCCAAACCCGGATAATGCATCAATGCCTTCCTGAATACGGGCACCGCCGGAATCATTAAGCCCAATAATAGGAGCACCCATTTTCAGAGCTAAATCTTGTACTTTTGTAATTTTTGCCGCATGCATTTCTCCCAAAGATCCACCTACGACCGTAAAATCCTGGGCAAATACATAGACCAATCGGCCGTTAACGGTTCCGTAACCGGTAACAACACCTTCACCGGGAGCCTCTTCTTTTTCCATGCCGAAATTAACACAGCGATGTTTAACAAACTGGTCTAATTCTGTAAACGTACCCGGATCAAGCAGTTTTTCGATGCGCTCCCGCGCAGTTAACTTACCACTTTTATGTTGCTTCTCAATTCTTTGGGCGCCACCACCAAGCCTAATTTTTTGCTGTTTTTGCAAAAGCTCTTGGTTTTTTTCCTGAACAGTTCCCATTGTGCACCTCACTAATGCGAAACCCTGCCTTTCGTGACGAAAATTCACCACGAAAAGTAGGGAATCTACAAATATGTTTTATGATTTATAGAGTCGATGAATCAACCTATAACACATTCTGAGCCTTAAGCTGAGCAACTTCTTCGCTGGAAATTCCTAATACTTCTGACAGAATCTCTTCCGTATGCTGCCCCAATAGCGGAGCCGGTCGTTCGATAGTTCCAGGGGTTTCGGACATTTTAATCGGAACTCCCGCCATTTTAACCTTACCTGCGGTTGGATGATCGGTTTCCACAATCATGTCACGCGCGATAATTTGCTCGTTGTTCATTACTCGATCTATTGTATTGATAGGTCCACAAGGAATACCCGCGTTGTCAAGAGCTGCAATCCATTCATCTACTGTTTTTTCAGGGAAGACTGTGTCGAGAATAGCCTTCAGCGCTTTTTGGTTTTCTGTACGTTTCGGATTTGTTACAAAACGTTCATCCTGAATCAATTCCGGTCTATTAATTAAATTGCAAAAATCGCTCCACAGCCGGTCATTGCCAACAGCGATAATAATATATCCATCTTTCGCTTTAAACGCTTCAAACGGAGTAATGGAAGGATGGCGATTGCCGATTGGCTGGGGCGCCACGCCTGAGGTCACATACCGTGCAATGGCGTTTTCCAAAATAGCCACCTGGCAGTCTAACATGGCTACATCCACTTTTTGACCAATTCCGGTTACTTCCCTGGTATATAACGCCGTCAGCGTACCAATGACAGCAAACAAACCTGCGGTAACATCGCCGACAGAGGCGCCAACCCGGGTCGGCTCGCCACCTTCCTGACCAGTGATGCTCATGATGCCGCCCATACCCTGAACAATTACATCATAGGCCGGTTTGGAGCTATAGGGTCCTGTATGACCGAAACCTGAACAGGCTGTGTAAATAATCTTGGGATTGATTTCTTTAAGTACATCATATCCCAAACCAAGCTTTTCCATAGTACCAGGGCGATAGTTTTCAAGCACGACGTCGGCCTTCTTGACCATTTCCTTGAATATCTCCTTGGCCTTGGCTTCCTTAAGATTCAGAGTCATAGAACGTTTACCCCGGTTCAGACTCATAAAATAAGCGCTCTCTTTGCCAACAAACGGACCAAAAGCACGGGAATCGTCCCCGCCTTTTGGGGATTCAATCTTAATAACATTTGCGCCAAAATCCGCAAACATCATAGAAGCATAAGGGCCGGCTAGTACCCTGGTTAAATCGAGCACTACAACATTCTCTAATGATTTCATTGCTATCCCTCCTAGCTATCATTGACACCTCGCTTCTATTGTAGCGAATATTCGACAATTTAGATCAAATTCTGCATAACATAACAAAAACAGGGCATAACAGCCCTGTTTTTGTTCCTAAGATTCATTATGCAATTCCCATAATTCGATTGAACTCTTTTATATAATGGCGAGCAACCGGAATATTAGTTTCCCGGCAATTTTCCAATACTAATACATAGGTATTATTAAACCACGGAATCACTTCCCGTACTTTATTTAAATTGACCATATAACTTTTATGAGTTCGCAAAAACCCCTGATCAGTAAGCATGTTTTCTAAGTCCTTGAGGGCTAACTTGGTAAACATGGCTCCTTGTTCTGTCTGTAGTAAAGTCTGCCGGTTTTCATCTGCTTTAGCAAAAAATATCTCAGACGGACGCAAAATTATCATACGATCTTTAGACCATACGCATAGATGCGGAGGTAGTGTCTTGGTGGTTTTGTTTGGCTCCGGGATTGATGCCTGGGTTGACTGTTGTGCTTTGGTCCGAATTAGTTTAGATACGCTCTTAGCCACCCGCTCATAAGAATACGGTTTAAGTATATAGTCAACCGCATTCAGTTCAAAGGCCTGAGCGGCAAAACGGTTAAAGCCTGTGGTAAATACAACATTGGGCGGGTATGTCAATTCCATAATTTCGCCGGCAGCTGCCAGGCCATCCTTGTTACGCATTTGGATATCCAAAAATACTACATCCGGACATCTGGCATTAATCATTTCTATAACTTCGTCACCATCTTCGCATTCCCCAATAATATCAATATCACCAATTTCCTCAAGTATTGATTGCAATTCCGCCCGGGCTGGAAATTCATCATCCACAATAATAGCCGTTAGTTTCATCACAAATCCTCCTTTATACCGGGAAGGCAAGAGAAACACTGGTACCTTTTCCCAATTCACTCGTTATTTTCAGTCCATATTCCGAACCATACATGGTTTGTAACCGTTGATGCACATTTAGAAGCCCAATTCGCGTTCCGGCTTCTCTATGCACCGGATTCTCATCTAATAACACCTTCAATTTATCTTCAGGAATACCCACGCCATTATCAGCAATGGTTATTATATAAAACCCCTCGACAGTGCGCCCGGAGATAATTATACTCCCCCCTGTTTTTTTAGGATACAGCCCGTGTTTAATTGCATTTTCGACGATTGGCTGTAATATAAGCGCTGGAAGCTTTTTATAATACGGTTCCGGAAACTCATAACTAACCTGTAATTTTCCCTGAAACCGGGCTGATTCAATCTGCACATAAGCATCCACGTGGTGAAGCTCGGTCTTGAGATCCACCCACTCACCAGCTTGTGACAAATTATTACGGTAAAAATCAGCCAAATTCAGCAGTAAACCGCGAGCCGTTTCAGGCTGACTCCGGCAATAATATACAATGGTGTTTATGGCATTAAAAAGAAAATGAGGATTAATCTGAGCCTGCAGCGCCTTTATTTCTGCCGCAGCCCGTAATGCCGAATACTTCTCAACTTTACTTACTTCCAATTGAGTAGAAATTAACTGAGACAAGCCTTTTATCAATTCAATCTCAAAAGGTGTTATACTGTCTGGCTTCAATTTGTAAAACCCGAGTGAACCAATAATGGCATCCTGATCTTTTAGCGCTACGACAATTTTAGACTGCAGCGGACAATCCGGATCTTTACAGCCGATCTCCCTTTTGTTTCTCGCCAGAACATAATTACCGGCAGTAAGTACTTCCATCGTACTTGACGTTTGGATAACCCCTTTGTGATGATCGGCCCCGGTTCCTACAAACGCCAATACATTGTCCAAGGAGGTTATTACTACTGCATCTAGATTACCTACAGACTGAAAAATTGTAGCAGCTGTTTGATACGCATTTTTTTCGTTTAGCCCTTTTCTAAGATAATGTAACGTCTTTCCGGCGATTTGCAAAGCCAGTTGCGCTGCCTTCCCTTCGACCTTTGCCTTTTCTTCGTAGATACTGTCTAGTATTGCTATAAACATGGCGATGCCCAGGGGGTTAATCAATAGCATGGACGGACTGATGTCCTGTACTATCACCCAAGCCTGGTTATAGGGCTCCGAAAATAAGAGCAACACTATCATGTGTACAACTTCCAGGATAAAGCCAATTCCCAAGGCATAGGGCCAGCGTATATTAAATGTATTAAAGCGCGAATAATATAGGCCTGCCAAAACACCTTGCAGAATAGTCGAACCCGAGCTAGACAATACAGTAATTCCTCCATGAAAATACCGCTCCAGCCCAGCAATAAAACCAGCCCCAAGACCGACCCAGGGTCCGCCTACCAAACCCGCGGTAATTACAGCAACCGATCGCGTATTTGCAATCGCATATGTTGTTTGAATACCAGTATGGGTTCCTAAAATACCAACTATCCCAAAGAAAATGGCATATGCTATTTTTTCCCGAAAGGATAGACTCCTTTTAAGTATTAGATTACGAAAACTTTGTGCTTTCGTAAGTAAAAAAATACAACTTAATACGACAGTCAATATCATGATTAAATGTTGAAATATATA
>CAZCEN010000197.1:0-6274 GCA_964497205.1 uncultured Sporomusaceae bacterium
TGAAGAAAAAGAGGTCGCCCATAGTTAAATGGAGACGATTTTATGGGAGTTTTAAAAAGCATAAGATGTAAGGCATTTCTCAGAAAAAGTATAGGAAAACTATACTTTTTTTTATGGAAGACTATACTTTCGTCTAGTGTGGTTTCTCCTACATTCTGGTAAATTGAAAAGAAAGGAGGATTTTAAAATATAAAAATCAATACGGAGAGGAAGAGGTTTATGAATGCAAAGATTCAACCCCAATCAGTATTGCCAGAAATTCCAGAAGAGATAAGAGCCGCTAGAATCGGGACGTGTTTTAATTCTATAACCCGTAAATTGATGAGCAAGAAAATAGCTATTGATCCCACCAGATTGCAAAATGGCGCGGTGCAGTTTGTTCATGGAAAAGGAACAATGAAGTTAAAAGTTAATTCCACAGCAAATGTCACGTCGAAAGATACGTTTTTCAGTGTAGATACTAAGGGTAAGGTCGGTTTTTCTTCCTGCAGTGCCTCAATCGGTATGAATGCAGCAATAACGCATCAAGCAGCCACGCAAAGCCAACATCTGAATTGCTACTGTTCCTATGTTTACACCGGACAAAAGCTACATTTGCTCGACTATGGATCAGAGCAGCTTTATAATTTTATGTCCGAGAAATTTCAAAAGGTATATTCCGCGGTACTTAACTCTAAAACCGTCGCAGAGTATCTGGCAAATTATCTGAATTTTGTTGATGAATTCGGTCATAGTTGTATAACGGAATTATACCTTACTTCCGGCTCTGCCTTTACCATGGATGTAACCTATTCCAGTGAAGCAGAGGCAAGTAGAAGTAAATATGGCGGTAGTGTTTGCGTATCAACACCCTGGGGCAATGGTGGCTCAGTAGCCGCCCAATTCGCTAAAGATGTATTGGCTTCCAGCAGCGAGGCAAGCATGTGCATGACGGGTGATAACATTCCTGAGGATACCCATACGGCGGACTGGTGTACCAATATGATATCTACTCTTATGCAACAAGGGCTTAGTGTGTTATCGGAAAAACCGCAGCTTATTCAACCGTACACTGGTGAAGGACCGCATGCGCCTGAAATTCCTGACGGTACACCATCCAAAAAAGAAGAACCCTCTGCCAATGAAATCGATATTACTGACGAGTTAAAGAAAGAGATTATGAAGCAGGATGGCTTTGCAGGAAAGACGTGGGAAGAGTACCTTGCTGCTCAGAAGGAAGCGTATAATAAGCTAGTGCCTAGCAACGTAGTTCGTGAAGTGCAGTTGATGCAAGGAAAACAGATAGCTACCATAGCTGCACCCATGGAATCGAAGTACGAACAACACTTAGATGCCTGTCCTACGATAGCGGTAACAGATGATCCGTGGGATCTTGGGGGCTATGTTCCGTTTACCTATCAAATTACTCCCTGGAATAAATTATTTCCGCAACTGAATGATGTTAAGCTGCCAACAACCTTTACAAGCATATATATAGCGAAAATATATATGTACTATTTTACTAGATTGCAGTTTTCTAGCTATTTATATTTTCTTGCTGATGTGGGAGGTGCTTACTGCAAAAATGACTCAATCAGCATTGACGCAACTATTTATAAAGGTGCATGTAAAGACTTTTTAAAGGAAATTCAAGATACAATTGGGCAAAATGACAAGATAGACGAAAAAACTTATGAGGACCTTGTAAATGATTTTGAAACAAAGGTTAGTCAATTAAAAAACTTTTACAGCCGGGCGGTGTATAACACTTTTTTTAATAAGTATGATTTCTTTATGGACAATTCCTATGGTTTTATCTATATAGAGGGTCCGAATAGTTACTTAACAGATTCCGGAATGAAAAATGTGCCCCGTCCATTTAGTTTATTGCCTATGCTAAAGGATGCCATCAGGTTTTATCCAATCATTTGTTCAGATGGTACAACTAGATTGGTTGACTATGGGAATGCTTATGGGTGGGACGTGATGAGTGATTGTGAAATCCATGGTGAAAAAATAAAAGATCCAGCCGGGCTTTATTATTATGAAGTTTATAACACTAAGGCACATGTAGTAGTTAGAAACGTGAGGTTGTATGGCGTTGGCTTTAAGGATATTCCCCAAGAAAGCGAAGATTTGTATATACGTGGTTTGCCGATGTTCAGTGCGTTGCCGTTTGACGAAGTTAAGGAATTTGCAAAGCCTCAATCCTAGGTTACACAATAAAGATATCCAATTCGGGTCCGGCCACTATTTTCACAGAACCATAGCGGTTCAGGCAGCAAGCATGGTAGTCAGAGGGACGGTACAGAACGTCATTAATAGTTTGCTTCCTCAATGTGAACGTAAAAATCCAAACAGCTTAAAGGGCTGTTTGGATTTTTACGTTTTGTATATGAACCGTTGAAGAAATTTATACTGATCGTCACTATCTCAATAAGATCGGTAATAATAGTAAATTAACCATGAAAGCAAACACAGCGGTACTGATCATTGGTACACAATTGCGTTTTACGAGGTCCATGACGTCGATTTTTGCTATACCCGCAACCGCGATAATTACTCCGGCAACCGGGGCAATAGGCCTTCCCAAAATTGCAATGTCATGCAGCGGAATTAAAAACATCATCAAGGGTACGGAGAATTGTTCCGCAATCGCCGGTGACAGATTGGCAAAAGCAATTACCGCAGCATTGCCGGAGCCAACCATTGCCGACAGCAGGAAAGCACACGTAGCAAAAATTAATGATATCCCAATTCCGTTAATCTGAAGTGACTTGCCGATGTTAACCAGATAAGTTACTGCTCCCATGCTGACGAGTCCTTCCGCAAAAATTTGTCCGGCGACAATCAAGACAACCACACTGAGGATTTTTGACATGCCTGTAAAGAATTCACCAGCTAGGCCGAACATCACTTTTAACGACATTTTATTAATAATGCCGACAATGATAACCGATACGAGTGTACTTATAAACATAACAGTGGCAATGTCCATTTTTATTGACTTATTCAATATAGGTATAAACATAATGAAAATAGGAATTACCGGGATAATCGCCAATAACGGATGTCCGGGTTCCAGGCTGCTTTCTGCTATATCATCATCATCGTTATTTGCCGTTGTGTCTCTCTTGGCATCGCAATATTTTTGCCATACGTAATGGGAAATACCGGCAAATACTATTATTGCAATCGAAGTATAAACTTTGTAGTTAAAAAAATACTCATATAACGGCATTCCTAACAATTCGGAGTTTAACGCGCCTAAACTCGATAACGGGCTGACTGCAAAGCTGCCGGTTGTAGATATCGCAGACGCAGCCGCTATTTTGGAAACGCCGAGTCCCCGCAAAATAGGGTAAATGGTTGTTGCAAGCAATAACCCGAGTCCGGCGGCACTATCAATAAATACATTGAGAAATACACCGAAATAGAAGGCTAACATTAAGACAACATAAGGATTTTTAAATTTTTTCAAAGGTTTAATAGCATAATAAACTAACGTTTGCCCGGATCCTACTTTTTCGATGAAATAGGCATAGCCGCCGATGGTGAGTATATATAAACCTAAACCATTGAGGGTTGATTTAAAGTTTTCGGTAAGGATGCGGAATAAGTCTACCCATAAATAGCCGCTCGGATTTTTTAGCGGCAGCTTACCGGTGCCGATGCCGAAGTAATAGGCTACGCCTATCAGTATCAGTCCTGACGCCAGCAGGGTCACCATCGGGTTATATTTTTTTATAATAGCGCCGAAAGTAATAATAAGAGCTAGAGCCAGTAGCGTAATCGCTAAAATGTCCATGAGTATGTATCTCCCTTGTAATCAAATTCTAAGAATCCGCCGGAAGCCCCGATGTTCAGCTTCACCGATACCTTCACTTGTCTTCTTTAAAACATAAGACGGTCGGCGGCTCGTTATTAATTGCCACGCCTCTATACATACCTGCCGTATTCATATCAAAATTATAATTTCCGTCTTTATCAATGGCGATTATGCCGCCGTGTCCTCCCAAGTCATATACTTTTTGTAATGTCTGCGCAGTTGCGGTTTTAAGGTCGAGCCCTTTATATTTATATAATGAGTGCAATTCATGACCGGCAACGGCTTGGATAAAAATATCACCGGTACCCGTGGCCGACATGGCAATGCTTTCGTTATTGGCGTAATTTCCGGCACCGGCAATACAGGAATCTCCAAGACGGCCGAATCTTTTGTTAGTTAACCCGCCGGTGGAAGTGGCAGCGGCAAGATTGCCCTGCGCATCTAAGGCTACAGCGCCGATGGTGCCCATATAATTCGGCTGCTTCGTATTTTTGTTGGCTGTTGGTAAATCATGGTCAACAAACACGGCATCCTTTTCGATGGCTTCTTTTAATTGATTGAAGCGGAAATCCGTATAAAAATATTGGGGGTCAACAATTTCAATATCGTGTAATTTGGCAAATTTTTCGGCACCTTCCCCGATGAGTAACACATGATTTGATTTTGTCATAACAATATTGGCGGCTTTAATAGGATTTTTGATTGTTTTTACGCCACCGACGGCACCGGAGTTAAGCGTTTTTCCGTCCATGATGCAAGCATCCATTTCATTAGTCCCTTCATTGGTAAAAACAGCACCTTTTCCGGCATTAAATAAGGGACAATTCTCCATTACAACAATCGCGGCCGTTACGGCGTCAAGGCTTGAACCTCCGTTTTGCAGGATTGCTTGCCCTTGTTTGAGGGCTTCCGTTAATACCATTTCTCTTTCTTTGATTTCTTCCGTTGTTAACGATAAAATGGTATTCCCCGCTCCGCCGTGAATGGCTAAAATCGTCTTGTTCATTACTATCCTCTCCTTGGTGTATGTATAGTTAATTAATCCAGCGATGCTATATAATCCAGCTTTGCGATATGACTGTTGATATTCTTTTGGATCCTTTGGCTATCATGAAAAAATATTTTTAACAGCAAAACATTACATAAAGCCATAGGAACGACGTAAGAGTTAAAAAAAGTCTTTGTGCTTGTATTTATTGTGAGGACTACATTTGAATTCACGCCGATAGGCGATTCTTTCGTATCGGTAATGCCGATAATTTTTGCTCCCTGCTTCTTAGCGAATTGCATTGCTTTACAAGTATTTAAGGAATAACGAGGAAAAGAAATCGCAATAAGCAGATCTTGGTCCGAAATATCAACCAGTTTTTCAAAATTAAGCGCATTGCTTTCGGAAACAGCGATTGTAGAAAATCCCATGTGATTGAAGTGCAAAGTGAGAAAATCCTGTACTAGCATTGATGAACCAAGAGCGGCAAAATAAATCTTTTTTGCCGCAAAAATTGCCTCTACCGCTTCCTCTATACTTGCGGCATCATAATCTAAAAACAAATTCTCTAAATCGGCAATTTCGCTCTGAATGAGTTGCAGGATTTGGTCGTGTTCTTCTCGGGGGTTGTTATTTGCAGGCATAAATTGCAAATGGGGAGCATTGCCGCGCATATAAGTTTTGATATAATTTTTCATCTCGGTGAACCCGCTGAAACCGAGTTCTTGAGCAAAACGGACAATCGTTGCGTCGCTGACACCGACTTCGCGGGCAAACTCTGCGGCCGATAACGTTGCAACCAAATGATAGTTCTGCAGTATATACTTGCCTATGGCCTGTTGGCTATCTGTCATGGAGTTATATTGTTCTTTTATTTTTTCTAACATTAATCCCACGCCTTTTCTCTTAAAATCAAGCATTTGATTTTCATATATGTAATAAATACTACATTGATCAGAAAAAAATAAGCTAATTATAAATTTTACTATATTACCCAAGTATTAATTATACAGCGTATACGAGTAATTTGCAATTACGATTAAATTAATCCGCATTCAAGAGCACATTCATGAACAGAATTATAAGATTTTGTCTTTGTGTACTGTAATAAATACTACATTTGGGATATGCATGGCCTATGAGTGGGAGAAAACGAAAGCCCCAATTCTGGCTTAGCATCTAACGGCCTGAAAAACCGCGGCGTTCACGATAGTCTCATGATCAGAACAACCTAAAATGCCTTTAGCCATTACAAAAGTAACGGCCAAAGGCATTTAAACTTATATCCCTCAAATAGGCACAATCAAATTCTGACTGTCAATAAAATTTCGGCTATTATTTATATTTGCTATATTTTAGACGAAGTTTTTTGCAATATATACTATCGAGCAGGAAACTGCCCATTGGTTGAGCAAATCGACCTTATTTTGGTCATTCAAATATCAGAGAAGCGACCATTGTAGGCTTTGAGCCTACGG
>CAZCEN010000198.1:0-6273 GCA_964497205.1 uncultured Sporomusaceae bacterium
CCTCGAATACCGGAGCCACAATCCGGCGTGTTAACCGCTTCACCACAGCCACCATCAGTACTTGTCGTTAACGACAGAATTCATTTTATCATACTGCCGTCAATTATGTCAAGCATCTATTCCAATGTAAAAAACTACCTTTATTCAAAGGATTTTTTACTTAAATATTTGTTAATACAGCATAAGTATCTGGCATTTCACGGCAATCTGTAGGATCAAAATACGATTATGATTTGGGCCGAATGCGATTTGTCGGCACAGCAGTTGTGGGATCGTCCGGCCAATAATGCTTGGGGTATCGTCCTTTTAAATCCTTCTTTACTTCAAAATACGTATTAGCCCAGAAGCTGGATAAATCACGGGTTACTTGCACCGGCCGGTGTGCCGGCGACAATAGATGCAAAGTTAAAGGGACTTTCCCCAAAGCAACACAAGGGGTTTCTTTTAAGCCGAACACTTCTTGCAGCCTAACTGCCAAAAACGGGCTCTCCGGTGTACTATAATCGATGGTAATACGCTGACCACTCGGCACCCTAATATAAGGTGGAGCATATCTGTCTAGTTCCTGTCGCTCAGACCAAGTAAGCAGGCCTTCCAGGGCAGTAAGCAGATTGATTTTTGCCAGTTCCACTCGGCTTGTTATCCCATAAATATGAGGACCAAGCCAATCATTAAGCGTAGCAAGCAAATTTTCCTCTGAAACGTCAGGCCCTTGGTTTTCTTGAAGATAGGCAAACAGCAACCGCTGCTGAAACTGTCGCGCAGCTTTGCTCCAAGGCAGAATTTCCAATCCCTCCAAAGCGATTCCCTTTAATAAAGCTTCAGCAATATCAGACTCATTAGGATTATTACAGGGAGTTTCCTTTAGAACCAAAGCCCCGAGGCATTCATACGTTCGGGCACGCACAGCCTGGTAGGAAGTATCCCACGCAACCTGTGTCTTACTCTCAATCTGCAGATTAAAATACTGTTTTATCTGTTCAAGTTGTACCGGGGCAGCTAGAAAAACCCTGCTATCTATCCCCTGATCATCAAGATCGGCAGTCACAATATATTGACTTTGTGCTAATGCTTGTGACTCAGCTATCATTGCGCCTCGTCCATTCTCTAACAAAAACTTGCCACAGCCACGCAGCTGCCCAATTCTGTCAGGATAGGCGAAAGCCAATACCAAACCACAGACTTCGATATCATCTTGCGGTGCTGCATTAATATTAAAATTCTGTTTTAAACGGTCGCTTTCCGTTTTAATACGGCGACCTGACCCATCAGCTGCGACAACATGGTTTTTCAAATTACGAATAGCCTCAACCCTAAGCCGCAAGTCAACATCTAGGGCAGCAGCACTCCCCCTGAAGAAATCCCGTTCGCTTAGAATAGCAGCCAACTCACAACTCAAAGCGCCAAAACCAATCTCTGTCGCCTTAAGCACCATATGCGCCAAACGCGGATGCAGGCCGGTTTCAGCCATTTGCCGTCCGTGAACTGTAATAGCTCCGTCAGACCCCAGTGCTCCAATTTTGACAAGCAGTGATTTGGCTTGAGTAAATGCCGCTGGCGGCGGAGAATCAAGCCAAAGCAACTCGCTCGGATTGGTTACGCCCCAAACGGCTAATTCAAGAGCCAATGTCGTTAAGTCAGCCGCTAGAATTTCCGGCGTGTTATTAGGCACTAAATACGCATCCTCCTGCCTAGTCCATAGACGATAACATACACCAGGTCTAAGCCGGCCGGCGCGCCCTCGCCTCTGATCGGCTGCAGCCCGTGTAACCCGTACCGTCTCCAGCCGGGTTAAACCTGTACGCGGCGAATAAGCCGGTACCCGCATCAGGCCGCTGTCAATAACAGTAGTAACTCCTTCAACTGTTAGGCTTGTTTCCGCAATGGCTGTAGCCAAAACCACCTTTCGCTTACCTAGTAAACTCGGCAAAAGAGCAGCATCCTGAGCTGCGGGAGGTAAATTACCAAAAAGTAGTGCAACTTGTGCACATTTTTCAATATCGCTTACCAGCAGTTCCGCGTGTACACGCCGTATCTCAGCGGCTCCGGGTAAAAAAACTAAAACATCGCCGTCAGTATTGTTCAAAGCCTGGAATACCGTTTGGGCGACTGCAGTTTCGGCAGAGGCAGTCGACTTCCGGTCCAGATAGTGGGTTTCGACAGGAAAACTTTGCCCGCTCCCACAGATTACAGGGCAATGACCAAGAATAGAAGCTACTGGTTCGGCCTCTAACGTTGCTGACATGACTAGTAAACGCAGCTCCGCTCTGAGTACGGCCTGTACCTCCAGCGCTAGTGTCAATCCAATATCTGCATGTAGACTCCGTTCATGAAACTCATCAAAAATTATCAAGCCTACACCTTCCAGGGCTTGGTCGGTTTGGAGCATGCGCGTAAGGACTCCTTCAGTAATTACTTCTATCCTAGTATCAGCCCCGACACAAGTATCGAGCCTAATACGATAGCCTACTGTTTGGCCAACTTCTTCTCCCAAGGAGCCAGCCATATACCGCGCTGCTGCCCGCGCTGCCAGACGCCGTGGTTCCAGCATCAAAATGCGCTGCCCTTTTAACCAGGGCTCAGACAAAAGCGCTAAGGGAATCCGAGTCGTTTTGCCCGAACCGGGCGGCGCCACCACTACAGCATTCCCTTGCGAGCTAAGCGCCGCTTTCACGTCAGGCATTACGTTATCTATAGGCAAAAATTTCATTTGGCACCTCTAAACTGCAAAAATTACTGTATCAATATTATACAGCAAAGCGAACATTACTTCACGGATTAACTACCCCGGTAAGAGCGACGATATTGATTACATTGTGATATTCTCCTGAAAGTACGATACCCTTAGCAGGAAGAGCCAACCCAAAAACAGTAATCGCCCCGGACATGATTAGTGGGGATATTCTCTCTGAACCAACTGTCAACAAAATGCTGCAATCATGAATCTCCAATAACCGTCCGCCGGTTCGCCAGCTTCCCAAGGTTTCAATACCGATATTTCTGCCTTCAAGCATCTCAACGGCTTCAGCAAGCACTTCCAAATCATTACAGCTTCCCTCAGAGGAATCCTTGCTCCTGGCCGGATAAACATTCCGTGTAACTGGCGCAGCACTCAGGGCAAATGGCAGCGACGGGAATGGCCCAAAAATTACTTGAGCGATGTCTTCACATTCTAATAATACTTTATTAGCTAAAACATCCTTAGCATTGGATACTGCCGGTGCAGGTCGGTATACTGCCTGTGTTATCTCTGCGGTATTTATCGGCGGAAATACTTTCAAAACGCAATCGTCAGCTTCCCCTATCCATCCAAAAGCCAGCGAGCCGTCATCAAGTAAAATAAGTGCGTTATTATCTAGCCGCTCTAATACTTCCAGTAAGAACTCGCTGTTACAAAAATCCCGAATAATCATAAAACCCCCCTATTTTGTTTTTACATAATATCTTTACTATATTTTATGTAAATAACCGAATAGGGTGAAAAAAATAAAAAGGCTGCTTTCAAAACTGAATAGCAGCCATCTTAGTACGCTTTATCCGCTGACTAACCCGCGCTAAGACGCTCTCTTCTCCAAACCGGGGTATACCCTACGGGCACAGGCGAGTAGTTAAGTCTCTGGATAAGGGTGACATTATTTTTTTGTCAAATATTTGCGTATGTCGAAGGCGACGGCAGCAACGATAATTAAACCTTTAATAATGAGCTGCCAATATGGATTCATCCCAATAAAGGTAAGGCCATAGTTAATTACGCCAAAAATCAGTACACCCGCCAGAACTCCCGGTACGGTACCAATACCGCCGGCCGTTGAAACCCCGCCAACGACGCAAGCTGCAATTGCATCAAGCTCGTACATGTTACCATAGTTGTTAGTCGCCCCGCCAGTTCTGGCCGCCTCTAAGACGCCGGCTAAACCGTAGAGAGCACCGGCAATCGAATATAGAATAAGTAGGTTAAGGCCGACGTTAATGCCTGACACAACAGCAGCATTGACGTTGCCACCAATGGCATACATGTTTTTTCCCAATCTGGTTTTATTAAAAATAACCCATACAATGAACGATATTATAATGGCAAATAACACTATATAAGGTATAGAATAATCTCCTGTTCCAAACGCTCCCGACCCCAACTCGGTAAAGTCGGGACGCAGTCCGCCAATTGGCTGGGACTCGTTAGGTTTCAAATCAAAATAGATGGAATTAACACCATAAACAATAACCATCGTACCTAACGTGGCAATAAACGGCGGAACACTTAATCTAGCAACAATAAATCCATTGATAACTCCCACTAAGAGACCAGCCAATACAGCCAATAAAATAGGCATCCACAACGGCAAATCAGGCATGTTCGGATAAAACTTACGGGAATAATCAGCAACTTGCAGCATGGAAGCCGACAATACGGCTGTCAAACCAACAACCCGCCCGGTAGATAAATCCACACCCCCGGTAATTAAGATAAAGGCTGCACCTAAAGCAATAATTGCCCTTGTTGATGACTGGAGCAAAATATCGCGAATGGTTGTTATTGATAAAAATCGGGGGTCATAGATTGCAATAGCTGCCGTTAGGACAACAAGCACAATATATATAGCATGCTGCATAAAAAAGTCCTGGATTCTCTTTGCATCAAAGCTCACTGCTTTTCACCCTCCCTGTATACCATACGCAGCGTTGCAAGGCGCATGATTTCTTCTTCTGTCGCATCTTTCCCTTCAACTACACCAGTAACCTTTCCTTCGCACATAACCATGATCCGGTCAGACATTCCTAAGAGCTCCGGCATTTCCGATGTTATCATAATGATGCTTTTACCTTGCTTAGCCAACTCTGTAATAATGGTATATATCTCAAACTTTGCCCCAACGTCAATGCCCCGAGTGGGCTCATCTAACAGGAGAATTTCCGGCTCAGTTAACAGCCATCTGGCCAATAGCACTTTTTGCTGATTTCCACCTGACAAATTTTTAATTGCGGTTTTAATTGACGGCGTTTTGACCCGCAGCTTTTGGATACTCTGAACAGTATCCTCTTTTCTAAGCGCTTCGTTAAGGAGAAAAAACCGCGTTTCATAGTTGGCTTGTTTAGCAACAGCTGTGTTTTCCAGTATGGATAATACCGGGAATATCCCCGTTACCCGGCGTTCTTCCGTCAACAAGGCCATCTTATGTTTTTTGGCGTCATTGGGCGAGTTGATTTTCACATTTTTACCTTTTATATATAACTCACCGGCAGTCAACGCACGCAGTCCAAACAGCGCTTCAATAAGTTCGGTGCGCTGGGCGCCAACCAGACCGCCTATCCCCAATACTTCACCTTTTCTAAGTTCAAAGCTGACATCTTTAAAAGACTTTAGTATTGTTGAAGTAAGACCGACTGCTTTCAGTACTACCTCTCCCGGAATACAATTACGTTCCGGGAAGCGATTAGTAAGGTCACGCCCGACCATTTTAGAAATAATTATGTCGGTGGTCAGTTCTGCCGCCGACCATGTGCCGATTTTCCGGCCATCACGCATAACAGTAACCTCATCCGAAATCTCCAGGATTTCTTCCATCTTGTGTGATATATAGATAATCGCTACTCCTCGTTTCTTTAAGTCACGAATGATTTTAAATAGCTGCTCTACCTCATTACCAGTAAGTGATGAAGTAGGTTCATCCATAACAATGACTTTCGAGCTGAAGGAGACGGCTTTTGCAATTTCAATAGACTGGATCTTTGATACTGACATACCACCGACAATTGCCGTCGGTTTGATATCCATTTCAAGCTCTTTAAACAGAGCTTGGGTATCCTGAAGCATTTTAGTTTCATCAATAAAATTAAACAAACCAAAACCTTTTACCGGAAAGCGTCCAAGCCAAATATTTTCCATTACATTTCGGTGCGGAACCGGATGTAATTCTTGATGAATCATCGAAATACCATTGTTAAGCGCGTCTTTAGAGCTATTAATATCTACTTTTTCCCCATTTAGAAATATCTCGCCAGAGTCCGGTTTATAAATCCCGAAGAGGCATTTCATCAATGTCGATTTGCCTGCGCCGTTTTCCCCTACCAGGGCATGTACCTTACCTGCACTTATCTTTAAAGTAACATCATCAAGCGCTTTTACACCAGGAAACTCTTTTGATATGTTATTCATTTCAAGTAGAATTTGGGTTTCGGTCATTTTAGCGCCTCGCTTCCTCCACGGCTTACATTTACAACTTAAAATCAAGGGGCAAGAGTTCCCCCTGCCCCTATATTACTTTATCCGACAAC
>CAZCEN010000199.1:0-6262 GCA_964497205.1 uncultured Sporomusaceae bacterium
TTCGCGAAGCCTACGACAACCCTAAAGGCTATATTGTGGCTTCCGGCTGCAGCCTGCCTACCGAAACTCCTTTCGCCAACATTGATGCCATGCTGGATGCCGTCCGCGAAATCGGCTATCCCATTACACAAGAAAAATTAAATCTTTTGGAACAGAGGTGGTTAAAATGACAGCTTTTACTGAGAAAGAACGTCTGCTGGCAGTATTAAATAAACAACCAGTCGACCGCCCACCAGTGATATGTCCTGGCGGGATGATGAATGCCGCCATTGTCGGCGTCATGAAAAACAGCGGATACGTTCTGCCTGCCGCCCATGCCGATGCTGCCCTCATGGCCGCTCTGGCCTATAATGTCCATAAACTTACGGGATTTGAAAACTTTGGTCTCCCCTTTTGCATGACGGTAGAAGCAGAAGTGCTGGGAAGTGAGATTGACTTAGGCACCTTAGAATGTGAACCCAAAATCAGCCGCGAAATATATGCCTCTTGCTCTCAGGTCGAATATCGGGAAATTAATGCTATGCTTACCACCGGCAGAATCCCTGTCGTTTGCCAGGCCGCCTCCCTCTTATCCACCAAGTATCCGGATATTCCGGTCATTGGCAGTCTGACCGGACCGGTAAGCACTGCGGCCTCCCTGGTAGACCCTATTCCCTTCCTGAAAGATTTGCGCAAAGATCCGCCTGCGGCTCACAAGGTTTTTTCCTATGTAACCGATCTGTTAATTGCTTTTGCACATAAGCTTATTGAAAACGGAGCGGCCGTTATCGCCATTGGTGATCCTACCGCTACCGGGGAAATCCTAGGTCCAAAGCTGTTTGCGGAATACGCCGTAACCTATATTAACAAACTAATCACCGCCATCCAGCAAAAAGGAGTTCCGGTTATTGTCCATATTTGCGGCAACTTAAACAGTGTCAAACCGCTCATCCCGGCGATAAAAGCCAATGCCATCAGTACCGACGCCCTCGTCAACTTAAAACAGTTAAAGGACGAATTCCCGCAGCTTACTACCATGGGGAATATCAGTACTTACCTGTTAGAGTTTGGCCCGGCCGAAAAGGCTGCTTTGCAAACAAACAACCTGGTGGCCCAAGGTATTGACATTATTGCACCCGCCTGCGGTCTAAGCACTTCCAGCCCTTTGGACAATATCCGGGCTATGACTGCTACGGTAAAGGGTAAAGAAAGGATGGAAACGCCGTGACTATGCTCCTTTTTTTGCAAGCCAATCAGCCGGTAGATACTACTCCGGTTTCTTTTGAAGTAGCCGATAATATTACCGTGCTTGCTGCCGCCCGGGCAGCCGGTGTTCTGGATGAATCCCCCTGCAACGGTGCCGGTACTTGCGGCAAATGCAAAGTGCGTATATCCGGCTATTTTCCTGCCGCTATCCGCGTTCTCTCAGGCTGCCACCACAGTCTGACTCCCGAAGAAATAAACCAAGGCATCTTCCTCGGATGCATGACTGAGATTCAGAGTCAAGCAACCCCATCGGATATAATCGACATTTTTGTCCTTGAACGTCAAGACAAACACGATGTACAGATTATCAGCCAGGGTCGTCATCTCGACGTAACACTTGATCCTGTTATAAAAAAACAGTATGTGCCAACTGCGGATGAAACGTTAATACTGTCCGGGCAAACATTACTGGGGGTAGAAACCGGAAACTCTACCCAAATGTCCTATGGCCTGGTTGTTGATATTGGCACAACTACTTTAGTCGCGGCGTTATTTGACCTGACAACCGGCCAGGAACTTAGCACAGCATCAGCGCTTAATCCCCAGAGCTTACACGCCCAGGACGTATTATCCCGGATAAAGTTTGGAGCAACATCCGATGGGTTAACCACTCTATATACCGGTCTTATTCAGGCCATTAATACCTTAATCGACGAGCTGACGCAGAATGCTGGCATTACTTCTAACACTATTTATGAGATTGTATTTAGTGGCAACACTTGTATGCTGCATCTGGCGCTGGGGACTGATCCTGCTTCTTTGGGTAAATACCCGTATGTACCGGTGCTATGGGGCGATAGTTATCATTCGGCAGCAGCTATTGGACTACAGGCCGCCCCCTTTGCCCAAGTCTATTTGCCGCCGGTTATGTCAGCTTATGTCGGCGCAGATATTACGGCGGGAATTCTGGCAGCCGATTTAGCAAATCATCAAGGCACCGCTTTATTCGTCGATATTGGAACTAATGGTGAAATGGCACTGACGGTTAACGGACGCCTGTCGGTAACCTCTACGGCTGCCGGGCCGGCGTTTGAAGGCATGAATATTACCTGCGGCATGAGAGCTGCTCCTGGCGCTATTGAAAAATTCAAAATTGAGCAAAGCGGAACCGTAACGGTAAAGACCATCGCCGACAAACCGGCGAAGGGCATCTGCGGCAGCGGTCTGTTAGACATCGTAGGTGAGCTTGTTCAAACAAAGCTAATCAATAAAACAGGTAAATTTTCCGGACCGGACACCAGCCTGCACCCGCTTGCGCGCCGGCTAAAAAAAGAAAATGGCAAAACAGTGTTTGCCATCCATCAGTCCGTTTACCTGTCGCAAAAAGATATTCGCCAGGTACAGCTTGCCAAAGGCGCCATCCGGGCCGGGATTGAATGTCTTTTGGCCGCCGGCAGTCTAAGCACTGTCGACGTAGATTACGTATATATTGCCGGGTCCTTTGGTTTTCACCTTAATGCCGACAGTCTTATAAATATCGGCATGCTGCCGGAAGCGTTCCGGGGGAAAATTAGTTTTCTCGGTAATACCGCCAAAACAGGCGGTCAGGCGCTGCTCCTGAATCAAGAAGCCAGACACAAGGTTACCAGCTTGGTCAAACAGGTTGAAGTGCTGGAATTGGCCACCTACAGTGACTTTGACAAAACTTTTGTCAATTGCCTAAATTTTTAAGACCGGGTATTGGGCCATAATCCGGCAGCCGCACTCTATACCAGCGGTTTTTATTATAAACGGCTCTTACTAGAAGAACAGGAGTGATGTCGATGTTTAAGAAGCGATTGTTTATTCCAGGTCTTGCCATTATCCTAATCCTAAGTTTAGTTTTAGCCGGCTGCAGTCAAGAAAAGCAGAAGGCGTCGCCAGCATCTTCAGCACAATCATCTACCCCGGCTGACAAAATTAAATTCAAGATCGGTTATTTACCGGCTGTTGGCCACGCCCTCTATTTTATTGCCAAAGAAAAAGGCTTTTATGAGCAAGAGGGCCTGGATGTCGAAATGTTCCAGTTCACCAACTCCGGCGAAGGGCTAAATGCCATTAAAGCCGGAAAACTGGATGCCGGCTCCTTTGGCACAGCAGCACCTCAGGTTTTCATCTCTAAGGGGACGCCTTTTGTCGACATCGGCGGTACGCAAAGCGAGGGCCATGCTATTGTAACTAAGCCGGAAAATGCCGGACAGTATTCCTCCCTACAAGGCTTTGTCGGCAAAAAAGTAGCTACGGTTCGCCTGGCAACCGGCGACGCTGTCTGGCGAGCGGCCATGGCTAAAGCCGGTATCGACTGGAAAAATCAAGTGACTATCCAAGAACTCGACTCGCCCGCCGCAGTGTTGGAAGCAGTCAAGAAAGGCGCAGCCGATGCCGGACTTGTGTGGGTTCCTTTTTCC
Source organism: uncultured Sporomusaceae bacterium (assembly GCA_964497205.1). GTDB lineage: Bacteria > Bacillota > Negativicutes > Sporomusales > Sporomusaceae > Sporomusa. The sequence continues at coordinate 3,633 of CAZCEN010000199.1, forward strand.
GAGATGGCGGAACAACAAGGGTTAAAAATCGTCTCCTGGTCGGCAGAGCATATGGACGGCCATGTCTGTTGCCGGGTAGTAGCGCTTGCGGATGCTCTCAAAAGTAACCAGGAAGCCTATATCCGCTTCAGTCGTGCCAACATCCGCGCGTATGACTTCTATCTCAACAACCAGGAAGAAACACTGGAACTTGTCGGCAAGTATGTCAAGCTCGATAAAGAACTACTAAAAAAAGCTACCTACAGCGGTCATATTCATAGTATTCCTGACCCTGATAAAAAACGTTTCATTGCTTTTTGGGAAGCTATGAAAGCAGCCGGTTATATCCAAAGCGATGTCGATATTGCCAAACATGTAAATACCGAGATTTATAAAACAGCGCTTGACCAGTTGAAACAACGCGAACCACAAAATACAACTTATCAAAAGCTTGATCAGGATTTTTCAATAAATAATCTGTAATGTAAAGGAGGATGGCTTGTGGCCTTTTTGAATCTGGAAGCAGTATCTCTTATCTATCCGGGCGACGAGCGTCCAGCGGTAACCAATCTATCACTAACGATCCATCAAGGTGAGTTTTTGGCAGTCGTCGGCTCCAGCGGCTGCGGTAAGAGTTCAACCATTGGGCTTTTGGCAGGACTAATCCCAGCCACCAGCGGTCTCATTACACTAAACGAGCAACCTATTGTTGCTCCCGGACCAGACAGGGCGGTAGTCTTTCAGGACTACTCCCTGTTTCCCTGGATGACAGCCCTTGATAATATTATTTTCGCTCTAAAAGAATCAGGACGGGCCAAAGGAAAAACAGCTCGTCAGGAAGCTGAACAACTGCTGCGCATGGTCGGGCTCAGCAGTTACAGTCACAAATACCCGGGGGAAATGTCAGGCGGCATGCGTCAGCGGGTCGCGATAGCCAGAGCCTTTGCGCTTGATGCTCCCATCTACCTAATGGATGAACCATTTGGAGCCGTTGACGCCAAGAACCGGGTACACCTTCAAGATTTACTTCTCAAGCTGTGGGCAGAAAGCAGCAGCAAGAAAACTATCTTTTTAGTTACCCATGATATTGATGAAGCCCTCTATCTTGCCGACCGTATTGCCGTATTCACCCCTGGTCCGGGCAGAATACTAAAAATTATTGACGTTCCCTTCCCCCGTCCCCGGCGGCGCTTCTTTCTCGTACAGGATCCGCATTACGCCAAACTGCGCAACGAGATTCTTTCCTTATTACAGAAAGAAATTCTTGAGGAATTGCAGCAAGCGGAAGGAGGCGCAGGCATATGAGTCAAGTTACCCGTGACCGGTTTACCCTGGCCATTGTCATCCTCTTTCTATGGCAACTAAGTACCGCTTGGCTAAAGCTCTTAAATCCAGAGCTTTTCCCAACGCCACTGCAGGTAGTAAGCCTGCTGCTGGAAGACCGCCAGGTATTTGCCAAAAGCCTGGTCAGCTCCTTTAATTTGCTATTTTGGGGTTGTACCCTGGCTGCACTTTTGGCTATTCCACTCGGCCTTATTATTGGCTGGAACCGGCGTCTGCGGCTAGCCATTGAACCTGTTACCAATATATTGGGTCCTATCCCGCCCATTGTCTACATTCCTTATGCCATCGCCATACTACCGACGTTTACTCTCTCTTCCATCTTCGTCATATTTATCGGTGCCTTTTGGCCGTTGTTCATAAATACCATAGCAGGCGTAGAAGCTCTGGAAAAAGGTATCATAGACTCCGCCAGGACAATCGGCGTCAGCAAAAAGTCCATGCTCACCAATATCCTCTTGCCAGGGGCCATGCCCCACATCATCAGCGGCGCCTCTATCAGCCTGGTACTGGCGTTTATTCTATTAACAGCCGCCGAAATGATCGGCGCTACCAGCGGTCTGGGCTGGTATGTAAAATACTTTTCCGATTTCGCCGATTATCCACGGGTAGTTACCGGGATTATCGTCATCGGCGCAGTGGTGTTGTCGCTGATGTCAATCTATAACAAAATTGCTGGCTATCTGCTCCGCTGGCGGAAATAACACGGGCTATTTCTGCTAGAGAACGGAAGCTGACTTTAACACAAAAATGAACCCCAGCCTCGTGCTGGGGTTCTATACATTGGGTGGAATATTTCTAGTTATTTATTTGCTATAAACAATTTTTTCTACTAGCCACTTGCCAAATACAGCTTTCACTATATAAATAGGAAAAGACCAGTGGTGATACCAGTGCAAAACATAGTAAACACCAATCCATTCAGCAAACGGTTCTCCGATAAACGCCAACAAGACCGCAGCGATTGTTTGAGCAAACAGAAATGATTTCCACTTAGGAAAGTATTGAAATATCAGCATATGTAAAACCGTAAGGAATCCCCAATCAATCCCTATTGAATCGGGAATTACGGGCAGAAGCTGCACAGGATAAATCCATAATTGTAAAGAATAACCAATGGCGTCCATTGCAGTTACCACGAACAACATATAAAGTCCATACGCAAGGATTATTCCCGTTTTTGTTTTATCAACAACCCGCCACCAAATAATCCAGGGAATAATTAGGGCCCCAACCAGCATCCACCATTGACTAGTCAGAAACTGATACTGTAACCAATGCGCATATTGAAGCTCGTGGTACTGTTTTTG
>CAZCEN010000200.1:0-6246 GCA_964497205.1 uncultured Sporomusaceae bacterium
ATGCCCGTCGCCAACGGCATACTGCCGAGGCCGCAGGGCGGAACAATTACAGGAATGTTTATTATTGAAAATGGCGGACAATTACTGCTGGACGTCGGAGTAGGAAAAGAAATCCTTATTTGTCCATGGATTACGGAAGACCAAGGACTTTATCCTGTCGGTGTAATTGTTCGAATTATGAATATCTGGAATCATACAGTAGTTGATGAGTCCGGTCTGGAAATGCCTGTGCTTATGGCTAAGCTGGAGGGGCGGGGTCATGCCCGCTGGCACTCGCTTAGGACGGCAGGAACTTATATTTACTCAAGTGATGTTGAACTTATTAACCTTAAAAAGATGCGTAAAGACTATCCGGCAATTTCTGGTGCAGGTTGGGCGCCCCAAGGCGGCTATACTGAGTTTAGGGATAAAAGCGATATTCCTGTAACGTTATATGGAGCAGACTTGGAAACAGGCCAAGAAGTTCGGATGACGGCCAATCTCGGTGGTTTAGTCGAGCTTGAGCAGGCTCATACCATTGAACATTCCGTTATCCGGGCACTGACCACATACGGGCTTTGTACACCGCGGACTTTGATTGAAGCTATGAGCCGTGAAACTGATGAATTGAAAAAATCAGTAGAAATAAGTATAAAACATACTATGCCGGAAGTGCTGGGTTTGACAGCTAGTGGCGCCTGTGGTAATCCCATGACAAATTTAGCGCAGGTGTACCTGGCACAAGAGTTTGTCAGCAATATTGAAGCAGGCAAATCATTAAACGAATCAATAGACAATGCCCGCCGCTCTACAATGTCCCAACTAACTGACGATATTGGGCTTACTATGAATCAGGGCATTCGTATTTTGCAGGGACTTAAAAAAGGTATGGCCCATGATGACACAATATTAAAACTGGAAACCTATAAGAAGGTAATTAGTCGTTTCCCCTTTGAACCGTGGGGATAACGGCTTTTTTTTATACATTGTGGTAAAACTTGTTAATTAACAAAAAAAATGATAAAATATGTATGTACACAGTTTTGTGCACATATACTATAGGGGAGATGAAGTCATGTTGCTTCGCATTGGTGACAAGATTGTCAATCGTCAAAAGATTCATCATACAATTGACAGAATTCTTGAGCTGCGGCGAGATGGCTTGTCCCAGCAGGATGTAGCCGGGCAAGTTGGCGTTGATCGTACATTTGTTTCACGTCTCGAAACAATTGGCGAAGTTCGCAAAGGCGGACGGGTAGCCCTCATTGGCTTTCCTGTTAAAAACTGTGAGGAGATCTACGAAGTATCAAGACAAGAAGGCATTGATTTTTGTCTTCTGCTGTCAGAACAGGAACGGTGGGATTTTGTCCAGACGAAAAGTGGTATAGAGTTATTTAATACCATAATGGATATTGTGGCTAACGTCCGCAAGCACGACATAGTAATTATTATTGGTTCTAACATGCGGATTAAACTGATGGAGACTTTGCTTGACAAATCTGTAATTGGCGTGCAAATTGGTGAATCACCAATTGCCGAAGATAAATATGTCAATCCGGAGGATATTCGTGCACTTATTAGACAACTTAGGTTTTAGCCAGGAGGATACAGATGAAACAGGTTGTAAGCATTAGTCTGGGTTCATCTAAACGTAACGGAACCACTGTTGCAACTTTCGGTGGTCAGGAGTTTAGCATTAAAAGAATCGGAACAGATGGCAATAAAGAGGAGGCTGCACGGCTTATTCGTGAGTTGGATGGAAAAGTTGCAGCTATTGGTTTAGGTGGTACTGATTTGTATGTTTATGCCGGTAATAAGCGGTATATGTTTAAAGAGTCGGCGGCTTTAGCTGCCAATGCAAAGATAACCCCGGTAGTGGATGGCAGTGCGATAAAAAATACGCTAGAACGGCGAGTTGTTGTTTACCTTATGGGTAAGCATGGAATAGATTTTAAAGATAAACAGGCGTTGATCGTTTGTGCAGTTGACCGGTTTGGTTTAGCAGAAGCGTTAGTAGGTGCCGGCAGCAGAACGGTTTTTGGCGATTTAATGTTTGGATTAGGGTTGCCAATGCCTATTACCAGTCTTGACGGGTTGGCCCGGTTGGCAAGCTTAGTGGCGCCTATTATAACCAGACTCCCTGTCAGTTGGTTTTATCCGACCGGAAATAAACAGACTCAGGTAACACCTAAATTTGAGCAGTATTTCAATAATGCAGCTATTATTGCCGGAGATTTTCACTTTATAAGGCGGTATATGCCGGCTGTTATGAAGGATAAGCTCATAATTACCAATACCGTCACCCAAGAGGATGAAGCATTGTTAAAAGAACGGGGGGTGGCTACGCTAGTAACCACTACGCCGGAAATGGGCGGGCGGTCTTTTGGTACAAATGTTTTAGAGGGGATATTGACGGCTTTATCTGGTAAACATCCGGAGGAACTGACGCCGGAGGATTATACACAGCTTATTGAACAGGCGGGGATTGAGCCGCGGTTTAAAAACCTTACTTAAGGAGGCGCTTGTATTTGCAAAAATTTGCTTTTGTAGTTCATCCGCTTGAGGCCAGGGATTTCAGCCGTAAGTTTTCTTTCACCCGCAACTGGCCGGATGGTTTAGTGGAAGGAATTATAAAATATATACCCCCGTTCAAAGTGTCTCACATTACTGGTGTTGATTCGGGACATAATAAAGCGGAAGGCTGGTTTATTGGGTGTCCCCTAACCTCTCGCCAAATGATGACTTTGCCTGAGCCTGACGTAATTAAGAAAATTATAAAGGCAGGCAAAGTAGCAGAAAAGTTAGGGGCCCAAATTGTCGGTCTGGGTGCTTTTACCTCTATTGTTGGTGACGCCGGGATAACGATTGCTAAAAACTTGAAAATTGCTGTAACTACCGGTAATAGCTATACAGTAGCAACTGCGTTGGAGGGTACACGGCAAGCCGCTAAAGTAATGGGTATAGAATTGGAGCGTGCCAATGTACTGATTTTAGGTGCGACAGGATCGATTGGTTCCGCTTGTGCGCAGATTTTGGCTCGGGAAGTACGGTATTTGACCTTAGCTGCCCGGGATGAAATCAAACTTGAAAAACTTGCCAAACAAATTTTAAAATCTTCTGGATTAGCCGTTAGGGTAACTGCTAATACTAAGCATGCAATCAGGAACGCTGATATTATTGTAGCCGTGACCAGCGCTGTTGACAGTATTATCGAACCTGAGGATTTAAAGCCGGGAGCCATCATTTGCGATGTGGCCAGGCCACGCAACGTTTCTCGCCGGGTAGCAGAAACTCGTGATGATGTACTTGTTATTGAAGGCGGAGTCGTTGAGGTTCCGGGTGATGTGCAATTCGGCTTGAATTTTGGCTTTCCGCCGCAAACAGCCTATGCCTGCATGGCTGAAACCATGATACTGGCTTTAGAAGGTCGCTATGAGAATTTTACTTTAGGGCGGGACTTAACGGTAAAACAAGTAGAGACAATTGATAAGCTGGCTGTTAAACATGGTTTTAAACTAGCTGGATTCCGCAGTTTTGAGCGGGCGCTTACTGCGCAGGAGTTAACTGCAATTAAAACCAATGCCATGACTAAAGCTGGTCAGATGCAGAAGGGAGTGCTTTAGAAAATATTGACAAAATGCACATTTATGCCTATAATAATGAAAAATAGAGGGTGATCCAAGGTAGGAAGAACCTCTTAACACACAACAGTGTCAAGTGCTACTTGACACTATTTATATTGCCCAATTCCTATGTCTAAAGATTTTTCCGTTAGTAAAGTCAATTTTTTAAGCAATACGAATACACTATCTACAAAAGAAATTTTATAATATTTGCAAAATGGCCTTGGCAAGTATTTGAATAAAGAGGAGAATGTGACCATGGAAAAAGACGTTATGCTAACCATTGACGGACTGAAGAAGTTGGAGCAGAAATTGGATCATTTAAAATCAGTCCGTCGGCGGGAAGTTGCTGAGCGCATTAAACAAGCGATCGAGTTCGGTGACATTAGCGAAAACTCAGAGTATGAAGATGCTAAAAATGAACAGGCCTTTATCGAAGGTGAAGTCCTGACCTTAGAAAAAATCCTGCGTAATGCGAAAGTCATTGATGAGGGTGAAGTTGGCACAGATGTAGTTGCATTGGGTTCAACCGTCAAACTAAAAGACCTGGAATTTGATGATGAACTGGAGTATACCATTGTAGGTTCAGCAGAGGCCGACCCCGCAGAATTTAAAATCTCAAACGAATCTCCGGTTGGTCAAGCTATACTTGGCCAAAAAGTTGGCAGCATTGTCGAAGTAAATGTTCCGGCCGGTATTTTGAAATATGAAGTTATGGAGATCAGGCGGCAGCATTAAGCGAAGAAAGTAAGACAGGGGAGAAGTTACATGGCAGAAGAAATAGTACAAGATAGTCAGCAGGCGACAGAAGAATTAAACGAGTTGATGAAAGTCCGCCGTGAAAAGATGGATAAGATTGCCGCTCAGGGTATCGAACCATTTGGACGTAAATATAACTTTACACATCATGCCCAAACTATAATTGATAAGTATGCTGAATTAGAAGGAAAAACTGTCCGGATTGCCGGTCGTCTAATGGCTGTACGTGGTCATGGCAAAGCCAGCTTCGGTCATGTCATGGATATGACAGGGAGAATTCAGGTATACTTCCGTCAAGATGTTTTAGGTGAATCTGCCTACGAGCAATTTCATCTTTTGGATATTGGCGATATCGTAGGTATTGAGGGTGTCGTATTTACAACGCAAAAGGGCGAAATAAGCGTTAAAGCCAGCAGCTTTGAATTTTTGGCAAAGACATTGCGGCCGCTGCCGGAGAAATGGCATGGTTTGAAAGATGTCGAGACCCGTTATCGTCAGCGCTATCTTGATCTAATTGTCAATCCTGAAGTGCGAAATAATTTTGTTATGCGCAGCAAAATAATCAGAGCTGTCCGGCAACTGCTTGACGAACGCGGTTTCTTAGAAGTAGAAACACCAATGATGCATCCTATCGCTGGTGGCGCTGCTGCCAAGCCGTTTATCACGCATCATAATGCTTTAGATATGAAACTCTACATGCGAATTGCTCCGGAATTATATCTTAAGCGCCTGATCGTCGGCGGCTTCGAAAAAGTTTATGAGCTTGGGCGTGTGTTTAGAAATGAAGGTATTTCGATTAAACATAACCCTGAATTTACTATGATTGAGTTGTACCAGGCATATGCCGATTATCAGGATGTTATGCGTTTAACCGAAGAAGTAGTGGCTGGTGTTGCACAAGCCGTTCTAGGTACGACCAAAATTACTTATCAGGGTCAAGAAATTGACCTTACTCCGCCTTGGAACCGTATGACTATGCCGGAAGCTATTAAAAAGTTTGCTGGCGTTGATTTTAATGAAGTTACCACAGTGGAGCAGGCCAGAGCCGTTGCGGATAAGTTGGGCGTCAAATATGAACAGTCACATGGTATTGGCGGAATTCTAAACAACGTATTTGAAGAAGTTGCTGAGCACCATTTGATTCAGCCAACCTTTATTATTGGTCATCCCACAGAAATTTCACCATTAGCTAAGCGCAATAAAGAGAACCCGGATATCACCGACCGCTTTGAAGCTTTTGTTTTTGCTCGCGAAATCGCGAACGGCTTTTCAGAATTGAATGATCCAATTGATCAGCATGGCCGGTTTGCCGATCAATTGCAACAACGGTTAGCAGGTGATGACGAGGCTCATATGATGGATGAGGACTATATTACAGCCCTTGAATATGGACTGCCGCCTACAGGTGGTTTAGGTATCGGGATTGACCGTTTGGTTATGTTCTTAACCGATTCGTATTCTATTCGTGATGTTCTTCTTTTCCCGCATATGCGTCAAAAAGACTAAATACAGGAGCTGACCGCTTGCGGTCAGCTCAAATTTATTGCCATTCTTTCTTGCGTTCGTGTTGCTATCGTTATTTGTTTGAAAGTGCAGTATCTACTTCAGTATTTATCAAAACTAAAGTTATTCTTTCTGAAAATCAAAAAACACATTGACAAGTAAAGTTGTCTGTGATAGTATATAGAAGTCGCTGAAATACGCGATTGAAAATTCAAATAAAGATATATTGACACGATGAAAATGATGTGATAATATATCTAAGCTGTCGTTGAAAAACGATAGAACAAAAAAAGTGTTGACACGGTGAAACAAACGTGATAACATAAGTAACTGTCGCCGCTGAAAACGTGGCAACAGAAAAACGTTCCCTGAAAACTGAACA
>CAZCEN010000201.1:0-1604 GCA_964497205.1 uncultured Sporomusaceae bacterium
GATCCAAACGCGATTATTACCGTAGTGGAGAAAGGCGATATGATCTCATACGGTGCCTGTGGCATGCCTTATTACATAGCAGGTGACGTGGATAGTATCACAGATCTCATGAAAACATCGGCAGGTGCTATCAGAAATCGAGATTTTTTTAAAAATGTAAAAGACATCGAAGTAATGGACAATACCTTAGCTACTAACATTGATAGAAAAGGAAAGAAAGTTACCGTCAGGAATCTTGAAGACGGTAAAGAATCCTTATTACTCTACGATAAACTTGTTATTGCCACAGGCGCTTTTCCTATAAAACCAGATTTGCCGGGAATTGAACTGGCTAATATCTATCAACTCTGGCATCCCAATGATGCGAAAGCAATAAGACAAGGCCTGGAAGGCCAGCGATTCAACAAGGCTGTCATTATTGGTGCCGGGCTTGTGGGCATGGAAATGGCAGAAGCTCTTAAGCAATGGGAATTGGATGTTACCATTATTGAGATGAAAGAGCAAATTTTTCCGGCGTTCCTTGATCAGGAATTTGCAAGGCTCGCGGCAAAGCATGTTCAGGAAAGCGGCATAACCATATTAACTGGTGAGAAAGTGAAAGGATTTTCCGGAGAGTCCATGGTTACGGCTGTGGAAACCGAGCAGCGCAGCATCCCCGCAGATCTTGTGATTTTGGCGGTGGGCGCACACCCCAATGTTGAACTTGCGCGCTCCGCCGGTTTGGCTATCGGCACGACTGGTGGAATTTTGGTGGATGAATACCTTAGGACTAATGACCCGGATATATATGCCGGTGGTGATTGCGTAGAGAATGTGAACATACTGACCCGGGAAAAGGTGTTTGCACCCATGGGTTCCACGGCCAATAAGCATGGAAGAATTATCGGGGAGAACCTATGCGGGGGAGCATCCAAGTTTCGCGGTGTTTTAAACACGGTGGTCGTCAAAGTATTAGATATTACTGTTGGTAAAACGGGTATTAATGAAACCGATGCGAAACGCTTAGGGTATGAGTATATTACCGTTGTAACTGCCGGATATGATAAACCACATTATATGCCTGAGGCAAAGCTGATGAGTATAAAGCTTATTGTCGATGCTCAGACACGTAAGGTACTAGGAATGCAGGCTCTTGGAGAAGGCGATGTCTCTAAACGGGTTGACGTCGTGGCGGCAGCCCTAGTATTTGGTGGTACTATCGATGACTTATTTGACATTGATTTATCCTATGCCCCTCCGTACAATTCCCCGATTGATAATGTAGCGGTAGCAGCCAATGTAGTTATGGATAAGTTAGCAGGGCGTTTTAAAGGAATTTCCAGTATTGAGGCTGCTGCGAAGATGGAGAATGGTAACACCGTTTTTCTCGATGTGCGCACGCCTGAGGAGTGTAAAAAGATAAGATTGCCAGGACAGCAAGATATGAAGTTTATTCCCTTAGCGGAACTGCGCAAGCGAATGAGTGAACTTAATAAGGACGATGAAATAGTAGCGTTTTGCAAAATAAGTTTGAGAGGGTATGAAGCAGCGGGTATTTTGGAAGGAGTAGGGTTCAAAGATGTTAAGGTCTTGGAAGGTGGTATTTTTTCCTGGCCTTATGTTTG
>CAZCEN010000201.1:1704-6221 GCA_964497205.1 uncultured Sporomusaceae bacterium
GTATTATAATATAAGATTATTTGAGAGACTGGGGCGAAAATTATTTATTACTCTGGCCGGTGAAAAATTACTTACTTATGCCAGGTATATTGTGAATTTAAATAAAGAGGCCGAAGCGGCAATGCGAGAAATTCATAATAATAGTACCATCCAAATTGGCGCTAGCGTTACTGTTGGCACCTGCATGTTACCTGGAATCATTCTCGCATTTAACACAGGCAAGCCGAAAGTGAAAGTTATGTCATTGGTTAGTAATACAAAGATAATTGAAGAAATGCTGCTAGTCGACCAGTTAGATATAGGGCTAATTGAAGGAAAGATTCATTCGCCGGAAATAGTGTGTGTACCATTTATGAGTGACGAGCTCGTATTAGTGAGTGATACTTCCCATCCTTTGGCAAAGAAGGGCACGGTTAAGCTGTCTGAACTTAACAATATGCCGTTTATTGTGCGGGAGGAAGGGAGCGGAACCCGTGAACTGTTTGAGTCAGTCATGGCTAGCCATGGAATTAATTGGGAAGTTGCCGGAGTTTATAATAATGCAGAGGCCATCAAGTACACTGTCGCCGCTGGTCTGGGAATTTCCGTCATGTCAAGGCTGACTGTTCAAAAAGAAGTTAATAGGAATGAATTGGCTATCGTTGAGATTGAAGGGGTGTACTTCAAGCGACAGTTTCATGTTGTCTATCACAAGCAGAAATATATTACGTCGGTATTAAACGACTTTATCCAACTATGCAATGATATAAAATTTGGAGTAATTCAGTAACTAACTATAGTGATGCCTGCGGACTTAAAAAATTGCTTAATTCCGAATAGGAGGGCTTGAGTGCGGGTGGTGTTTTATGTTAGATACGCAATTAAAAATCTTTAAAACAGTGGTAGAAAAAGGGGGATTCTCCTTAGCTGCGCAAGAATTACACATGACTCAATCGTCGGTTAGTCAACAAATTCAGTGTCTGGAAAGCCATTATGGCATGAAGCTCTTCGACCGGATGTATCACAAAATAAAAGTAACACAGGCAGGAGCTGCTCTTTATCCGTATGCCCTTGAATTGGAGCGACTTTATCAGAAAACCAATAAAACGATGCAAGCTTTAAAAGCAGACATCACAGGACAATTGCAAATTGGCTGCAGTATGACAGTTGGCGAGTATTATATGCCGGAGATTTTAGGTTCATTTTCCCGGATGCATCCGCTGGTGTTAATCTCTATGGAGGTTGCCAATACAGAACAAATAACTTCTATGGTAATTGGGGGAAGCGTTAGCTTAGGTTTCATCGAAGGGCATTATGAGCAAATGGATATGCTGGTCGACAGGCAATTTGCCGGCGATCAATTAGTGGTTATTGCCCCCATAGACGCTAAGATGGCAATAAAACCTATGTCCTTGGCGGAGTTAATGAATGCACGCTGGATTATGCGGGAAAAAGATTCAGGGACAAGGCGGATTTTTGAAGAATTTCTTATTTCCAGGGGACTAGACCCGAAAAAGTTAAATATTTGTGCAGAAATGGGGAGTACGCAGGCAGTAATGGAAGCGGTTAAGAGGGAGATGGGCATTGCGGCAATTTCCCGGTTAGCTATACAAAATGCTATTAAACACTGTGAATTGAGTGTTATTCCCTTAGAAGAAGGGGGAATTGAGAGAACATTTACCATGATTTATCGTAAAGATAGATTTCAAACCTGCGCAGTAGAAAAGTTTATTTCCTATTTTGTAGAAAAAACTACAAATTAATTGATAACCTCTAGGCAGATTGGTTTTTAGGAGCATTGTAATATGCTCTTTTTATTTTTAGAAAGTTAGTAGTATTAAAAATTACGATGCCAATAATTAGAAGTATTAATTGTACAGAAGCAAAAGAGAAGGCTTATACTAATGTTAAAGTTTGAACTTATATGCTGCTAACGCTGTAACCTATGGGCGATTCCGGCCAAGGGTGACTGGTGCCCAAGGTGCTAAAAAAATGATGAGGATGGAGGGGACGTATGTTTATTGTAACCGTAGACCAAGACGCTTGCGTAGGTTGTACAGAATGCACAGCAGCCTGTCCTGCCAAAATTTTGGAAATGAACGACAATAAAGCCTACGTAGCCGGCGACGAATGCCTTGGTTGTCAAAGCTGTGAGATGATTTGCCCGGCAAGTGCGATTAAAGTTCAAGAGTTATAAAAATACGGAGGTGAATGTTATGGACGAAAAAAAGACTCCACTTCTTGAGGGATTAGAAGCAGGGGCGTGGCCTAGTTTTGTAACAGAGATTAAAAAGGCGGCAAAAACCAATCCGGGAGCAGCTGCTTTGCTGCAGATGTTAGAAAAGTCGTATGAAGAAAAACGTGGTCATTGGAAACATGGCGGGATTGTTGGGGTAAAAGGGTATGGCGGCGGTGTGGTTGGCCGTTACTGCGATATACCGGAAGAATTTCCAGATGTTAAAGAGTTTCATACTATTCGGGTTAATCAACCTGCGGGATTTTTCTATACTGCAGATAAGCTGCGTGAATTTGCTGACGTTTGGGATAAATATGGCAGCGGCTTATATAATATGCATGGTTCGACAGGCGATGCTATTTTGCTGGGTACAACGACAGAGAATCTTCAGCCTTGTGTAGATGAACTAAGTGAAATTGGCTTTGATTTAGGTGGTTCCGGTGGAGCAATGCGTACCCTGAGCAGCTGCGTTGGTCAAGCTCGTTGTGAGAAAGCTTGTATTGATAGTACGGGTATCATGCACGATCTTACTATGTATTACCAAAATGAAATGCATCGTCCATCATGGCCTTATAAGTTTAAAATAAAAATTTCAGCTTGTGCAAATGACTGTTGTGCTGCCTCTGCTCGTTCCGATTTAGCGGTAATTGGTACCTGGCGTGATACCTTAAAAATTGACAATGCAGCAGTAAGGGAATATATAGCTAATGGCTTTAACATTGAAAAGTTAATTAGAAAATGTCCGACGGAAGCATTGGAATGGGATCAAGAAAAACAAGAACTTAATGTTTGCGGAGAAGAGTGTACCCGTTGTATGCACTGTATCAATGTGATGCCGAAGGCTATCAGCATTGGTTCAGAAAGAGGAGCAACCATACTAGTTGGTGGTAAAGCACCTGTAGTGAAAGGTGCGATGATTGGCTGGGTACTAGTTCCATTCATTAAAATGGAAGCACCATATACTGAATTCAAAGATCTTGTTGATAAAATCATTGATTGGTGGGCCGATCATGCAAAAAATCGCGAACGGATCAGCGAATTGATAGAGCGGATGGGCCTAGCAAATTTCTTAGCAGCTGTTGGCCTCAAACCATTGCCGCAAATGGTAAATGCACCACGAAGTAATCCTTACATATCCTGGAGTGCCGAGGAGGTTGGAAAAAATGGCTAGAACAGATTTTGGACCGCCCGATTTTCGTGAACTAATTCCGCCAATTATTAAAGAAAATTATGGAAACTGGAAATACCATACTGTTCCTCGCCCTGGCGTGCTAAAACATGTCAGCCATACTGGTGCTGTACTGCATTCTGTACGTGTCGCTTCCCCGCGCTTGGTCAGCAGTGAATTTATTCGCGAAATCAGTGATATTGCGGAGAAGTTCTGCGGTGGGTTCCTGCGTTTTACTACCCGTAACAATGTGGAATTTTTAGTATCGGATGAGAGTCAGCTGCAGCCTTTGATTGATCATCTGGATGCGAAAGACTATTTAATTGGTGGGGTTGGTCTTTCCGTTAGTAATGTGGTTCATACCCAGGGCTGGATTCATTGTAAGAGTGCTGTTACTGATGCATCAGGGATTACTAAAAGCATCATGGATGAGATGGCAGATTATTTTACCGGAAAAATACAGGTGCCAGCAAAGCTACGCATTGCGGTGGCCTGCTGTGTAAATATGTGCGGTGCTTGCCACTGCTCAGATATTAGTATTGTTGGTATCCATCGTTCTGTTCCTGTTGTTAATGATGAATTAGCTAGTAAAATTTGTGAGATTCCCAACACGGTAGCTTCTTGCCCAACTGGTGCTATACGCCCGAATCCTAAAACAAAAAGCGTCACGATTAATCCTGACAAATGTATGATGTGCGGGAACTGTACTGTCGTCTGCCCAGCCATTAAGATCATGGACCCAGTTAATGATGGCGTCTCTATCTGGGTAGGCGGTAAGGTTGCTAATGCGCGCACCGGCCCAATGTTCTCCCGTTTAGCCATTCCGTTTATTTCGAATAATCCGCCGCGGTGGCCGGAAGTTACTGACGCAGTTAAACATCTGGTAGAAGTTTGGGCTGGCAATGCTAGAGATGGTGAACGAATGGGTGAATGGATTGGCCGGATTGGTTGGGAGAAGTTCTTTAAACTGACTGATTTGCCATTTACAGACAAACATATTGATGACTTTGCTCATGCGAAAAATACCTTTAGATCTACTACGCAATTTAAATTCTAAAATTACTGGACGAGGGTGAGTTTTATAAATGAGACTTGATTCAGATGGGGTTTTAACCCCACCTGAATCTTAGTCGA
>CAZCEN010000202.1:0-6166 GCA_964497205.1 uncultured Sporomusaceae bacterium
GTTACCTCATTGATCCACTGGATATTTTCTTTAAAAAACCCCGCTCAAAACAACGTCGCAAGTTAGGCGAAAAATCTATTGTTCGACCAACATTCAGTTACTATGGTAAATTACTTATTTCTGATGCTGCAATAGCATCAATTGTCGAGCATGTAGCAACAAGTGATGATACTATTACAAAAACTAGTCAGATTGCCATTAAAAATTTCCATGACAGAGAAAAAGGAATATCAATTTCTCTAGATGTTACTGTTAGGTATGGACAATCATCCATTTGGAATGTTGTCCGTGATGCACAAATACGGGTTAAGCAGGTTGTTGAATATATGACAGGCATGATAGTCAGTGAAGTGAATATAGCGGTAAAGCGTTTAAGTATAGATTAATTATATATAAGGATGGTAATATAGTGGAAAACAATCAAGGTAAGCGTATTTTATTTTCAGGTTATGCTAAGTTACCTACCGGGATTACAGCCAGTGAAATTTACAAAGTTATTGGCGTTATACTAAGTATTGATGAAGATACTGGAACAATTATGGAAGCGGACTGCACCCTGGCAACGGCGGTAGCTCGGAATCATGTTTCTTCAATTCTGGTTGGTAAATCAATTACCAATCCAGATAATTTAGTCAGAATAGTTGATAAAACATATCAAGGAAGCGCTAAGAAGGCGATTATTACAGCCATTCGTATTATCTATGATAAATACAGAAGCTACCAGGAAGGGTTAGCGCCTAGTGCGATTGATTGATAAGGAGTCTTAAGGATGTCTGAGCGGCTTAAGTTTTCGGGTGCCGGATTTTTAGTAGGTATTCTTAGCGGTTTGCTGGGAGTTGGCGGAGGTATTTTTCTTGTACCAATTATGGTAATATATTTTTCTATTACTCAGCATATTGCCCAGGCTACCTCAATGGCAATCGTTATACCAACGGCATTAGTCAGCAGTGCAATCTACGGTTTCCATGGGAATATTGACATAAACTTGGCCTTAAACCTAGTAATTGGCAGTATTTTTGGAGCGCATTTTGGAGCTCGGATGATGAAGAAAGTGCCGGCAGATCGATTAAAACAGTTATTCGGGATATTACTTGTGCTTATTGGTTTGAGGATGGCGGTGGCATGAATAATGTGCTTATTGTTCTTTTAATGGGGCTTTGTACCGGTGTTTTAAGTGGTTTGCTGGGAATTGGCGGCGGTGTAGTACTAGTGCCTATGATGGTTTTTATATTAGGTATAGCACAGCATACTGCGCAAGGAATTTCAATGCTTGTTATAATCCCGACAGCTATTGTTAGCCTCTGGCATTTTTATAAAGACGGATTAATTAATTATCAAGCCGCTCTTTATATGGCCGGTGGAGCAGTTATCGGCGCTTTAATCAGTGCTAATCTGGTTCAGTATATTCCTGCAGCTGAACTTAAACGCATTTTTGGTATCTTTGTTATTTATACCGGTTTTAAGATGATTAGGGCAACTTGTAAAAAACAATAAATAAATCCCTGGCTGGAGTAGCCGGGGATTTTGTTTTGGCTTCAATTTGTGTAAGCCTTAAAATTAAGCTATAATTAAGCTATAATAATCAACATAAACTTTTTGCAATCGGAGCTGATATATAGATGGAGTTAGACCAAAAAACCACCAAGCTTTTTCATACTCTTACCTTTGGTTGTCAGATGAATCTTAACGACTCAGAACGTTTAGCAGGACAGTTGAGGACGATTGGTTATGAGGCTACCGAAGATATCGAACAGGCTAATCTAATATTAATAAATACGTGTTGCGTTAGAGAAAGTGCCGAGAAGAAAATTTATGGAAAAATTGGTGAGCTTAAGAGACTAAAACTTGTTAACCCTAATCTCATAATTGGGGTTGCCGGATGTATGGCTCAGAAGGACAAGGATAAAATTCTAAAAAAATATCCTCATGTTAATCTAGTAATGGGAACCCATAATACACATCAGCTTGTTGAACTTATTAATAAAGTAGAACAAAGCAGAGAACCTGTATTAGCGGTATGGGACCAAGCTGAACGATTGGCACCAGATGTGCCGACTGTGAGAAAAGGGCAAATTTCTGCATGGGTGCCCATTATGTATGGCTGTAATAATTTTTGTACATATTGTATTGTTCCCTATGTTCGAGGACGGGAAAGAAGTCGTTCGCTTGATAGCATCTTAACTGAGATGCGGCAATTGGGCAGTGAAGGTTTTAAGGAAGTGACACTGCTTGGACAGAATGTCAATTCTTATGGCAAGGATAGTGAAGAATCCATCGATTTTGCGGATTTACTACATGCTGCTGACCAAGTTGAATCTATTGCCCGCATTCGTTATATGACTTCACATCCGCGGGATATGAACGATAAAGTAATTGATACTATCAGAAAAAGTAATAAGATATGCGAACATTTTCATCTGCCGATTCAAGCCGGAAGCGATACGGTTCTTGAACGCATGAACAGAGGTTATACTACTGGTTATTATCGGGAACTTATCGCTAAAATTCGTCACGATTTTCCTAATGCTAGTGTTACCACAGATTTAATTGTTGGATTCCCCGGGGAGACTGAGGAGCAATTTCTGGAAACCCTTCAGTTTCTTAAAGATATTAGATATGACGCAGCTTATACATTTTTGTATTCTCAGCGGTCTGGCACTCCGGCTGCGAAATATCCTGATCAAATACCGCTGCCAACCAAGAAGGCGCGCCTACAGCAATTAATGGCGGTACAAAATGAAATCAGTCTGGAAATAAATAAGCAGCTGGAAGGTTTGGTGCTAGAGGTTTTAGTTGAAGGACCCAGCAAAAATGACGAAACCAAATTAATGGGACGTACCCGCACAAATAAAATTGTATTATGGCAGAAAACTGGACAAGAACACGCTGGCGATTTGGTAAATATTCAAATTGACACAGCGCAGACGTGGGTCTTAAAAGGCCAGTTGATCTAATTGTGGTTGATAGAGGAGAATTTACATGTCAGTAAGCTATACTCCAATGCTGGAACAATACCGAGAGGTAAAGAGTAAACATACCAGCGAAATATTATTTTTTCGGTTAGGCGACTTTTACGAAATGTTCTTTGAAGATGCAGAAGTAGCGTCTCGGGAACTGGAAATAACTTTAACTTCGCGTGAAGGCGGTCACAATAACCGGGTTCCCATGTGTGGTATTCCTTACCATGCAGCTGATAATTATATTGCGAAATTAATTACTAAAGGCTTTAAGGTAGCTATTTGTGAACAAGTAGAAGATCCAAAACAAGCGAAAGGAATTGTTCGCAGAGAAGTTGTCAAGATTATCACTCCAGGTACTATTCTGGCAGAGGCATCCTTGCCGGATAAGGCAAATAACTATTTGGCTTTGTTGTACGAAGAAGCAGATGAACTGTGTTTAGCGGCAACAGATATTTCTACTGGAGAGTGCCTGTGGGCAATATTTTCCGGCAGTTCCCGTACGAGTGCTGTTTGTGATCAGTTGTACCGCTTGCTGCCGGCAGAATTGGTAATGGCGAATAAAATTGAGGGATTTTCACTAATAAATACCTTTTTATCGCAAAGGGTATCTGCCTGTGCAATCACGCCACTGACAGTACCGGATATGGCGTTGGCTTCGGAGTTGCCGCAAAAACATTTTTCCAGCGAGGAACTACCAGAATTTCCCATCGCGACAACAGCCGTAGGTTATCTCTTATATTATTTGCATTACACGCTTAAAAGTGACCTATCTCATGTCAATAAGCTGATTCGAGTCAATACCCAGGACTATCTGACTCTTGATGCTTCGACCTTACGCAATCTTGAGATTACCCGCAACATGCGGGATGGTGGTCGCAAAGATACGTTATTATCGGTATTGGATTTTACTAAAACGGCCATGGGTGGACGGCTTCTTAAAAAATGGCTTGAGTTCCCCCTTCTAAGTCCTGTAAGTATCCAAAAACGGCAGGAGACAATTACTGAATTTATTAACAAAGCGGGAGCCCGCGAAGCGTTACAGGAGCTTTTGAATGAAATATACGATTTTGAACGTATTTTAACAAGGATTGAAGTCGGTACTGCTAATGCCCGGGATTTAGTAGCCTTGAAAACATCGTTATCAGTATTACCTGAAATAAAAACCAAACTGCAGGAATGCCAGTCGGATTTAACAGTAGATATTACTGCAGCTATGAAAGCACATATTGACGTAACGAATATGATTGAAACGGCTATTGTCGATACTCCGCCATTTAGCGTTCGGGAAGGGGGCATTATCCGGCAGGGATATGATTTAGAGCTGGACGAATTAAAGAGTATTGCGAAAGACAGTAAACAATGGATTCAGGAGTTGGAACTGCGGGAACGCGAAAATACCGGCATAAAGTCTCTTAAAGTAGGGTACAACAAGGTTTTCGGTTATTACCTTGAAGTGACACATGCCAATACTGACGCAGTGCCTCCGAATTATATCCGTAAGCAAACGCTGGTTAATGCGGAAAGGTATATCACTCCTGAACTTAAGGAGTTTGAAACTAAGGTACTTGGCGCTCAGGAAAAAATTATAGCTATTGAATATCAGTTATTTAGTACTATCCGAGAATATATAAAAGCACGGATTGGTGAAATTCAGCAGACTGCGCGTCAAGTAGCTCAACTGGATGTGCTTATCTCTTTAACAGAAGCCGCTGTCCGTTATAATTATGTGCGACCTAATTTGAACCAAAATAGGGAATTTATTATAAAAGATGGTCGGCATCCAGTGGTGGAAAGACTTTTAACCAGCGAGATGTTTGTGCCCAATGACACAGAGCTTAATCATTATGACAGCGAGATTATGATAATAACAGGCCCTAATATGGCCGGTAAATCAACCTATATGCGGCAAGTCGCACTTCTTGTTATTATGGCGCAGCTTGGTAGTTTTATCCCCGCCCGGGAAGCGTCAATTTGCCCTGTTGATAGAGTCTTTACTAGGGTTGGAGCCAGTGATGATTTAGCTACCGGTCAAAGCACATTTATGGTGGAAATGACTGAAACTGCCCAGATTATCAAATATGCTACTGCTAACAGTCTAATTATTTTGGATGAAATTGGCCGTGGAACAAGTACTTTTGACGGTATGAGTATTGCGCGCGCGGTTGTGGAATATATCAAAGACAAGGTTAAAGCGAAAACTTTGTTTGCTACTCATTACCATGAACTTACCGAATTGGCTGAGTATAGTAAAGTAATTAAGAATTACTCGGTAGCTGTAAAGGAACGCGGTAATGATGTTGTATTTTTGCGGCGAATTATACCCGGGGGCGCTGATAAGAGTTATGGCATCCATGTAGCTCAGCTTGCCGGTTTGCCTAAGCGGATTATCGAGCGGGCTCAGCAAATACTACAAGAGTTAGAACATTGTAAAAACGAAACGACCGATGTGTTGCCGTCTAGTAAACACGAGAAGCCAGTTTCAAACGCGGCAGCAACCATATCATTATTTGGTTCAACTATCGCTGATGAGCTGCTAGATATTGATATCATGACATTAACTCCGTTAGAAGCGCTTAATATACTATATCGGTTGCAGAATAAAGCCAGAGAGGAAACCGGAAGGTTATGAGCGAGCAAATAATCCATATACTTGACGAGAATACAGCTAACAAAATAGCTGCCGGCGAAGTCGTAGAACGACCGGCTGCCGTTGTCAAAGAACTTGTTGAAAATGCAATCGATGCCGGAAGCAGTACTATCGAAATAGAAATAATCGATGGCGGTATCCAGTTTATTCGTGTAACTGATGACGGAAAAGGTATGAGCTACCAAGACGCTCAATTGGCAGTAAAACGTCATGCTACTAGTAAAATACTAACAGCAGAAGACCTGGAAACAATACAGTCACTAGGATTCCGGGGCGAAGCTTTGCCCAGTATAGCCGCAGTATCCAAATTTACCCTCACTACACGCTTGCAGGCAGAGGCTTTAGGTACCTATGTGGAAATTAACGGCGGTGTTTTAGCCGAAGTCCGTGAGGCTGGAGCCGGTTCCGGTACTACTATTACAGTAACAGATTTGTTTTTTAACACACCTGCCCGCCGCAAATTCTTAAAGACGCCCTCGGCCGAAAGCGGACATATAAACGATATCGTTACAAAACTTGCTATGTCCCATCCGCAAATAGCATTTCGGCTGATTAGTAA
>CAZCEN010000203.1:0-4262 GCA_964497205.1 uncultured Sporomusaceae bacterium
TTCAGCGGCGACAGTTATTTATGTTATCACGTTTGTTTCATCGTGTCAACATAATCTTTTTTGGTAATTTGTGTCGCACTGATTAGCGACAGCTTTTATATATTAACACGACTATTAAGTAGTGTCAATAGCTTTATTGTTTTTTCGGCCAGCGGAAACGATTACTTGCTTTCTACCGCACTCGTTGATGCCGTCAAAACCTATTTAGACAATTATGTACTGAGAAGAAACAGCAACCCTAGTGGGTTGTCCGCCTTTTCATCGTAGCATATGGTAACCCATCTTGTCAATTATTATTCATACAATTTAGAAAAAACAAAATATAAAAAAGGCAAGCCTTTGCTTGCCTTTCTCGTCCTAGTAAAAAGTGTTGAACTTTTGTCTGAATTAGGACAACATCAGCTTATTTCTTTACTACTAATTCTAACGCTACAGGTATAGAAGCAGGCACGGTTTCTTTGGCCATTACTTTCTTAGCAGTCTCAATACTAACTTTACCCATATCTTTCGGCTTTTGAGCTACTGTTGCAGCTAATGTACCTTCATTAACGGCTTTAACCGCGTCAGCAGTAGCGTCAAAGCCAACGACCATAACATTGGCACGGTTGCTGGCTTTGATTGCCTCTAGAGCACCAAGAGCCATTTCATCATTATGAGCAAATACGGCATTGATTTCTGGGTTGGCTTGAAGAATATTCTCCATAACTTTCATACCTTTAGCACGGTCGAAATCTGCAGGCTGTTTAGCAACTACAGTAATACCGGCTGCCGCTTTAATGGCTTCGTTAAAGCCCTTACCCCGGTCATTAGCGGCCGAGGTACCAGGAATACCTTCTAACTCAACAACCTTACCTTTACCGCCTAATTTATCGACAATTAGCTGACCGGCCATTTTACCACCAGCTACATTGTCAGAAGCAATTGCACTGACAACAGTACCACCAGCAGCACCACGGTCAACAGTGATTACCGGTATATTGGCTTTGTTGGCAGCCTCGATAGCAGGAACAATAGCCTTAGAGTCTACGGGGTTTACGATAATAACACTTACTTTTTGTTGAATAAGATTTTCAATATTAGCAAGCTGTTTGGATGCATCATTTTGGGCATCCATAACAACAAGTTCAATACCATTGGCATCAGCAGCAGCTTTTGCGCCGTCTCTTAAATCAACAAAGAATGGATTATTCAGAGTTGACACAGCTAGTCCAACTACAGCTTTTTTAGCTGCCGGTGCTTGTTCTTTAGTCTGACCACAGCCAGCAATAACACTTACCGTAAGAGCCATAACTAACAGTAACGCCCATACACTTTTTTTACGCAGATTACTAAACATTGTTTCTCCTCCTTGATAGTTGTAGTTTACCAGACTTCAAAAAAGCTATTGCATGCCCCCTTTTGTCCAGATAACTGCGTCATACCGCTTCTGGTTATTTTTTGCGGTCGAGTAATACTGCCAGCAAAATAACCGCTCCTTTGGCTACCTGCTGATAGAAAGAAGAAACATTAAGCAGGTTGAGACCATTATCCAAAACCCCGATAACCATAGCCCCAACCAGCGTACCGCCAATTGTACCTACACCACCTGCAAGACTTGTACCGCCTAATACTACGGCGGCAATGGCATCTAATTCAAAACCCATTCCGGCTGTCGGCTGAGCCGAATTAAGCCTTGATGTAAGGATAATACCGCTGAGGCCCGCCAGCAAACCGCTAAGTGTATATACTGTTACTAAAATCTTTTTAGTTCCAATACCAGACAACCGGGCCGCTTCTTCGTTTCCACCAATAGCATAGATATAGCGTCCCAGTTGATTTTTCTTAAGAAAAACATAAGCAATAATAAAAATTAATGCCATAATAATTACAGGGACAGGTATTCCCGCAATGTACCCGCCGCCTAACCATCTGAAATCTTCCAACAACCCGGTAATTGGACGACCTTCCGTGTATACCAGTGTATATCCTCTGGCCACCGTCATCATGCCCATGGTCGCGATAAATGGTTGGATTTTCCCTTTGGTAATCAAGAAACCATTAATTAGACCTAAAACACCGCCAATAAGCAGGCCGGCGGCAACTGACGGCAATATCCCCTGCCCGGAGGCCATGAGTCCGGCGGTGATGCTGCCAGACATCGCTACAATCGACCCCACTGATAAGTCAATACCGCCCGTTAAAATAACCAAAGTCATACCAACACTGATAATTGCATTTATCGATACTTGACGGGTAACATTAAGCAGGTTATTCACTGTTAAAAAACGATCAGACAAAAAGGCCAAAGCCATACTCATAATTATTAAACCTAACAACGGCCCCATTTTTCGGATTATATTAGTTCTGACTTTTTCTCTTGCTTGTTCTGCTGCCACTATAATTACTCCCCTCCAGCTGCATATGCCATAATTTTTTCCTGGGTAGCACCGTCTACCGGCATATCGGCCATTAATTTACCTTGATGCATTACCAAAACCCTGTCACTCATACCCAGGATCTCTGGCAGCTCTGATGAAATCATCAAAATTCCAACCCCGGCTGCCGTTAGCATATTCATAATCTGGTAAATTTCAGCCTTTGCGCCAACATCGACACCTCTGGTAGGCTCGTCCATAATTAAAACGTTAGGGTTGGTTGCTAACCATTTTGCAATTACTACTTTCTGCTGGTTACCGCCGCTAAGGTTTTTTACTAATTGCTCTGCGCCAGGTGTTCTGATCTTGAGACTGTCAATTTGTTGTGATACAAGCTTCTGCTCACCCGTACTTGACACAAAAGTATGGCTGCTTACTGTATCAAGAGCCGCCATGGTGATATTTTCGCCTACCGACAGTGACAAAACCAATCCCTGATGTTTACGGTCTTCCGTGATTAGCCCAATCCCCGCCCTGATAGCATCAGCGGGCGAAGAAATAGTAGCTTTTTTACCGGCAACAGTTATTGTGCCGCCATCTATCGGATCTGCCCCAAAGATAGCTCTGGCCATTTCGGTCCGCCCGGCTCCCATAAGACCGGCAACACCAACAACTTCTCCGGCACGTACTGAGAAGGATATATTATGCAGCACCCCTTTGCGAACCAAATTCTCAACTATGAGCACTTCTGACCCGATAGGTGCTGTTTCTTTGGGAAACCGTACTGTCATCTCCCGCCCAACCATCATCTTTACTAATTGGTCAAACGTAGTTTCGGCGGTTTTAACTGTACCTATATACGCGCCATCCCGCATAACAGTTATCCTGTTGCTTAACGCAAACAACTCTTCCATCCGGTGAGAAATATATACAATACCAACCCCAGATGCAACTAATTGACGTATTATGGAAAAAAGGTGTTCCGTTTCCCGGCCTGTAAGCGCCGCAGTAGGTTCGTCCATTATTAGTATTTTGGTTTCATAAGACAGCGCCTTGGCTATCTCCACCATTTGCTGCTCCCCTATACTAAGCTCAGATACAATTGCATCCGGGGCAATGCTTGAGCCTAGCCGGGTAAGGATTTCTTGAGCCTGTTTCCACATGGATTTCCATTCGATAAACCCTAAGGCCATTACCGGCTCGCGCCCTAAAAATATATTTTCCATTACGGTGAGTTCAGGTACAAGGTTAAGTTCCTGATGGATAATGCCAATTCCTAATGCTTGGGCATGTCTTGGATCGGCTATTTCGACTGCTTGTCCATCAAGTTCTATTGATCCGGTGTCTTTTGTATATACACCACTGAGTACTTTCATAAGGGTAGATTTACCTGCTCCGTTTTCACCCAGTAAGGCATGGATTTCACCAGCATCCAGGGAAAAATCAACTCCCTTTAAGGCTTTTACTCCCGGAAACTCTTTAGTAATCCCCTTCATTTCAAGTAAAGCTTTACTATTCACAATACCCTCCTAAAAAGTTACGCCTGCTTTAAGAATGATGTTGGCATACGGCGTGCACTCACCGGTACGCACAACTGCTACTGCTTGCTTAGTCAATAGCTTAAAATCCTCATGACTGACCATACTTGATGGTATTGCTTTTATAGCAGCTTGTATGCCGTTAAAGATTACCGGACTTACTGCCACAGTCTCTTTGGCAACAATCGCCGCTTCTACCTGCAGTTCGCTAAGAATAACTTCTAGTGTTTGCAAAAAGGCCGGAACCCCGGCTGTTAAAGCCAAATCAATACGACGTACATTGGGGGGAATTGGTAAACCAGCATCACCAATTACCAGCATATCACCATGACCCATACCAGCAATTACTTCACTAATTGGCTGATTTAGT
>CAZCEN010000203.1:4362-6144 GCA_964497205.1 uncultured Sporomusaceae bacterium
CGTCCTTGGCTATTTTTATAGCATACTCAACAGTAGCTGGCGGAATCTCATGCTGCAAAACCAAGATACCTGGTTGATCAAAACTACGTAACACGTCATCTACATCTTTTTCAGTGCAACAGGCATTAGCACCGGGCACGACGACAATAGTATTTGTTCCTGAAGAAGCGACCGTAATAAGCGCTGTTCCTGTTGCTGTCTCCGTCTCCCGAATAAAAGCTGTATCAACATTAGTGTCTTTAAGACTATTTAATAAATCCCGGGAAAATGTATCTTTACCGACGCAGCCAGCCATAGTTACTTTAGCTCCGAGCTTGCCGGCTGCTACCGCCTGATTAGCCCCTTTGCCGCCGGGAAAAGTAGCAAACTCTCTACCAGATACAGTTTCGCCTATAGAAGGCAATCTATCAGTCACAGCTACCAAATCCATATTTAGGCTGCCAATAACTACGATAGGCTTACTCTCTAATTGCTTTTGCTTCATGCTCGGCCCCCTGAATTTCCGTAGATTTGCGCACAATTAATTCCGGCAAAAATTTCTGCTCCAAGACCTCTGCACTTGTGCTGGACATCTGTTTTATCAGCATGGTTACGGCAGCTTGCCCCATCTCATAGGCCGGCTGTCTAACGGTAGTCAGCGATGGTTTGTGCCAGAATGCCAGCCTAATGTCATCAAAACCGACGATAGCTACATCCTCCGGAACCCTGATACCTGCTTCAAGTAACGCCTCAATTGCGCCAATTGCCATCATGTCATTTGCTGCAAAAATAGCTTCAAATGACTCTTTTTTCCCAATAAGTTCCTTAACTGCTTGATAACCGCTATCAAACGAATAGTTGCCAACAAAGGTCAACTTTTCGTTAACTGGTAAACTGAACTTAGCAAGAGTATCAGAAAAGCCCCGGCGTCGGTCTATTGATGAGGAAGATTTCATCGGACCGCCAATAAAAGCAATTTTTTTCCTTCCGGTTTTAATAAGGTGCTCAACCGCTAAAATGGCTCCCTGATAATTATCATAAACTACCGCACTCAGTTTTCCCGTTGCCGCACGTCTGTCAAGAGTAACAACAGGTACTGGCAAATCCGCTAACATCTCCAAGTTGCCTTGACTTTCGATTCCGCCAATAAACAAAATTCCATCCACCTGTTTACTAAATAAAAACTGTATATACCGGTCTTCCTCAACAGCGTTTCCGTCAGTGTTACACAGTATAACAGCATATCCTTGCTGTCTTGCCGCATCTTCGGCACCGCGAACTAACGACGGGAAAAATGGGTTCTCTATGTCCGGAATAACTAACCCAATACTGCGTGATTTTCGCTCCTTCAACGCTCTGGCGACAGCGTTAGGACGATATTCCAGCATATCGACGGCTGCATTAACCCGTGCCGCTAACTCCTCTGATACACCGGCGCTGCCGTTTAAAATCCGGGATACAGTAGCAATAGATACCCCCGCAGCGCGGGCAACATCTTTTATAGTTACATTTGTGTTGGTACTTTTAGTATGCTCCATTTACAATCTCTCCTGCAGAGTTTACTTTATCTGTAAATTAAATGTAAATTTTTTACTTGTAAACGTTTTCGAAAACGTTTACTTGATATATTATACATGCTTAGCTAAAATCCTTTTGAATACTATAAGGAAAAATTCGACAACTTCATGCTTAGTTTACTAAATAGACTCGTCATATTCTTAAAATCTCGAAAACACCAATAAAAAAAGCAGTCCTTGTACAGGACTGCCCTACATTCAACTCTGCTCTGTTACTAGCAATATC
>CAZCEN010000204.1:0-351 GCA_964497205.1 uncultured Sporomusaceae bacterium
GGTTTAAAAAAGCTCTGATAGTCAGTGATACAGTTCTTGTCAAAATCAATCTGATTAGTAAGCTCACTGATGTACTGGATAAAATTAGTATAGAGTATGTCATTTTTGATGGCGTTCAGCCAAATCCAACTGTTAGCAACGTTAATACCGGCCTGGAACTGTTAAAAGAAAACCACTGTGATTTTGTTATATCTTTTGGTGGTGGATCCCCCCATGACTGTGCTAAAGGTATTGCTTTGGTTGCTACTAACGGTGGGAAAATTGAGGATTATGAAGGACTCAACAAGTCGGCTAAACCACAATTGCCTTTGATTGCAGTAAATACTACGTCCGGTACTGCTAGTCAAATGA
>CAZCEN010000204.1:361-886 GCA_964497205.1 uncultured Sporomusaceae bacterium
TCTGTATCATTACCAATACAGATACCCACGTTAAAATGGCAATAGTTGACTGGCACACAACGGCCATTATCGCTGTTGATGACGCCGAATTGATGGTTGCTATGCCGCCTTCTCTTACCGCTGCGACGGGTATGGATGCTTTGACTCATGCAATTGAAGCGTATGTCTCCATTATTGCTACCCCGGTTACTGACTGTGCCGCGATAAAAGCCATCGAACTGATTGCCGGTTACCTTAGAAGAGCTGTTGCTGACGGCAATGATATTGAAGCCAGAGAAATGATGACCTATGCTGAGTATCTTGCCGGTGTTGCTTTCAATAATGCCAGTTTGGGATACGTACATGCCATGGCCCATCAACTTGGCGGTTTCTATGATCTTCCCCATGGTGTTTGCAATGCCATCCTGTTACCCGCAGTTCAGGACTATAACGCAAAAGTTGTGCCAGAGAGGTTTGTAGCTATTGCTAAGGCAATGGGCGAGGATGTTACCGGCTTTACTCCTACCAAGGCTGCCGAAGTGGCAC
>CAZCEN010000204.1:896-6131 GCA_964497205.1 uncultured Sporomusaceae bacterium
ACTTGCAGCTATTCGGAAGCTTTCCGCAGATATCGGCATTCCCGGCGGCCTGAGAGAGTTGAAGGGGTTCAATGAAAAGGATATTCCGACTCTCGCCACTAATGCGCTTAAAGACGCTTGCGGCCTTACAAATCCCAAACAAGCAACCCAGGCAGAAATTGAAAGTATCTATAAAGCCGCTATATAGTTAAACAAATTAAATAATTGTAAAATAAGCAAAATATATTGATAGTTACTCCACTTTTTGTTAAATGGGGTTGGTTTCGCTTCATCTGCAGCATGGAGGAAACCAACCCATACACCCGTGCCAATCTCAACCGGTGGGAATCGGTATGTGGGTATATTTCCTTATTTATGAAAATTGAATATTAATTTAGAAAATATGGAAAAAAATAGAAAATACTAAAACGATAAGCAGGATAAGGTAATCGGAGCGAGAATATTGATGGTTATATATGTTTGCGAATCGTATTGAAAGAATATGGCCTCCCACTGTGGAAAGGAGTCAGTATCCTACTGTTAGGTAAAACGGGATGCTGATTTCTTTGGCATTCCGTTTTTCGTTTTTAGGCCTGAAAAATGATAATACCGGGATGATATTAAATTGGAGGTGGGCGACGGTGTCGGTAGTTGCTGAGGAGATTATGGGCAGGACGATACTGGATTGGCAGAAATTCATTGAAACCGGAAATAAAGCAAACCTAACGGTTCGTCAGCCAATTGTTGAATCCTGGGAAAGATGTTACAAAGCCAGAGTTGATCCCTACAACAATAAGAAACACAAAATGCTTGATCAGGACACTCTCAGTTTAGTTTTTACACAAAGCCGGGAGCTTATTGATATTGCGCAGCCCTTTATGGCCAATTTGTATAAAGTGGTG
The DNA here is from genome assembly GCA_964497205.1 of uncultured Sporomusaceae bacterium. Lineage (GTDB taxonomy): Bacteria > Bacillota > Negativicutes > Sporomusales > Sporomusaceae > Sporomusa. The sequence continues at coordinate 1,778 of CAZCEN010000204.1, forward strand.
GAAGGGTCTGGATTTGTGGTAGTACTTACCGACGCCCACGGTTATATTATGGAACTGTTTGGTGATTGGGACACATTGACCAACCCCATTACCGTAAATTTCTTCAAAGGAGCTTGCTGGAGTGAGTATGTAGCAGGAACCAATGCCATTGGCACTGCATTGGAAATAAAAAGGCCGATTCAGGTTTCCGGCGCCGAACATTATTGTCACAAGCACCATTGTCTTACCTGTTCTGCTGCTCCGATTCTTGATGCCAAAGGAGATGTACTAGGCATTCTAGACGTATCAGGAGTTTCTCACGCGGCCCATCTGCATACTCTGGGAATGGTTGTAGCGGCGGCAGAGGCTATTATGGCCCAGATCAGCATCCAAAAGAAGAACAGGGAACTGAAACTGGTAAATAACCGGCTAACAAATATTTTTAATACCATGTCAGATGGTGTTGTTGTAATTGATAAGAATGGCAGTATTATTGAATTCAATCCTGTTGCGAAAAAAATATTAGGGAAATTTGAGCAAGGCGTTGTGGGGCAAACGGTTGATAAAGTTTTTGGCTGGAAAAAGCCACTAAACAAAAGAATGCTTAAAAATCAGGAACCTTATACCGATATTGAGCTTATGGCAGATGCCGGTCAGGGACTGATCCATTGTCTGGCTTCCGGAGAACCTTTGACAGATGAATATGGTGTGGTTACCGGCGGTGTCATCATTTTAAGGACAATTGCTAAAATTCAAAGTCTGGTTAACCGTTTCAGCGGGCATTATGGCGCGCTTCAGTTTAGTGACATCATTGGCGATAGTAAAGGAATGCTGGAAGCTATTCGCGTGGCATCCCTTGCGGCAGCGACATCATCAAACGTGTTACTTCAAGGCGAAAGTGGAACAGGTAAGGAAATATTCGCCCAGGCGATACATAATCGGAGTGATCGCAGGTCAGGACCATTTGTTGCGGTGAACTGTGGAGCAATCCCGAGGGAATTAATTGGCAGTGAATTGTTCGGCTATGAAGAAGGCGCTTTTACGGGGGCACGGCGTGGCGGCAAACCGGGGAAATTCGAATTGACTGCCGGGGGAACATTACTGCTGGATGAAATCGGCGATATGCCTATGGAACAGCAAGTGGCTCTGCTAAGGGCATTGCAGGAGAGAAAGGTAATTCGTATTGGCGGTGATAAAGAGATTCCTGCTAACGTACGGGTTATTTGCGCGACCAATAAATGCCTGTTGACTGAAGTGGAAAAAGGAACTTTCCGCAAAGATTTATATTACCGTTTGAATGTTATTTCCATTACGATTCCTCCGCTTAGAGAACGCACGGATGACATTATCCTCTTATTTCATTATTTCTTGGAAAAGATGGATAAGCATAATAGTCGTAATTTTACTATTGAACCGGAAGTGTTAAATCGGATTGTGAGCTATGCTTGGCCAGGAAATGTACGTGAATTACAAAACGTAATCGAAAGAATTATTAGTTTAATGGAAGGCAACATTGTCACTTTGGATCATTTACCTGATGAAATCCGTAATTATCGACCAGGAAACATAAGCGGGGAGCGCTTTTCGCCGCAAGTACAACTCCAATGTATTAGCAACCGGGAAGAACGAAAGCGGATGTTGGAAGAAAACGAGCGACGGGAAATTATTGCACGCTTGACCGGTCATGGCGGTAATGTCAGTCTGACTGCAAAGTCGATGGGTCTTTCACGTAATACTTTATACCGAAAGATGCGACAATATGCTATCGACAATTAGTTTGGTCGCAATGTATCATTAACTGTCTCGCGGTTGTCATACACATGGTACATTTTTGGGACTATATTAACCATAGTGCATTAACTTGAATATTGAATAAGCTGGTTCATTTTGTGAATCGGCTTTTTTATAAGATAAGAAAGTATAGTTTTCAGAGGCTGAGGCAGGAGGTATGGTACGGGTTTGCGCTCTTCGTCCCTCTGAATTTGTCCCCAAAGTGAGTATGCGATTAAGCCGCGCGCAAAATAAAATAACATATATGAAAAAGGATATTGAGTTAATGCTCGATGCTTTTCCAGGTAAGTTGGAAGAAGAGATTAATTCAATTTTTGAAAGTATTTATGCGGGAGTAACGACAGATGATGACTATTACACAAAATTATAACAAATTGCGGAAAGATCTCAAATTTGATAGCGTATCTTTAGGCTATACTGAAGTATCTCTTTTCAAAGAAGAAGAACTTGTCCCCTTGTCCCTTCAGTAAAGGAGTGGCCTTCTAGAAGGTCACTCCTTTACATAGTTTAAAAGCTGGTAAGTCTTTTTTTGTTCTGTTAGACGGCTTTATCGAGTCTCTGCTCTTTACGTAGCTGAGCATTTTTTCTGATCTTAATAGTACCGACAACAATCTCCGGAAGCAAAACAAAGAATAAGCCGATATAGCCGACAGAACCATATCCCTTGACAACAATATTCGTTAGTCCGAATACTGACATACTTGTGCATAATATGATAGTAGCGAGAGAAATGGCAATTCTGCGGGTTTTCAGGCTCTTAAAGATATTTTTTTTAATCAGCACAGGCTCAAAACGTGCAACTGTAGAAAAGATCAATGATATCGCTGTGCCTAACAATGCCACAAATAGAATGACACTGTATAAGATCTTTAACCAAGGCAGGGCAAGCTTGGTAGTGACAAAATATACCGGCAGCGTTTCGTTAAGAACTTCCGGGGAAAAGCCTAACAGCATGATACAGATGATTGCCAGAAAAGTGCCATTGAGAAGCGTGCCAAACAGCATAAAACGATTGCAGTCCTTAGTGGTCTTAATATTTTGTGAGACGGAGATGATAGGCAGTACCGTAAAGGCTTGAAAACCAATATAGATCAGCATATACCAAATCGCATCTGACAAACCGGTGCCAAAGGTTTCTTGCGTAGCCAGCACACGTTGAAAATTAAAAGCTCCCATTTGAATGCCTAATACGCAGAGGATGAGGAGGGTAATGATTATAAAATAAGTTTTGAGATTTAAAACCTTAACAATTAGCTCACTGCCAAATATGGTTAGCAGCAGCAGAGCTGTTCCGACAGCTACGATGCCCATTCCATACGGAATTCCCAGGGAACTTTTTAATAGGGCTCCCGAACCTGCTATGGATGTGCTTACGCCACAGATAATCAGCATGATAAAGCCCAATTCAAAGACAAGGGAGAAATATTTTTCATAAGGATGAAAAAGAGCATCGCCGAAGCTTTTATAATCGTAGGTCTTATAATCTTTAGCCAGGACAAGTGCATTCCGGTGGCCCCAGCCTAAGAGCAGCATAGCAACTAATGGGAGGAAAACAGAGTACCATCCGTACTTTACAAAATAATTAACTTCCTGGTTGCCGGTAGCAAAGCCTCCGCCGCTATGTGTTGCAAACCATACGGCGGCCATAGCAAACGATATACTTAGCGGACTGGATTTCTGAGTTTCCATAAGGATTGTCCTCCCTTTATTATTTTTAATTTTGTGAATGGAAAAATGATATTCGCCAAAGGATATTTGGATATAGAAAAGCCCCTATTGACACATGTCAATAGGGGCGACAATATCGCGGTACCACCCTACATTAGGCTCGTAATTCAGCCATACTAAATAGAATGGCTGGTATCCTTTAACGTGGACACACGCTTTTGCCTAAAGAATTCCTTTCGTTCAGCAAAAGAATTCATGGGTGAGTTTTGCAAACCATATCTGTACCGGTTTTCACCTGCCACCGGATCTCTGAAACAGAACAATAGTTGCTTTTTCCCAATCATTATTTTTAAATCAAATTAAATTTTTTGTAAACACTACGCCTGCAGGACGAAGTAATTATTATATTATTACACTAACAAAGGACTTGTCAATAAAATAATAAATATTTACAATATTGATATTTTAAAAAACGTAACTTTGTCTCCTGGATAAGGATGAATAGGGTGAACCACGGATTAATGGCAACCTTTGCACAACACTCTGGTGAACATGAAACAACCAAAATGGCCATGGGGTTTATTAATTATCTTTTAAAAGGTTACGGCCAAGATACCAGAATTACAAAGCTTTTAAAAGCAAGACAGTACCACCGTCCCCTAGTCCTCTCCGGTGGCTATATTGATGAGACCGGTAAATTTGCCATCCCGTCGCAGTTTGATTTTGCGGGGAATTTTAGATAGGCAGGCGAGATCAGTTGAAGTTGATACAACACCGTTTTCTTGGAGTGCCAGGGGGGATGGAATTCATCGAGCATTAATAAATCGAATAGAAGTAACGAAAGAGAAGCTCCCGCCAAATTCGTATTAATTTGGCAGGAGTTTGGGTTTGTGTAGCAAATATTTTCTAATAGGGA
>CAZCEN010000205.1:0-6115 GCA_964497205.1 uncultured Sporomusaceae bacterium
TATTGTTATTGACGGCGCAAGCTAACGCCTCCAAGCGTCTGGCAGAAAAACTAATTGATACGTATTTTGCCGGAAAGCCGGAATAATAAAAAAATGAAAGCACACGTCGGCAGTTTTTGTGCATGGCGTGTGCTTTTTTATGCTGTATGCAGGGTGTGAAACCACTACATGTTATATGCTAAGTCGTAGCTTGCAATATTTTGTGTACGGTTATTCGAGACAATATTATATAGTGTTTAATTGATTTGAATAGGTTATATCGTAAATGGTAGAAAAACCATTATAATGCACAAAAAATCAATAAATTTATCTGTTTTTCGCTGAAATTAGTAACTTATGATTGTCGAAATGAATATAGTAGACCAGAGAAAGGAAGTGCTTACTATGTGTGAATGGCTGGTGGGAATAGTAACAGTCCTGCTGCTTGGTCTATTGTTGCGTTATAAAATCATAAAGGCTTCCAAGAAATTTAAATGAATAAGGGGGGGAATCTATGTTAAAAGTTGGTCTCATCGGGTGTAGGGAGTGTCAGGATAAGTGCTGGGAAAATAAAGATTTCCTCGCCGTTAGAGAGGGATCGGGTGTATTCAAAAATGTGGGAGCCGCCGAACTAATAGGCTGCTTTACGTGTGGCGGATGCCCGGGTAAACAAGTTGTGGATCGAGCCAGATTATTGATAAAAGGAGGCGCCGATATCATTGCTTTATCGTCGTCAATACACTATGCCAACGATGGCTGTGGTTGCCCCTATTATGCGCATATAAGGAAAGAATTGGATAAACAACTGAAGTCGGTAATCATCATCGATCCAGTTACTAATAGTGGCATGTAAGACCGGAAAAAGTGAGACGATGACCATCCTTTATGGGAATAACCATCGAGAGAAACAAATAGATGAAGTAAGACCAGTTTAGGTAGAAAAGCTCACCTTAACTGGTCTTTTTCAATTGATTCAATATAGAAATAATACCACATTAAGCCAGACATTAATGACACATAAGCCGATAACCGACTCCGGATTCGGTGATAATATAGCGCGGTTGTGCTGGATCTGCCTCAATTTTTCGTCGCAGTTGCCCAATGTAAACCCGAATATAGTGGGTGTCTTCGTTATAAGAATTGCCCCATACTGCCTTTAATAATTGCTTATGGGTAAGTACACGTCCGGCGTGCTGCGCCATGATTTTAATAATTTCATATTCCGTAGGGGTAAGCTTGATTTCCCGGTCATCTACTGTTACTCGCCTTAGCACCAAGTCGACTTTGAGTCCGCCGCAAGTAAGGACAGGTTCGTTTTCGCTTTCGGCGGAACGCCTTAAGCACACTCGCATCCGTGCCAGAAGTTCACCCATTCCAAAAGGTTTGGTTACATAGTCATCAGCCCCGGCATCTAACGCTTCGATCTTTTCCTGCTCCTGATCGCGGGCCGTTAGTATAATAATTGGCACGCCAGACCAATCACGGATTTGTTTGACAACTTCCTTACCGTCGATATCAGGCAAACCTAGATCAACGATAATTAGATCAGGCTTGAATATAGCAGTCCGGTTAATACCGTCTTTGCCGGTATCCGCTTCATCCAAGGTATAGCCGTAAGCATGTAAAGAAACTTTCAGCAGTTTCCTGATTTGGGGTTCATCGTCTATAACAAGAACTCGCGGTCCTTTATCAGTCAATGTGTTCACCTGCCGTTCTTGGTGTGAGGGTATTATCACCGTTAATCGGGACAACAAAACTTATTTTTGCTCCACCGTCAGGAGCGTTCTCAGCCCATATCCGCCCGGAATGAGCTTCAATAATACTTTTACAAATTGATAGTCCAAGTCCTGTGCCTGATACCGTTACGGGCTGCTTAGCCCGATAAAACTTTTCAAAGATATGGTCTAGGTCGTCTTCGGGTATCCCTGGCCCGTTATCATAGATATTAACTTTAAGGGCTGCTCCGACCGACGAAGCCGTTACACGGATTTTACTACCTGCGGGTGAGTATTTCATAGCATTATCCAACAGGTTTAGCAGGACTTGCTCCAAGAGGACACAATCTGCCCGGATTAGAGGTAAGTCAGGCGGCAACTGGATTTCCATAGGGTGTTTTTTTGTTAAATCACCCAAGCGGCGTAGTGCAATTCCGACAATATCTTCTATGTCGCACCAGTCTATTTTTAGAGAGAGCATACCGCTTTCCAGGCGGGCAGTATCTAATAGATTAGCCACCACCCGTTCCATTCTGGTAGCGCCGTCCTGTATGGTTTCAAGAAGTTCACGCTGTAGGTCGCGGCTATATTCGATACTTTTATCGAGCAGGGTGGATGCGGCACCGGTGATCGCCGAAAGCGGTGTCCGCAATTCGTGGGAAATGGAATTAAACAGAATCGTACGGATTTTGTCCGATTCTGCCAGCAGTTCGGCTTGTCGTGCTGCTTTAGCTAATGTTACTCTTTCAACAGCAATGGCCGCGAGTCCTGCCCAGGCATCAATGAGCCGTTTTTCTTCAGAAGTAATTTTTTGGTCACCAATAGATATTCCCAATACGCCGCCTATTTGCTCGCCGCTAACCAGCGGAACAAATAGAAATTGGGCTCCAGGCAATGTTTCGGTCGAACGTCCGGCGACTTGGCCATGTTCAAAGGACCAGGCTGCTACTGCATATTCGGTCTCCGGAAGTGTTTCTTTATTGTTTCCCGCGAAAACTGCATTGGGAACATAAGTGCCTAGGACCGTGAGTTTTCCTTGTTCAGAAGGTATGAGCACAACTGTCTCTCGCCCAATTGTGTCGCCGCTGTGCTTTGCCAATTCCTGAGCAATGTAATTTAAATCAGTTACAGCAGCAATTTGCCGGCTAAATTCATAGAGTGCACGAACGCTTTTTTCGCGCTGTCTTGCTGACTTTGCTTCTTGCCTGAGTTTTTCGGTTCTACCGCCAATGATAAAAGATACCACGAGAAAAATAATGAAACTCCAGAGATAGCGAATATCGTAGACGGTAAAATTAAGTATCGGCGGCACAAAAAGATAGTCAAAAGCGAGTACACCGGCTAATGCCGTAAGATAGGAGGACCACCGCCCCCACCACAGGGCGGTTAATAATACAGGCAACAGATATAGTAGGGCTATATTTACTAATTCTAACTGTGGTTTGAATAGGCAGCTGACGGCCGTTACAGCTGCAGTCATAGCTAGTCCGCCAACTGTATGCATCCAATATAATTTCGAAATATCCGGTGCAGCCGTTTTTACTGTCGGTCCTTGTTCTTTTTCGGCATTGCCTTGAATGACGTAAACATTAATACCTGCACTGTGGCGAATGATTTTATCTACTAAGGAACCATGGATCAGTTCCCATAGGCGGCTGTGGCGCGGTTTGCCTACAACAATTGAGGTTACGTTATGGTTGCGCGCAGCATCCAATATTTCCTGCACGAGATTATCGGCGACGACGGTAAGTGTTTTTCCGCCTAATTCTTCGGCTAACCGTATGTTGCGTGCTATACGGTCCCGTTCTTTGTCACTCACCGGAAAACGGCGGCGGGATGTTTCGACGTGAAGAGCTAAAAAATCGGCGTGGAGTCCTTCCGACAGCCGTTTGGCCGCGCGGATAAGCTGGGCGGAAAATGGACTGGCGCTAACACATACCATGACACGTCCGGCGGCAGGCCAGGGTCCTGCTATCCGGTTAGACCTCATGTACTGTGTCATATCCTGATCTACCCTGCTGGCGGTAAATCTCAGTGCCAGTTCCCTGAGAGCATTAATATTCCCCGGACGGAAAAACTTTTTCAGAGCCTGTGCGGCTTGACCGGGTACATAGACCTTACCTTCTTTGAGGCGCTTGATCAAGTCTTCCGGCGGAATGTCAATAAGTCTTAAGTTGTCGGCTTGTTCGACAATATAGTCCGGTACCGTTTCACGAACAATAACTCCAGTGATTTGCGCCACAACATCATTAAGGCTGTCGATATGTTGAATATTAAGCGTTGTATAGACATTAATTCCGGCATTGATAATTTCTTCTACGTCCTGGTAGCGCCGGACATGACGCGAACCGGGGATATTGGTGTGGGCTAATTCATCGACCAGCACCAATTCCGGTTTTTCCCGTAAGATGGCGTCAATATCCATTTCCTTAAGTTCTCTTTCCCGGTAGTACATGAGCTTGGGAGCAATACAGGGCAACCCTTCCACTAGTTTTTCCGTTTCAGCCCGCCCGTGAGTTTCTACCCAGCCGATGACAACATTTGTGCCTTCCTGAAGCTTATCATGGGCTGCTTCCAGCATGTTGAAGGTCTTGCCGACGCCGGCAGCGGCACCCAAAAATACAGTGAGTTTGCCTTTGGCTTCTTTGCTGATTTTCTCTAATAATTCATCAGGATTTGGTCTGTCGGTTACTTTTTCTTTAGGCATAGCGTGTCTCCCCCCATATATACACGCAGAGGGCTGCTCCGCGTAAGGGATGCAGCCCGGCTGTATTACTGTTTCATAGTATCAAGTGCTAAATTTAATTCTAATACGTTCACGCGCGGTTCGCCGAGAAAACCTAATTGCCGACCTTCCGTATGCATATCAACTAAAGCTTTCACTTCCGCGGCGTTAAGGTCTCTTTCTTTGGCTACTCGCTCGACCTGTATATAGGCAGCCTCCGGGCTGATATGCGGATCCAAGCCGCTGGCGGATGCCAGTACCAAATCGCCGGGAACCGGTGTGTGCGCAGGTAGATTGTTGTCGCTGCGTACTGCGGCGAGGTTCTCATTTACAGTATCCTTTAGTTTTTGATTGGTCGGGCCAAGATTAGAGCCAGCCGAAGCGGTGGCGTCATAGCCGTCGGCACCGGCAGTGGAAGGGCGGCTGTGAAAATAGCCCGGGCCGGAAAAATTCTGACCGATAAGCTTAGAACCAATTATCTTACCGTTTTGGGTAATTAAAGAGCCATTCGCCTGGGCAGGAAACAAAGCCTGAGCCAAGCCGGTCATTGCCAAGGGATAGGCTAAGCCGGTCAACAAGGTCATGACCAGAACCATAAGGAGAGAATTTATTATTGATTTCGTCATATTGCTATCATCTTCCTTTGCAGTTTCTCAATAGTAAATTTTTGTTCGAGACACAATACTAATCTGATTACCGCTCATCTGTCTGACGATGAGCATGTCGCGCGTTGTATGGTCGAACATAACACTATATCCATTTTCGATTTCAGCCACCGTCACGCCGAAAAAAGCGGCAAGCTTCTCCAATACGCTTTTCCCCGGACACCAGGTATTGTTTTCATAATGCTCTATTGCGGATACAGACACCCCGATGGCTTCGGCCACGGTTTCCAGGCTTGCGCATTTTTCGGAACGCAACAAACGGAGCGTGTCACCGATTTCGTGTACCATATAGTTTTCCTCCCGCTTTATTAAACAAGTCTAAGCGCAACCAATATCATATCAATAAGTTTAATGCCGATGAAGGGCACGATCAATCCGCCGAGACCATAGAGGATTAGGTTCTTGCGCAGAATTACATCAGCTCCTACCGGCTGGTATTTGACACCGCGAAGCGCCAGGGGGATAAGCCCGACAATTATCAGGGCATTGAATACCACGGCACTTAAAATGGCACTTTCCGGGGTAGCCAGATGCATAATGTTGAATGCTCCTAAAGCGGGGTAAGTGCTGATAAAGAGGGCAGGTATGATAGCAAAATATTTGGCGACATCGTTGGCGATACTGAAGGTTGTCAGTGAACCCCGCGTCATCAAGAGTTGCTTGCCAATTTCCACTACTTCAATAAGTTTGGTGGGGTTAGAGTCAAGGTCAACCATATTACCGGCTTCTTTCGCTGCCTGGGTGCCGCTGTTCATAGCTACGCCAACATCAGCTTGCGCCAAGGCTGGCGCATCATTGGTGCCGTCGCCGGTCATGGCTACCAGCATGCCATTTTCCTGATATTCGCGAATCATTTTAAGTTTGGCTTCCGGTGTTGCTTCCGCCAGGAAATCATCGACTCCGGCTTCCGCAGCGATGGCGGCGGCAGTTAATGGGTTGTCACCGGTGATCATCACTGTTTTAATGCCCATCTGCCTAAGCTCCCGGAATCTTTCCTTAATACCGCCTTTGACAATATCTTTTAGGTGAAT
>CAZCEN010000206.1:0-6032 GCA_964497205.1 uncultured Sporomusaceae bacterium
GATGCGCCAATCTTCAAATTTGCAGATTATGGTATTGTAGGCGACGTGATGGAAGTGCTGCCTATCCTAATTGAAGATATTAAAAAGTTTAAACAAGCTTGCTAATTGTTAACAATCCCGCATTCGGAACAGGATGCGGGATTGTTTTTGATATTATGTAACTCGAACTATACTAGAAGCGGCAGTGGTATGGATGGTAAGTGATTAATCTATAACAGGCACAAATTTCTGGCAAGGGCAATACTACATGTAGCATTTAGTTGTTTAAGTGCATATCTATAAGCATGTGAATAACACGCGGGGCAACGATGCCTGTGTAGTGTGCCGGCCTTTTGGTTTGGCGCCCACAGGATATTTTTTTTGTGGGGGATGATAGAGAATGTGTGGGATTACCGGGTGGATTGACTGGGAGCAAAATTTAACAGAGAAAAGTCATATTTTATCTGCTATGATTGATACGCTGGCTGCACGGGGACCGGATGCGCAGGGGGCTTACGTTTCGTCAAACGCAATGCTGGGGCATCGCCGCCTTAGTGTTATTGATCCGGTAGGGGGTGCGCAACCCATGATCCGATATCGCGGTGCGCAGAAATTTGTAATCACATATAATGGCGAATTGTATAATACGACGGAACTTAGGCAGGAACTTGAAGAGCGGGGCCACACCTTCAGCACCCGTTGTGATACTGAAGTGCTGCTTGTGGCGTTTATCGAATGGGGATCGGCGTGTGTCGAGAAGCTTAACGGTATATATGCCTTTGGAATTTGGGACGAAGTAAAACAGAGCCTGTTTTTAGCCCGTGACCGTATAGGGGTTAAGCCATTATTTTATGCCGAACGAGGCAGTAGTTTTATCTTTGGCTCAGAGCTTAAAGCGCTACTTGCCAATCCTCTTGTACGGCCGGAAATTGACGAAGAAGGTCTGGCGGAAGTGTTTATGATTGGGCCGTCCCGGACACCAGGGCATGGTGTATTCAGGGGTGTTCATGAATTAAAACCCGGACACTATATGATTATCAGCCGGCAAGGAAAAACCATTACACAATATTGGTCATTAACATCAAAACCTCACACTGAAAATTTCGACGCGACTGCGGCACAGGTTCGAGAACTTTTGATTGACACCGCCAGACGGCAATTAGTTTCCGACGTTCCAATCTGCGCTCTGCTATCAGGAGGGCTTGATTCAAGTGTGCTTACTGCATTGGCGGCTGCATCCCGTAAACAGTCAGGCTTAGACAGGCTGCATACGTATTCGGTAGATTATGTAGACAATGACTTGTATTTTAAAGCTAACAGTTTTCAGCCCAATTCGGATGCTCCGTGGGTTATTCGGGTTTCGGAGCATTTTGGCACATGTCACCATAATGTATTATTAGATAACTCGGAGCTGGCAGAAAGCCTGAAGTCCGCCGTTTTGGTCCGCGATTTGCCAGGTATGGCCGACATTGATACTTCGCTATACTTGTTCTGTCGGGAGGTAAAAAAAGGGGCCACTGTGGCTTTATCGGGGGAGTGCGCTGACGAAGTATTCGGAGGATACCCTTGGTTTCAACGGGAAGATATGATTTATGCTACGACGTTTCCCTGGTCACCGCATCCCGAAATTCGTATTCCCTGGTTAAAACAGGACATACAGGATCGGATTAAGCCAGCCGAGTATGTAGCTCAACGCTATAGTGATGCTCTTGCAGAGGTTCCGCGACTTCCAGGGGAAGATTCGCATTCTGCCAGAATGCGTGAGATATTTTATCTTAGCCTTACACGGTTTATGCCAACCCTTTTGGATCGTAAGGACCGCATGAGTATGGCATTCGGTATTGAAGTCATAGTGACGTTTTGCGATCACCGTATTGTTGAGTATGTGTGGTATGTGCCCTGGAGTATGAAGTATTATCAAAACAGGGAGAAAGGACTGCTGCGCCATGCTTTGGAAGGAATTTTACCCGAGGATGTGCTTTGGCGCAAAAAGAGTCCTTATCCCAAAACACATAATCCAGCATATACCGAAGCCGTCGTTGGCGAGGCACTGGCCATTTTGAACGATCCATCTTCCCCTTTGCAGCAGATTCTTAATGTTGAAAAGTTTAAGGAAATTGCGCAAACTGATTTATCTGCTTCGAGCATTCCTTGGTTTGGTCAATTAATGAGTGGACCACAGCTATTTGCTTATCTCATTCAAGCCGATCACTGGATGCGCGAATATAAGGTGCAAGTAGTATAAGGGAGAAAAGAGCAGCAGAAGTCGGGAATAATTTTCTCGGCTTTTTTCTTTTGCCTACATAATACCAAACTTGGCTTTAAGAGGTTTTTTTAGTAAACTTAGTTATATGAGATTTATAATTAAAGGAGTCATCTAAAAAATATGATAAAAACTGTGTTGTTTGACCTAGATGGAACCTTGCTGCCGCTGGAGCAGGAGGAGTTTGCACACGAGTATTTTAAAAATTTATGTCTTCGGATAGGTAATCTTATCGATTCAAAAAAGTTTATCCGGCAATTACTTTCATCAACCGAGGCTATGGTTAGAAGCAGGGATAAAGATAAAACTAACCAACAAGTATTTTTTGAGGATTTCATGCCAAATATTGGAATTGCCGCCGGGGTGCTTGAACCCATTTTTGATGATTTTTATGAGAATGATTTTGTAAAAGTAAAACCGGTAACAAGGCCAAGTATAATAGCCCGTCAGGCTGTTATGGCGGTGACTGAACTTGGGCTTGAGGTTGTTTTAGCTACCAATCCGATATTCCCGTTGAATGCGGTTAAGCAGCGTATTCAATGGGCAGGCCTAGCGGATGTTAGTTTTAAGCACATTACCAGCTACGAGGAATGTCATTTTTGTAAGCCAAATCCTGAATACTATTGGGAAATTATCGAACGTGTTGGCCGGAGACCGGAAGAATGCTTGATGGTGGGAAATGATGTTGAAGAAGATTTGGCTGCAGCGAAAACCGGGATGAAAACCTATTTGGTTACCGATTGTTTGATAAATGCAAAAAAATTGGACTTCAGAGCCGACTATCAAGGAACACTGCAAGAACTGGCGCAGAATATTGCGGGCATAATAAATGCGGAAAATGGTTCTGTCGCTTAGCTAGAAATAGTTTGCTGTTTTAGGATAACAATGTTTTTCGCAGGGGAAAATAGTCTTGACAATACGAAAAACATGAGCTAAAATTGCTCTAAAGTTAAATACTGTAAAGGCTGTGAACAGGACGAGTACATTTGTACACTTTAGTTCAGCGAGTCGGTGACCGGGTTTCCGGAGGTGAGATGACCGGCCTAGAGAACCTATGGAATGGACCTGTGAGCTGCCCACCAAAAACTTTTGTGAGTAGGCTGGGACGGACGCCACCGTTAACAGGCTAGGGTATCGGATTGTTATTGTGTCCCGTACCTGAACGAGGGAAAGTGTGAACTTTTTGGATAGGGTGGTATCGCGACCATTTCGCCCCTAGGCGAAATGGTCTTTTTATTTACCCAGGTAAGTTTGTTATTTTCCGAATTAGGGTGGTACCGCGGACCATTTCGCCCCTTTTAGAGGTGAAATGGTCTTTATTTTTTTCTAAAGGAGGTAAAAAAACATGTTAAAAGATTATCTTTCCCAGGCTGTGGCCGGTCAGGATTTTTCCCGTGCAGAGGCTAGAGAAGCCATGCAGGTCATTATGTCCGGGCAGGCTAGCGAAGCGCAAATTGCTGCCTTCCTTACGGCGATGCGCATGAAAGGGGAAACAAGCCTCGAGGTGGCTGGATTTGCCGAAGTTATGCGTACCTTTGCCCTGAAGGTTGAATGCAGCTCTAAAAAGTTAATTGATACCTGCGGAACCGGCGGGGATCGCCGGGGAACATTTAATGTTTCAACAACGGTAGCTTTTGTGTTGGCCGGTGCCGGTTTGAGTGTGGCTAAACATGGCAACAGAGGTGTGTCCAGTTCCTGCGGCAGCGCCGATGTACTGCAGGCGCTGGGGATAAATCTGGAACTGACGTCGCAAGCTGTGGCCGAATCGATTGATACCATTGGCGTTGGGTTTATTTTTGCCCCGCGTTTTCACCAGGCAATGAAGTACGCCATCAATCCCCGGCGTGAACTAGGGTTTCGGACCGTGTTTAATTTGCTAGGTCCCTTAACCAATCCGGCTGGCGCTCAGTGTCAGTTGATCGGGGTCTATGATTCTGCGCTGACAACCAAAGTTGCTCAGGCACTTGCTGAATTGGGAGTAGCCAGGGCTATGGTTGTGCATAGCCAGGATGGTCTTGACGAAATATCAACTGCTATGCCTACTTATGTTACCGAAGTGCGAGAGGGAGAAATTCACTCTTATGTACTTGAGCCAGAAAATTATGGATTTAGCCGTTGCACGTTAGCCGATTACCAAGGCGGCACGATTGGAGAAAATGCGCAGATTATTCTCCGGCTATTAAACGGAGAACACGGGCCGAAGCGTGATATCGTAATACTAAACGCTGCCGCGGCAATAGTGGCAGCCGATGCTGCGGCCGATATCAAGGAAGGTATAGAGCTTGCTGCGCAAAGTATTGACAGCAGAGCTGCTTTGAAAAAGCTGGAGGCACTGCAGAACTTTACGCAGTACAGGGAGGCGGATTTTTCATTATCATAAAGATTTGTGGTATCAGTACCATAGAGGCGGCTGTAGCAGCCCGTAACTTTGGGGCAGATTTGATCGGCTTTGTTTTTGCAGAGAGTAAAAGGCAGATTGCTTTGAAACAGGCCAAACAGATTGCCTGCCAGCTGTCAGGTGTTGGTAAAGTTGGCGTATTTGTAAACTCACCGTTAGGCGAAGTACAGCAAGTTGCCCGGGAGTGCAAATTGGACTATGTACAACTTCATGGAGAGGAGTCGCCCGAGTATTGCCGTCTGGTTGGATATCCGGTAATCAAAGCCTTTAGCTATACATCAGGGTTTAGTTCAGCAGTTTTTGAGGGCTATCAAACAGCGTGGACATTAATGGATAGTTGTATTGCCGGTAGACAGGGGGGGACAGGAATCGTCTTTGACTGGGGGCAGGCAGCTGAGCTGCTAGCTGGATATACAAACAGGCCGCTCTTTGTGGCCGGTGGGTTGACACCGGAGAATGTAGCGGCAGCTATTGATATTTTACAGCCTGACGGGGTCGATGTATCAGGCGGCGTGGAGACTAACGGGCGAAAAGATATAGAGAAAATTCAGCGCTTTATAGCGGCAGCAAAGGAGGGGTTACATGATAAACAAGATTGTAAATCAGACCAGGGAAACTATAAGAGAAGCTAAACGAATGATTCCTCTGAAAGCTATCATGAGTGAGGCGACACAAGGTGATTTTGCATTTAGTGCGACCATTTCCCGGCATGACTGGTCATTGATTGCCGAATGCAAACTGGCTTCACCGGCCAAAGGGACATTATGCTCAAGCCATACTGTTGTGGAACTTGCCAAGATTTATGCCAATAGTGGAGCTACCGCCCTGTCAGTGCATACCAATGCAGCTTTTGGCGGCAGGATGGCGGATATTGTTGAGGTGAAGAAAGCTGTTGATGTGCCAGTATTATGCAAGGAATTTATTATCGACGAATATCAGCTTGTTGCAGCGAGAGCCGCTGGAGCGGACGCTGTGCTCCTGATTGCCGCTTTGTTATCGAATACAGAGCTTACCCGATTTTCGCAGATTGCCGGTGAATTAGGGATGGATTCTTTAGTAGAAGTGCATACATTGCATGAACTGAAACGGGTACAACAGACAGAGGCCAAAATAGTGGGTATCAATAATCGGGATTTGCGAAGTTTTACTACTAATATCGAGCAGACTTTTGCGTTATTACCTTATTGTGACCAAGGGCGGCTCATTATCAGTGAAAGCGGCATCAGGAATGAACAAGATGCCGGAAAACTAAAAAGAGCCGGGGTAAACGGCATCTTGGTTGGAGAAGCGCTGGTAACAGCCGGAGATGTTTCAGCAAAAACGATTGAACTGGCCTTGGGCCAGAAACGACAGGAAGGGGAGATCGTTAATGCCTAATAGTAGGGGGAGATT
>CAZCEN010000207.1:0-1894 GCA_964497205.1 uncultured Sporomusaceae bacterium
TATCAATCATTCCCATCATATGGCCGGCACTCTTCTGGGCATCCATTGTTTGGCCAGCTTTTACCTGTTTCAGCATATCCTGCAAGTCTTTATCCATTTCTTTCATCATCGGCATTGGGTCCTCTTTCGGCATAGATGCACTATGCCCCTCATGGCCTGATGCTTGCTGCTGTGCCGCCGGCTGCTGTGCCGCTTGATTACTGTTTGAACTGCAGCCCGCAAATAAAGCGGTTACTACCACCAAAGACAAAATGCCAAGTACAAGTTTATTTTTTTTCATTATTAAAACTCCTCCTGAATTTTTATTTAAATCACTGATTCTTTACCTGAAACATCAGAGCCGCGTTTACGCTCCAACCACTGGTTCCATACAAGATAAATGCACGGCAAAACGATAAGTGTGAGAATGGTTGAGGTCACTAAACCGCCGACTACTACGGTTGCCATCGGGCGCTGTACTTCAGCACCGGTACCTGTGGCAAAAATCAACGGAAACAATCCTAAGCTGGCAACCAGAGCCGTAATCATTACCGGCCTTAGGCGGGTAATAGCCCCTTCCATAATGGCTTCCTGGAGCGATTTGGTTTCATGGAGATGTTTGATATAGGTCACCATAATAACCCCATTTTGCACTGCAATACCGAAGAGCGCGATAAACCCTACCGCCGCCGCTACCGTAAGGTAAGTACCTGTTACATAGATAGCAACAATACCACCTACCAAAGAGAACGGTACATTCAGGATTATTAAGAAAGCATCACTGGCTGACTTAAATGTCATATACAGCAAGAAGAAAGTCAGCAAGATAACTGCCGGTACTACCAGAGCAAGTCTCGCTTTGGCCCTTTCTTGATTCTCATACTGTCCAGTCCATTTTAATGAATAGCCTGCCGGTAAGTTGACTTTCTCTTTTATCACTTTATTGGCTTCAGCCACAAAGCTGCCAACATCCCGGCCACGGGTATTCATTTGAACAATCACACGATATACTCCGTTTTCACTGCTAATCATTGCTGGACCGTCAACTACGCGGAATTGAGCTACTTCACCCAGCGGAACATAGGCACCAGTTGCCGGTGCTGCCGATGCCAAAGGTGCGCCGCCCATGCCGCCGCCCATGCCTGCGCTTGACCCTTTAGCAGCACCGCCGCCGGTAACAGGAATGAGGATATTTTGCATAGCGTCAATAGATTCACGGTTTTCACGATTATAACGGACAAGGATATCAAAGCGTTTGCGACCTTCAATGGTTGTAGACGCTTTTTTCCCGCCAATAGCTAATTCGATAGCGTCCTCTACATCGGCAACATTTAGACCATAGCGGGCAGCTTTATCGCGATTAACCTGAATTTCCAGATAAGGAGCGCCAAATACCCTTTCCGCTAAAAGGTCACTAGCTCCGGGAACAGTGCCTAATGCTTTCTCAATTTCCAGGGCTTTTTGCTGAAGAACCTTTAAATCTTCACCATATAACTTAATACCTAGCTCTGTTCGAACACCGGTTGTCAGCATTGACAGCCTTCCGGCTATAGGCTGCGTAAAGGCCAGATTAAGTCCAGGAATGCTGGCTAGATTTACCATCATTTCCTGTTCAATGGCTTCTTTGGTTACACCCGGACGCCACGCTTCTTTTGGTTTTAGAGTAACAATGGTCTCAATCATACTTATTGGCGCCGGGTCCATTGCTGACTCGGCCCGTCCCACTTTACCTACCGACATATCGACTTCGGGTATTTCCATAATTACCCGGTCCATTGTTTTGGCCGCTTCCACGGCTTCGGTAAGTGAAACACTTGGCAGCATGGTCGGCATTACCAGGAAGGTTCCTTCATCTAAAGCAGGCATAAAGGTGGTTCCGATCAGCGGTAACAGCGAAAAGCCTGCAACCATTACA
>CAZCEN010000207.1:1904-6007 GCA_964497205.1 uncultured Sporomusaceae bacterium
GTTAGTTAGCACTGCTTTTAAAATCGGTACATACCAGTTATGCAGTCTGGCAACAACCCAAGTATCTTTTTCCTGAATTTTACCCTTCAACAAGAGGGTGCACAGCACAGGAACTAAGGTGAACGCCAAAACAAGCGATCCTGTCATGGCAAAAGTTTTTGCCCAGGCCATGGGGGTATACAGCTTCCCTTCGGTACCCGTCATGGTAAATACCGGCAGGAAGGTAACAATAATAATGGTTATGGAGAAAAAGATAGGTGCTGCCACTTCTTTGGCCGCTTCTAATGTCACATCGACAATGCTGCGTCTGCCACGGTCTTCTGCCAAATGCCGGAAGATGTTTTCTACCATAACGATAGCCGCATCGGTCATAACGCCGATGCCGATAGCAATACCGCCAAGCGACATCAGGTTGGCTGACAGGTGTATTTGTTTCATAGCAATCAGGGCCATCAGAATACCAATCGGAATGGCACTGGTCACAATCAGACTTGAGCGGACGTTGCCTAAAAAGGCAACGACAATAATGGATACTAAGACGAATTCTTCTATCAACGCCCGTGTTAAGGTGTTGACTGCTTTTTTAACTAAGTCTGTTTGATCATAAAACGGTACAATTCTCATGCCTTCCGGCAAAGTAGGCTGAATCTCATTGATTTTGGCTTTTACTTGGTCGATTACGTTCAGCGTATTCTCGCCCATCCGCTGAATGACAATCCCACCAGCGGCCTCATAACCGGATTTCGTCAGCACGCCCCGGCGAAAATCCGGCCCAGCGGTTACGTTGGCTACATCCTTGACATATATCGGAACGTTGTTGTTTTGGGCGATTACAATATTTTTTATATCATCGATTGACTCTACTAATCCTAAGCCACGGATAATAAATTCCTGACCGTTTTGTTCAACAACTTTGGCGCCAACATTGGCATTATTAGCGCTAAGCGCTCCAAATACCTGATTAAAAGTAACCCGGTAGCTTTGCAAAAGATGCGGGTCAAGATTGATCTGATACTGCATCACATAGCCGCCAATACTTGCTACCTCAGCTACTCCCGGTACAGAGCTAAGTTGCTGCTTGATTGTGAAGTCTTGGACGGTGCGTAGTTCTGCCAGGTTATGACGGTCACTTTCTACCGTATACATGAAGACTTGTCCCATAGGTGTGCTTACCGGACCTAAGGAGGGCTGGACACCACTTGGCAGACGCGGAATGGCCTGCTGCACTTTTTCATTCACCACTTGGCGGGCAAAATAGGGGTCTACCCCATCTTCAAAGATAACGGTAATGAGCGACATCCCGAAAGAGGAAGCCGAACGTACTTCTTTAACCTTCGGCAACCCCCGCAAGGCTGTCTCCAGCGGGTAGGTAACCTGATCCTGGATTTCCTGCGGGCCGCGCCCCATCCAATCTGCCGAAACGATGACCTGATTTTCACTAAGATCCGGGAAGGCATCAATGGGAGTATCCTTTACCGAAAATACGCCCCAGATAATAGTCAGGGCCACCAGCGCTAAGATAATTACCCGGTTTTTGAGAGAAAACTCAATGAGCTTATTTAGCATAGTTATCCCTCCTAATGACCGGCATGGCCGCTATGGTCACCGCCGTTAGCTGGCGGCGTTCCCGGCAGGCTGGGAGTTGCAGCCGGAGTTGCCGCAGCTTTATTGCCGCCGCCGTGACCGGCATGGCTGCCGAAATTACCTAACTGGGTTTGCGAGTCAATCAGGAAGGTCGCAGCAGTAACAACCGTATCTCCAGGTTGAAGGCCGGAGAGAATCTGGATATAGCCATCAGCTGCCTGGCCGACTACAACGTCACGTTTAACAAAAGCATCCTCGCCTTGCGCTACAAAGACAACTTTGCGGGTACCGGTGTCTAACAGACTGGATTCCGGTACGACCAAGCTGTCCCCAAGCGGCAGCCGTATGCCGGCATTTACAAACATATTAGGTTTCAGTCTGCCGCCGGGGTTGGCCATTTCCACCCTTACTTTGACAGTGCGGGTTGCATCATCCATAACAGGATTAATAAACGTCACTTGCCCGGTAAAGGTTTCGCCGGGATAAGCGCCACTCGTCACTGTTACCGTCTGGCCAGGCTGAATACCTGCCAAATCTTTTTCGTAAATGTCGGCATACATCCATACTACCGACAAATCTGACAAGCCAAAAATTTTGTCACCCGGCATAATGTAAGTACCGGGCAACAAGGATTTTTCCAGTACTGTCCCGCCGAACTGAGCGTAAATGGTCATGTGATCATTCGGCTGCCTGGTATGTTCCAAATGAGCGATGTCACCGTCTGATACGTTCAATAACTGCAGTTTGCGTCTGGCCGCTTCCAGCAGCCGGTTATTTATCTGTACAACATCCTTACCTGCACCCTTGAGTTTTTGCACATTCTCCAGTGCCAGCAAGTATTCTTGCTGAGCCGCTATATAGGTTGGGCTATACACGGAGGCAATAGCCTGTCCGGGGGCGATGTACTCGCCTTCCGCCGTTACATAGAGTTCATCAACCCGCCCCTCGACACGGGAAGTAATATAAGTCCGTCCGCTTTCATTCATAGCAATTTTACCTGTTGTTTTAATCTCTTTACCGAGCGCTCTTACTGCCGCCTGCGCTGTCTGCACACCTGCCAGCTGTCTGGCTTTTGCATCCAGTTTTACTGTGTCACCGGCCACAACTATCGGACCTGCTGCCTGGTGGGCGGAATGATCGACAGCGGCGGGCTTGCTATTGTTGGCAGCGTAGTAATAACTACCTGCCCCGGCAACCAACACGCCTGCGGCCACGCCGATAATGAGCTTCTTTTTCGCCTTTATTTTATCAATCATGCTCTCTTCTCCCTCCTCATTTATGGCTGCGTTCCACTGGTAAACATCGGCTTGCCCACCGCTTTTTCCAGGTTGGCGGCTGCTTTTTCATAGTCAGTGCGTGCCTTATAGTATTCAAGCTTGACATTGCGAAGCGCATTTAAGCTATCAAGTACTGTCATGAAATCTACTTTGCCATTGGTATAGCCGACCACACCAGCCTGATAGGTCTGTTCTGCCTGCGGAATAACGGTATTCTTAAATACGTCCATCTTATGCCAAGCCGTTTGCGCTTCGGTTAACGCCATCTGGGTATCAAGTGCCGTCATATTCCGCATGTTGGTCAAAGCTGCTTGCGCCGCATCCAGGCTGACGGCGGCAGATTTAATTTCTGCTTTATTCTTGCCCTGCCAAATGGGGAGCATAGCCATAACCTCAACCTTCCAAGTATCAGGCTGTGTCTCCATCTCAGTTTGTTTTCTGTCTTTATAACCAATCTGAAATTCAAAATCAGGAAGTTGCTGCTTTTTGGCCAGCGTTACCCCATTTTGGGCCATATCTACCTGTCGCTGCATACCGAGTACGGCAGGCTTACTTTCAGTTGCCAGCTTTTGCAGTCCGGCCAAATCAAAGTTAGGCGGCGGTGCGATAAATTCTTCTTTAACGGCCAGCGGTGAATCAGCAGAGCGGCCCATGGCGGTATTGACCTTGGCTTTAGCAACAGCCTCCATAGATGCCATACTGTATAAGTCACTTGTCATTTTGGAAAACTCGGTTTGTGCTTTTAGCGTATCCTGCAGCGGTACCATACCTGTTGAATAATTGATTTGTGCTATTTGTACCAGTTGTCCCATGAGCTGCTGGTTTTCCTTGCCGATTTCAAGGGCCCTGCCAGCATATAACAGATCATAGTAAGCTGTTTTGGCAGCAGTATAGGCCTCCATTTGCTTATCCTGATAGTTTGCCTTGGACATCTGCGCGTCACTATCCGCCATCTTACCCATGGCTTTCAGCTTAGACGGATTCATAATTTCTTGCGATAGCGTATATTCCGTCATCATAGCGTTAAAGGGATTGAATGTCCCATTCGGTATATCATCCTTCATAATACCTAGCTTGGGGTTGGGCTGAGCTGTTACAATTGGTATTCGCCCCACTTTTTCTTCCCAGCGTTTTTGGCTTTCCACAACTGCCGGATTGTTTTTCATGGCCTCATTGACAATCTGCTGGAGTGTTAACGGTTCTTGACTCTCCGCTGCCATAGTGGGCGCCGCCACACTAAAA
>CAZCEN010000208.1:0-5991 GCA_964497205.1 uncultured Sporomusaceae bacterium
CCGGCAAAGGGCCAGGGGTTACGTATATAGACACCTCTCGTCACAATAGTGGGGTTTCCAAAGTAAGAGAGTTTCCACCAATTTTTGTTAATTTGGCAGGAATTCTATATTTTTTTCTGGAATATTTTAGAATAAAGTAGACTTAACCTCACCTGAAGGTTAGTCGGCCAACTTCCAGGGAACCCGCTCTAAACTCCCGCTTGGCGAAGAGGGAGTCTTAGAGCGGGTTAGTCATCGGATAAAATTGAGCTTTAAAAAGGAGTTAAAGGAATGGGATTGCCTATGATATGTAAAGCTGATAATAAGAAGATTATCTGGATTTTATTAGTTACAGTTCTGGCAGTCTGGATGCTAACTATACCGGCTTGGGCAGTTGAACAGGCTGGGAGCAAGTATCGGGCTCCAGAGGTTCAGTTCTTAGAAGAAAAATACGATATTTGCTTTGGCAGCGTTGTTACAAACGGAGAGTTTGCTGCAGCATTGGCTAAAGTGTTGAATTTAGACTATATCGATCAGGTCGGCCTGATTGACGATGTTGCACCTGGCTCACAGTATTTTAGAGCGGCGAACGCATTATATAAAAGCGGCGTGTTGACAGAAAGTAAGCTGGCTGCTGACACCAGGCTGAGTAATAGTAAGGCAGTTGCTCTGGCTGTACGGGCTTCCGGCTTGAAAGAAGTAGCTAATACTTATGACAGGCATAAAACCAATGCGGCACTAACCAAACTGGAAGTGCCAAAAAGGAAAATTGATCCAGCTGTGGCAAAGGAGTTAGCGGTTGCTGTTGACAGTGGTCTCTTGCCAAAGTCGTGGTACAAAGAAATCCATCTAGACGAACCGGTTACACCGGAATTCGCAACGGTTTTGTTAGCTAGGATATTGGCTTTTCATGGTGAGTATTTACCGGCAAACTATCTTGGCTACATTGCCGACGAGGATATATATGGCAAAGTGTACAAAACATGGACAAATGCAAAGCTGATTAGGGATGAAAATTTGCTGGAACTAGTCAACAAAGCAGTTGCGGACGGATTAATAACCGGCTATAATCTTCGAGATACGTCTAATGCACACCGATTTGATGAGCGCCGTACTATTCGCTATGGGCATAGCAGTATTAAGCATGCGTTGCAGTTGATTGCGCTTTTAAAGAGTGAAGGGATAAATGCCAAAGTACAGTTTGAACCAAAAACTTCGGCATTTATTTATTTGAAAGAATGGGGCGAACCGACAATAACGCCTGATTACGCAGTTGCGCAATTAGCTAATGATAAGTATGTTGCTTATGCTAAAGAGTATGATATTTCTTTTGAATTTCAGACAATTGAACAAAAGCAGGCATTTCAAAACATCATTTTCCGGTTTGCTAAAAAAGACCGTGAAAATCAGCAGGGGTTGCTTTGTGACTCTTGGTGGCAGCCGTTGTATACGTCGTTAACACCGATTGACGGTTATCAAACAATCACAGATCATGTAATTACGCAAGGACATTATGAAATTCACTCGTTTTCGTTACCGGAAAAATCAGCGGTTGTAAAAGCAGGCTTGCTGCTTATTAATCCTGCTGTAAAGGTGGATTCATGTACGGTGTGGGTGGACGCGCCTTTTTATCAATACTTAATGGGAGGGTATAAATAGTGCTTGAGTGTTAATATTGGTATTGACACTCAAGTTTTCTGTTGCTATAATTGCCATTAATAACAAATAAGTAAATGCGAAGATCAGGAAAAGTAGGTTATAATGCTTTGCAGAGAGCCGGTGGGTGGTGTGAACCGGTAAGCGGAGTAACTGAAATACACTTGTGAGCAGCAGGTTGAAAAGCAATGAGTAGACTGTGCCGGTGTGCCACCGTTAACAAGGCTAGGGTATCGGACTTTTGTTCCCGTACCTGAAAAAGAGCGGCTTGCCAAAAGCAAGCAGGGTGGTACCACGGATTTTTAATCCCGTCCCTGTAGAAATACAGGAGACGGGATTTTTTATTTTATTCGCTCTCGCCTTGGCAGAAAGCAAAAATATTGGAGGGAAAGCAAGATGTTAATAACAGAAATATTGTCCCGTAATGCGATGCTATATGGCGATGAAGTAAGTCTGGTTGAAATCAATCCGGAGTTACAGGAAAAGCATGAGGTTTCCTGGCGAGAGTATGAACTTATAGAAACAAATCCGATAGCGAGTTTTCGCCGCGAGATAACCTGGCAGGAGTTTGATGAGAAAGCAAACAGATTTGCGAATTTGCTGCTTAATAGTGGGATAAAAAAAGGAGACAAAGTGGCGATACTGTTAATGAATTGTCTTGAATGGCTGCCGATCTACATGGGGATTCTCAGAACCGGTGCATTGGCAGTGCCGTTAAATTTTCGCTATGCCTCGGATGAAATAAAATATTGTCTCGAATTAGCGGAAGTTTCCGCTCTGGTTTTCGGGCCGGAATTTATTGAACGCATGGAAATGATTTGTGATAAGATTCCGGGAGTTAAGGTATGCTTTTTTGTCGGCGAAGAGGGACCTGCGTTTGCAAAAAACTACGAACAGCTTACGGAAAAATCCCCGGCGGAAGCGCCGCTAATTCATATTACGCTCGAAGATGATGCGGCAATATACTTTTCCTCCGGTACCACAGGTTTTCCTAAAGCTATTCTTCACGATCACCGTAGTCTGGTATCTTCTTGCCATACTGAGCAGAATCATCACCAGCAGACGCGGGAAGACAATTTTCTATGCATTCCGCCGCTATATCATACCGGTGCCAAGATGCATTGGTTTGGAAGCTTTCTGGCCGGCAGCAAAGCTGTTTTGTTGCGCGGCATTAAACCAAATTGGATATTGAAAGCGGTCTCCGCGGAAAAGGTTACCATTGTTTGGCTGCTTGTTCCCTGGGTGCAGGATATCCTTGATGCCATTGATAGCGGCGCTGTCAAGCTTGCGGATTATCAGCTGGAACAATGGCGGTTGATGCACATCGGCGCCCAGCCGGTTCCACCCAGTTTAATTCAACGCTGGAAAAAGCATTTTCCCAACCATCTCTATGATACTAACTACGGTTTAAGCGAATCAATTGGTCCAGGCTGTGTTCACCTGGGGATGGAGAATATTCATAAAGTCGGGGCAATCGGTAAAGCCGGCTATCATTGGGAAGCGGTGATTGCCGATGAACACGGCCAGGTTGCACCGCAAGGTGTTGTTGGCGAACTAGTTGTCAAGGGACCGGGGGTAATGAAATGCTATTATAACGACCCGGAAGCTACTGCTGCCGTATTGAAAAACGGTTGGCTGTTTACCGGCGATATGGCCCGCATGGATAAAGACGGATTTATTTATCTGGTTGACCGCAAAAAAGATGTAATAATCAGTGGCGGTGAAAATCTCTACCCGGTACAGATTGAAGATTTTTTGCACCGGCATGACGCTATTAAAGATGTGGCGGTCATTGGCCTGCCGGATCAACGTCTTGGTGAAATTGCGGCTGCCATTATCGAACTAAAGCCTGAGTGCAAGTGTACAGAGAATGAAATAAGGGAATTCTGTTCCGAACTGCCGCGGTATAAGCGTCCGCGAAAGATTATATTTGATTTCGTGCTCCGCAACCCCACCGGTAAAATAGAAAAGCCCAAGCTGCGGGAAAAGTATTATGCAGGCAGCTTGGTAGCAGCACAAAACGAATTGGGATGACATCTCGAAATTAACCGTTTACAATAGTTCCGCCGTTGACATGCAATATCTGGCCAGTCATATAGGAGGAGTCCTGTGAGGCTAAAAATAGATAAGACGGCGCAACTTCGGCCGGCTGACCGGCACGTTTCATGGGTGTGTCCTGTCCAAATTGGGCTACATGCTGTTCGTTGAATGAGGCAGGTATAAGGGGTGTCCAGATTGGGCCGGGGGCAACACCGTTAACGCGGATTCCTTTGCCGACAAGTGACTGCGAGAGTGAGCGGGTAAAAGAGACGATTGCGCCCTTGGTGGCAGCATAGTCCATCAATAGTTCATGGCCCTGATAAGCAGTAATTGATGCTGTATTTATAATGGAAGCCCCATTGGTTAAATGCGGCAAGGCAGCTTTGCTGAGGTAGAAGTAAGAGAAAATATTCGTGCGGAAGGTTCGTTCCAATTGTTCGGTAGTAATGTTTTCGAGCGCTGTTTGAACATGTTGTTCGGCCGCGTTGTTGACTAAGATATCAAGATGACCTAATTCGGTAATAACTTGATTTACCGCCTGTTTACAAAACTCTTCGTTGCCAACATCACCGGCTATGAGAGTGCAGCGCCGCCCAAGTTTTTCGATATCGCTTTTGGTCATATTGGCATCGTCATGTTCATCAAGATAAACAATGCCGATGTCGGCACCCTCATGGGCAAATAACAGGGAAACGGCCCGGCCAATTCCGCTATCGCCGCCGCTGATTAGCGCAACTTTTTTATCTAATTTGCCGCTTGGCTTATAGTCTTGCTTGGTAGAAACCGGGCGAGGGTTCATAGCTATTTCACTGCCTGGCTGTTTATTTTGGTGTTGTGGTGGAAAAGAGGGCATTGTATTGGTTTGCTGATTGTTATTATCCATTGGTAGACTCCTTTGCTGTAATAAATAGTTTGGTTTAACTGAAGCTTGCTAATATTACTATACCGACAAGCGGTATAAGCTATACAACGCCAACTAATCTGATTGGTCACATAAAGTAGACTAAGCTTCAGATGGGGTTTTAGCCCCAACTGAAGCTTAGTCATTGGATAAAATAATAATATTTTCCGGAGTTACGTCATATACATATTATGTATAGCTTACATGTTGAAAGAAGGGAAAGTATGACTAACAAAATTGTATTGGTGATGTTACTC
The DNA here is from genome assembly GCA_964497205.1 of uncultured Sporomusaceae bacterium. Lineage (GTDB taxonomy): Bacteria > Bacillota > Negativicutes > Sporomusales > Sporomusaceae > Sporomusa. Next base: position 4,834 of record CAZCEN010000208.1, read on the forward strand.
CTGATGTTATTGACGATACCAGTTTGTCTAGCCTCAAGCCTGGATCATTTTAACGGCTACGATAATATAGCCTGGGGGGACTCGCCGAATGATGAACGGCTAGTACTGTTAGGGTATGATCTGGATGCCAGCTTTTACGAACCGATTGGCAAAGCTCGGATTGTAAAGGTGGGCAGTAAGAATTTCAAATTAAAGGATATTCAATACGTTTTTTTTAATAAACAGTTTAGCCGTGTTTCGATTACTGTAGATGAAATCAGCAACCCGGCGGTTTTCCAGGAACTTATATCAACCTACGGTCAACCCGATAAAGTAAACCAATTTCCCGTGACAACCCGTTATTGTTGGATTGGTGACGAAACCATTATCACGCGGCAAGGAGCGCATATAACGATTGAGTCGAGAAACTTGGTTGGAGCCCAAGTTTTAAAAGAAGGTGGCAGCACTTCTGAGTATCCTTGACGTAAAAAGGGCGTTCCTTTTTGTCATTGGTGACAAGAAGGAACGCCCTTTCAATTTTATTTTGTTTTATTTCTCTACACGTTCTATAATTAATGGTCTTGTGGGAATATCTACTCCGAATTTATAGGTAAGAGTCTGACCGTTATTCTCAACTTTCTCTACATTTTGGTACACAGAAGCGTTAGGACCGGCTAGGAAAGGAATTTTTATTTGATAAGTTGCACCTTCTGCTCCGGTGTGTGTAAAGGTTAATTCATTTTGCCCTGGGGTTAGAGTTTTGAATACTTGCGGTAATCCTTTATCCAGCAGGACTACGCCGATACCGCTAACTTGCGCTTTATTGCCATTGGGGAACGTAATTTTGCTATTCCAAAAATCTTCAGCAACGATAATCTTTACTGTGAGAGTTTTGTCAGCGGCATAAGCATTCGGAGAGAAAACCCCGAAAACAAATAGCATTAATCCGGCTAATACGAGCGCCATTTTTGTTCTACGCATTTTATTACCTTCCTTTGCTAATTTTTAATATTGTTATGTTTCCGCATCCTAAAGACGGTCTCCTGCTAAGGCGGCCGTTTTTTTAGATCACTTATTTTGCGTCAATCTTTACGACTGCATCATTGGCTAACGTCATGATTTGGGTGGGAGTATGGATGTAAGAAGGTTGTTTCCCAGGGAGATGTACTTTTTCCGGAA
>CAZCEN010000209.1:0-5990 GCA_964497205.1 uncultured Sporomusaceae bacterium
AGTTTATAATTGAGCGGTTCAGCTTTGAAGATGTAGCCAAATTACTAGAAGTAAAATTACCGGCTAATAAAAGCAATGTGGAACTGCAACAGAAATTGTACGAATATACCGGCGGAAATGCTTTATTTTTACTGGAATGCTTACATCTTTTAGAATCAGGACAAGAATTAGGCAGCGGTTCTCTTCGCTTGCAAAGTGTCCTAAAAGAACGGATTGGCACTCTGTCCGATAATGCCCGTAAAATCCTTGAGGTAGCATCGGTATTTTTTAAATATTCGAGTTATAACGAATTATTAGCTATATCAAAAATGGATGAATTTGCATTAGTGGAAGCGATTGAAGAGTTAGAAACGAAGAAGTTGATTGCCAGAACAGATAACTCGCCTAAACACGGGCTTATCTATACGTTTTATAATTTGCAGATTCGGAACTTCGTGTATCAGCAGATGTCTACAACCAGACAAAAACTGCTTCATAAATGGGTAGGCTTGGAGCTGGAGGGACAACTCCGCAGCGGATTACAAGCCAAAGATAGTTATGAGGCGATTTTGTACCATTACACGCAAGCGGATGAAAAAATCAAGGTTCTTGAATATACCGTAAAGTTGGCTGAAAAATATTTCTGCCCGCAGTATGAGCTGTTTCCCGAACTTAATGACAGCTATCCGGCCGGGCATAATAACTTTAGAGAAAGCCGCCGGCAAACTATGGATTACTTGGAGAAAATCGCCGAGCTGCTAACGCTTATGACGACAGAGAAATTTGATGACGGACAGGTAGCTGTTTACCAAATAGCATACTGGGAAATGATGGGGCGCCATTATATTTGGCGTGGTGAACATGTATCCGGCATAAAAATGATTCATAAATTATTGCGGTTGGCTTCCGCCAAACAGCTTCAGGACTATATAGTTAAGGGCTATCAGCAAATGATTTTTTTAGGTATTCAGGTTAGTAAACCAAGTATTATTAAAAAATTTGCTGAAAAACTGCTGCAGGTAGCCGAACAAGCTGATTTGCTGGAAAAAAAGGCTGCCGCCTTACGCTTTTTGGGAATTGCTTCGGCTTTAGACGGTAATCCGGAGCAGGCAGAACAATATTATCGTCAGTCGATTGGGTTGTTTAAAAAATTGGATATACAAAACAACTGTTATATTTTAAACATTGCCGCCAGTTATAATTACATTGGCAACTTACGCCGGGATTCACTTAATTTAAAGGAAGCACTAAATTATTATGAGCAAGCAGTCAGAATTGCCGGCCATAAGAGGATTAGTGAAGGTGTTGCCGTGTTTTACATCAATGCCGGCTATACCGCCTTTAAATTAGGGGATAGTGACAAGGCCCGGCAATACTTGGCCGAAGCGCTGGCGGTTGGTGACGGTTTTGGCGATTACCGGGGATATTGGTGCTCGCGAAGTTATTGTACATTGTACTGCGTACTGGCCATCATTGCCGTCCAGGAAAATCGTTGTCATGAAGGCCGAATGTATTTGAGCAAAGCCGACGAATTTTTAGATAGGTATCACGATCATTATCAAAACGGCCTAATACTGCAAGCAAAAACAAAAATCAGACAATCCATGGAAAAAAATCCTGTTGTTGCCGACATCTTTAGTGATTATTTGACGCTGCCGGTTTTGGAATACTATGAGCAGGCACGCACTGCTTTTATTAAAGCAGGCAGAGTTTTAGACAGACAAGCCTTGGACGAGATTATAGCAGACCTTTCGGAAAATGCCTCAAACCCATAATGACGCGGCGGCAGATAGCTCTGCATTTTAAAAACGTCGAAAAAACTATAATCGGAAATAAACCCTGCCTTGCTTGCTTTCAAGGCAGGGTTTATTTATGCTATGGCGCTGGTTAATTGTCTGGATGACAGTAACTTCGGCTGCTGCAAGTCGCTGCCGGCGCGTCACTGTCCATATTTTATAGGAGTGAATAACGCCTAAAACTTTGCACTATGCTAATTCGACGATGTTTTGACTTGGAAGCTTTATTATAAACTTAGGCTTATAAAGAAAGGGAGAGAAATATGCTTAAACTAAATGCCGAAGTCGCGCAAGCTATGACGATTAAACTTGATAACGTATTGCCTGAACCACCCGTATTTAAAGAAGGTGTGCGCAGAGCCGCAAATCGGGGGTTTCGTCTTACTCCTGAACAAACTAAAGTAGCATTAAAAAATGCACTACGGTATGTTCCGGAAGAACTGCATGAGACATTAGCACCGGAGTTCATGGAAGAGCTTAAAACCTATGGCCGTATTTACGCCTATCGATATATGCCAAAAGAGCGGATTTATGGCAAACCAATTGATCAGTACAAGGGCAAATGTATCGAAGGCAAGGCCTTCCAAGTTATGATTGATAACAACCTGGATCACGAGGTTGCCTTGTATCCATACGAATTAGTTACTTACGGAGAAACCGGCAGTGTATGTCAAAACTGGCTCCAATATCAATTAATTAAAAAGTATCTGGAAGTTATGACCCAGGATCAGACACTGGTACTTGAGTCTGGTCATCCGCTCGGATTGTTTCCTTCACGCCCGGAAGCACCAAGGGTTATTATTACAAACGCATTAATGATCGGCATGTTTGATAATCAGGACGACTGGGAAATTGCCGAACAAATGGGCGTAGCCAACTATGGACAAATGACAGCAGGGGGCTGGATGTATATTGGTCCACAAGGAATTGTCCATGGCACTTTTAACACATTGTTAACAGCAGGCCGGCTAAAATTGGGCATCCCTGTTGATCAGGATTTAAAAGGAACTTTATTTGTATCGTCAGGCCTGGGCGGTATGAGCGGTGCACAGCCTAAAGCAATTGAAATCGCCGGCGGCGTTGGCATTATTGCCGAAGTAGACTATTCCCGGATAAAAACCCGCCTCGATCAGGGCTGGGTCAGCAAAGTCAGCGACAATCTTGACGAAGTATTCAAATGGGTGGAAGAATATCAGGCCGCACAGAAATCAGTTTCCATTGCCTACCACGGCAATATAGTTGATGTACTGGAATATGCAGTTAAAAATAATAAACATATTCCGCTGTTGTCAGACCAAACTTCCTGTCATGTAGCTTATGACGGCGGCTATTGCCCACAAGGACTGAACTTTGCCGAACGTACCGAAATGCTGGCCTCCGACAGAGATAAATTCCATCAAATGGTTAACCAAAGTTTACGGCGCCACTATGAGCTTATCAAAATCTTGGTTGAGCGCGGCACCTATTTCTTTGACTACGGCAACTCTTTCATGAAAGCCATTTATGACGCCGGCGTTAAAGAAATTGCCAAAAACGGCCATGATGAAAAAGACGGCTTTATCTTCCCGTCCTACGTTGAAGATATTATGGGGCCAGAGTTATTCGACTATGGCTATGGACCGTTCCGTTGGGTTTGTTTGAGCAGCAACCCGGAAGACTTGCGCAAAACCGACCAGGCTGCCATGGCGTGCATTGATCCTAATCGCCGCGGACAAGACCGGGATAATTATATTTGGATTAGAGATGCCGAAGAAAATAAACTGGTTGTCGGCACGCAAGCGCGTATTTTATATCAGGACGCCGAAGGCCGCAAAAGGATTGCCTTGAAATTTAACGAAATGGTTCGCAATGGCGAAATTGGCCCTGTTATGCTAGGTCGTGACCATCATGACGTCAGCGGAACAGATTCACCGTTCCGGGAAACTGCTAACATTAAAGACGGTAGTAACGTAATGGCTGACATGGCCGTACAATGTTTCGCCGGTAACGCAGCCCGGGGCATGAGCCTAATTGCGCTGCATAACGGCGGCGGCGTTGGTATTGGCAAATCGATCAACGGTGGATTTGGTATGGTTCTGGACGGCAGCAGTCGCGTGGATGCCATTCTACACTCGGCAATGTTATGGGATGTTATCGGCGGTGTTGCTCGCCGGTCATGGGCGAGAAACGATAATTCAATAACCACAATGATTGAGTTTAATAAACAATATGCTGGCAGAGCGCATGCAACAATGCCCTATATTGTTGATGAAGCCTTAATTGATCGGACAGTAGCTGCCGCATGTAAGAAATAGTGTTTGTCAGGAAAGGATGGTATTGCTTTGACACCAGCAGGTTTTGAGCAAGCTTCCAACGCTAAAATATTAATTAAGCACGCCTCCGAACTGGTAACTTGTGCCGGACAGGCCCCTAAAAAAGGGGCCTCAATGAATGATCTAAACATCATTCCAGACGGAGCGTTACTAGCTGAAAACGGTATTATAACCTGGGCCGGTGCTACGGCTGAGCTGCCGGCAATTGATGAAACACAATATACAGTAATCGATGCCGGTGGCCGCTGCGTGCTGCCGGGGTTTGTTGATTCTCATACCCATTTTGTATTTGGCGGTTACCGGCCGGAGGAGTTTTTCTGGCGGTTAAACGGAACTCCGTATTTGGAAATTTTATCGCGGGGTGGCGGTATTTTGAGTACCGTGCAAGCCACCCGCGCTGCCGCTGCAGCAGAATTAAAACAATCAGCAGCTAAACGCCTTGCCGAAATGCTGGCGATGGGCGTAACCACCGTAGAAGGCAAAAGCGGCTATGGCTTAGATTGTGATACCGAACTCAGACAATTATCGGTTATGGGTGAACTAAATCAAGAGCAGCCTGTAGAAATTGTGCCTACCTTCCTCGGTGCCCATGCTGTACCACCTGATTACAAAGGTAAAACTGATGAATATGTTGAATATATAATCAATCAGGTTTTGCCTGTCGTGACCAAACAGGGTATTGCTGAGTTCTGTGATGTATTTTGCGAACAGGGCGTCTTTTCAATCGACCAGTCCCGCAGGCTTCTACAAGCTGCGCAGAACCTTGGCATGAAAGCCAAATTGCATGCAGATGAAATTGTTGCTTTAGGCGGAGCAGAATTAGCCGGAGAATTGAAAGCCGTTTCCGCAGACCATTTACTGCAGGCAACCGATGCCGGTATTGCCGCACTGGCCAAAAATGGCGTTGTTGCTACCGTATTACCGGCTACAGCCTTTTGCTTAAGAGAATCTTACGCCCGGGCCAGAACGATGATTGACAGCGGTGTGCCTGTCGCGTTAGCTACAGATTTTAACCCGGGCAGCTGTTTTACCCAGTCGATACCAATGGTTATCGCACTGGCAGCCATTCAGCTTAAAATGACTGCGGCTGAGATCGTAACAGCACTAACCTGTAATGGTGCGGCTGCGGTAGGCAGACAAGACAGAATTGGCAGCCTTGAGCGCGGCAAACAGGCCGATATCATCATTCTTGACTATCCATCGCATTTATTCCTGGTTTACAACGCCGGCATGAATATTGTGGATAAAGTTATAAAAAAAGGACAAGTTGTATTTAGTAAAAGTAAGTAGTCAGGAGTACTGGAGGATTAATAAACATGGGTAAATTAGTAGAATGTGTCCCCAATTTTAGTGAAGGACAACGGCCGGAAGTAATTGCGGCTATTGTTAATGAAGTAAAAAATGTACCGGGCGTCTCACTGCTTAATGTTAACTCCGACGCCAGTCACAACCGTACTGTAGTTACTTTCGTCGGCGAACCCCAGGCAGCCAAGCAGGCCGCCTTTAAAGCCTGTGCAAAAGCGGCAGAACTAATTGATCTGGAGCAGCACAAAGGCGAGCATCCCCGCATTGGCGCCACCGACGTCATTCCGTTCATTCCGGTAAGTGACATTACCATGGAAGAATGCGTCGAGCTTGCCAACGAACTTGGCCGGGAAATTGGCGAAAAACTCAACATTCCCGTATATATGTATGAAGCAGCTGCCAAAACCCCGGCACGAGTCAAGCTGCCTGATGTCCGCAAAGGCGAATATGAAGGATTAAAAACAGCCATTGCCACTCCGGAGCGCAAGCCTGATTACGGTCCGGCCCGCATGCCGTCGGCAGGTGCTACTGTTGTTGGTGCACGACAGTTTTTAATCGCTTATAATATCAACTTAAGTACAAGTGATGTTTCGATAGC
>CAZCEN010000210.1:0-2863 GCA_964497205.1 uncultured Sporomusaceae bacterium
CCGGTACCCCGCCAAGCGGAACCGCCATGGTACTTTGCCAGGGACTTTCAACATATCCAACCGGTCGTATTGTGCTATCATCGACACCTATTATTGTTAACTCAGTCATAGCTGCACTCTCCCCTTTAAATTACAAACAGCACACGGCTACGACAAAGACTTGTATAAGCCGCAAAAGCATATCCTCCAGCTTTTGTCATGGCACTAATCCAATACAACGCGTCAAGACTTTGCAGGCGGGAGGTGTGTTGGCAAAAAGCGGAAGTCAAGCGCCAGCGGTGGAGCGTTGTCAATACACCTCCCACCTGCGCCTCCTAACCAATCAAACTAGCGTTCCTTTGGCAACATGTTACTCCCACCCGCGTTTCGCTCTAGCCAGCAGAAAAACAAAGAAAGGCGCACCAATCAAGGATGTAAGAATACCGACCTGAATTTCCAGCGAGGCAATACTGCGGCTTAAATTATCCATGATCAACATAAATGCACCGCCCAAAATCATTGTTGCAGGCAGCACTATCGCAAAATTCGCCCCGAACAGCATCCGCGCCATATGGGGAATTAGCAAGCCGACCCACTGAATAATGCCACCCATACTGGTCGCAGCTGCTGCCAGCATTGTGGCACACGCTATTACCACAAGGCGCGTACGCCGGACATTAATGCCCAGCGTATGCGCTTCTTCTTCGCCAATACTCAGCACGTTAATCTGCCAGCGCATAAAGTACAATACTACCATGGGAAGGATTACCGGGATAAGCGCATACAGCACATCTTGCTCCTTAACTTTGGAAAGTCCGCCCATTAGCCAAAAGCTGATTTCCGGCAGCGTGTTCATAGGATCAGCCAAATATTTCAACGCAGAAACAAGCGCCTGAAAAAAAGCCGATACTACAATCCCCGCCAACACCAACGATATTGTCGACTTATTGCCGAAATAAGAACTAATTATAACTGCACAAAAAACGGCAATTAAGCCAAAGACAAAGGCTGACGCCTCCACCCATATCCAGGACAAATGAAGAATCATCCCCAAAACCGCGCCGAAACCTGCCCCCCAAGAAGCTCCTAACAAAGATGGCGATACCAACGGGTTGCGAAACAAATTCTGATAAGCTAGCCCCGAAACCGACAATGCTCCACCCACTAATAAAGCGGCGACGATACGAGGTAAACGAATTGTTAACACAACCGTTTCCATCGTGTCAGTCCAATACTGGGACAGCGGCAATACCTTAGAGCAGAGAATAGCCAGTACTATATCTGGTGCAACCGGGTAACGTCCAATCAGAAAAGATCCAAAAAAGGCGATTACAAGTACGGCCAGCATTACCGATACCTTCAATAGCCAGCCACGCTTCTGCCGCGTCCTGCCGTCCCGGTTAATTTGCTCTGCCGGCATCTTGATCTGTCTTGTCGTAACTAAGCCATCTCCTGTCTCCATTGTTCCTCCTAACTAACGCTTCTGAAAACTTCAGTTGGCGCACATTGGCGCTATACTACCTGACAATAGTTACTGCGCAAGCTATGCAGGCAATTTTACCCTCACGCATCCTCGTCCACGGTTCCATTACTTGTTCACCACAAAACTCACAGCACGGCGAATGGAAGATGGGTTCTTTTTCCGGCAGAGTTACACTAACCGGTTCCACTTTTAACAGCGTTTCGTCCGGTTGTGTTAAAATCTCCCGTATGCGCGCTTCACGCTCACTCTTATAGCGGCGGTACTCCTCATCCGACACCCTGCCACTCATTACTCTTCTCGTCAATGCGTCACTTTCCGGTGAATACTTATAGGGCAGTTGTATTACCCGTACAGCCTTGCCGCTTTTCCGGCAGCCCACCGTAAAAGCCTGTTTTCCGGTCGAATTTATATACAGTTTGCCTTTGCCAATAGTACAGCCAAGAACAATTTGGAAGGGATCGATTGTGCAGCGGTCACTCTCCGCAATCGTCACCAAGTCACCCTCCTCCGGGTCCTGATACCCCAGAGCCTTGAGCGCCGCCTTGGCTAAACGGTAGCCGGTGGCCAAGCCCGGACACACATGCCCGTGAAACTCCACAACTTTTTGCCAATCTTCTGAATACGCTAATTCCATATTTATCAACCTCTCTCCATTTGTATCTGTACCTAACCCGCAACAGGTCCTCCTATTTCCCTATATGATTGATGAGTGGGGTATTAGCGATGAATTACCCCTAAACATCCCTGATTGGATAAATTCCTGGCAAAACATTCAATAGCAATATCAGTGCCTGTCACTGTATGCATAAACATGCTGCGATTGCCCACCGCAATACTCTTGCCGCCAAACCTTTCCCCGACCGTACCGGATGGCAGCGAAGTCAAATACCCCGAAAAAGGATATCCCTTATTTTCATCATCTTCTTGATAGGATTTATAGCCGGGAGGATACGCAAAAACTTGATGCTTGCCTGTGCTTATTGTCAAGTACTGGGCTTCACCGTTTTCGTAAGTATACCAGCCTTTACTGTTACTACAGGGAGTATACGGCAAACGGAAATCTCTAATCCCCACTCCCTCAACCAAAATAAGCGCCACCTTTTTCTCCTGTAACAGAGCTTCAATACTGCTGCTGACATCGGTGATGGAACTTACCTTACCCAGTTCTGCCGATACGGGAATAAAATAATTATGAGACGGTATCATAACCGGTCGACGCAGTAATGTCGATCGAAAGCAACAGCCTTCTCTGGCTACTGCCAAGTATTCCGGCAATCGCTCGGCATCAACAGGCTCATCACTAAATAAAGACATAAACTCTTCTTTTCTTACTAACCGTTCAATCCCCGCAATCTCCTGCAAATAACGCATATCTTGAGAGCTCATCCCATAAAGTCCGGC
>CAZCEN010000210.1:2963-5982 GCA_964497205.1 uncultured Sporomusaceae bacterium
ACCCATTGATTGCCTTGGTCGGCAATATCACCCGGAAAGGGGTGCTCTCTTAGTACAGCTTTTAGCATCTCAATTCTGGGAGAATTGTCCTGCCGTTTACGACCTGTTCTAAGATCGAATACATTTTGCCATTCTCTCGCATCAATAATTGCTAAACTCATAGCTGTCCCCCTTGTGCATTCCACTCAATGCGGTCGCCATACAGCTTAATTTCATAACCACAGTCAGGACATGCTTTATCCCTGCAGTTATAGCGATCCAATTTATCGCCGCCACAGCCCAGACTAAACCGTTCTATTACTGCCGTACCGCATCTTGGGCAAAGAGTGTTGACCCAGTCGGAACCAACAAAATTATGAAAATAAATATAAGGCAGCAGCTCACGGCTTTTCTCCAAGGCAGCATTGATCGCCTCAATGTTGGGATACTCGACTTCCTTCATTTTGTATTCTGGTAATAGGCGAAAAACATGCCACGGAATTTGCCGGTCAATGTCGGCCAGGAAAATTGCAATTTGATCCATTTCATGATCATTGACAGACTGAATTACCGGAGTTGTAGCCTCAACATGAGTCAGCGACGCCAGCTTGTCTATGTTGCGCAAAACAGGATTAACATCAGGAATCCCTAAATATTCCCGGCAAAAATCATTGGCCAAACCCTTTAAGCTTACATTCACGAACGAAAATATCGAAGCCAAAAGTTCTGTAGCCTCTTCCGTGGTATACGCGTTAGTAAGACAGCCCATCGGAATTCCTGCCAACCGCGCCGCCTTGGAGACTTCTAACAGTGAGGGTAATGAAACTGCCGGTTCATTAACATTAAATATGATATTATGGCACCCACGTTTTACCGCCATCCGGACAAGCTCTTCCGGATTAAACGCGTACATTTTGCCTTGAAGTGCAGCCGGATCTTCTTTGGCAACAAACGCATTAACGCAATACCGGCATGCCATGTTGCACCCGGTTGTACCAATGACCATACTTCTACTCCCCGGATAAGCATGATAAAACGGTACCGATTCCACCCGCGAAATAGCATAGGTACACCACTTATGCGGAAAACGCTCTTTGATTGCCCCATTTTCCTCACGGTACATGCGGCAAACACCGTAGTTATCATCTCCCAATTCACAACGCCATTCACAATAATTGCACTTCATGCCAACCCCTCTTTCTCAGTTTCCCTGTAGGCAAACAACAAAACTTTATCTCCGCTGCGTTCTATCCGCCAATTCATCTATCTCCTTCTCGGAAAGCTGGTAGTTATAAAATAGCGAATAAAACCTCTTAACCTCAGAACGAAACTCAAAAGGATATACATCAGGGTACAGCAAATTCGCAACCCATCTGATGCCGATAAGACGACTTACTGCTGGCGGCCGGTCAAACCAGTTAAAGGGGCCTGTAGGAATTTCATAAACTCTTTTGTCTTGAACTGCCCGGATGTTCTGCCATGCCTTGTCACCCATGATCGCCGGAAAGCTGCTGCTCTCGCCATCGCGGAAGTAACCTATTAATACAACCTCCGGATTCCAGGCCATCACTTGTTCCAGTGACACCGGACTGCGGCCAATCATCCCCCGGCTCGGCAAACCCGGTTCAGCCACATTTACCCCGCCAACAAATTCGATAATCTCGGCATGCCACGACCCGCGCGGCTCAGTTTCCAAACCGCTGCGCCCCTCGGCATAATAAACTGAAACCGGCTTACGATTAGCTAAAAGTGCCTTTTTCTCTTTCACCATGGTAAGAGTCTCCCGGCAATATGCCGCAAGATCAGCCACCCGCTTTTGGCGATCCAAAACCTTGCCGGCAGTCAGGTAGGTTTCTTCCATTTTGGTCATTTCTTTGTCCAGCAAAACTACCGGTATTTTGGTCAATTGCTGCAGTTCATCCGCATAATCCTTATTGGCCTGATTTATATCGCTTACCATCAGGATGATATCTGGCTTTAACTTCATAACTTCTTCAACATTGCCGGTAGAACCGCGAGAAATCCAGCCAAGTACCGGCAAATTACGATAGGCCGGTAAAATAAAGTCAGACTGGTCTGCGCCCATATGATAACCCCATCCGGCCAAAAGCTCAGGATCAATCGTATAAATCAGCACGGCTTCTGCCGGCGAGACCGGATACACCTTCTTTATTTGCTGCGGTAATGTGACCTTACGGCCTGCCATGTCGGTAATAATCCTACTGCCATTTACCGGGGCTGCCCCCTCGGGATGTAAGCTGGTTTGCTTACCGCATCCCGTTAAAACAACAAGCATCACAACGATAATCACTACCCGCATCACGTACAACTTTTTCATATTCCCTCCAAGAAAAAGTGTTTTACTATTTTTTCTTTCTTTTATCCCGAAAATAGAATTTACCACACTCATTCGGTTTGAATTTTTTGTTTATTGTGATTTTTCATCTTAAATAAGTTACTTTATGGGTAATAAGGAAAAATATCCTTGTTAAACATAATACTATCAAAACAAACACAAATCAATAATATTTAATTTTATTAGTTCGTTTTTGTTTGTTTTTGTTAGTATTTGTTTGTTTTAACAAAAATCACAAATCAATAAGCCTATTATTCCTGTAAATTTGGATTAATTAATAAACCCCCTGCGTATTCCGCAGAGGGTTTATGAGGTATTGTTCATCATTTTCGATTTAATCCAAAAAACAGATCAAGTATACACCAAATTTCTTTCAAAAATGCCGCATTTAACTTTCCACAATTTAAAGAATCGTTAATGCCAAACGTATCAGGTTGATTTCGTAATTCTTCCGCTCTTTTCGTCGCTGCCGCAAACTTAATTCGATGCAGGCTACAAATGTTGCTAGGTTCACTTTGTTGTGACAATGTAATCTCCGGCTGGTTTTTCCTTATTACCCGCTCCCGCATGGGTTCCACCTCCTTGCAATTATTGACCCCATTTATTGACTTCCGTATTTAGTATAGTCAAAAATTATATAAATTAAAAATATACTGTATTTATGTTCGTATAATTTATATTTAT
>CAZCEN010000211.1:0-5945 GCA_964497205.1 uncultured Sporomusaceae bacterium
TACTGGCAGAGGAGGATATTCGTAATGCAAGCGCTTTTGAGCAATCTGCTTGACCAGAACAAAGCATTGACTGCACAGGGAATGGTAGCCAATTATATACCGGAGCTGGCAAAAGTTGATCCGCAGCTATTGGGAATTTGTGTAATGGATATCGATAACAATGAGTATTCAGTAGGCGACTATGATGTTTCATTTACTATCCAAAGCATTTCTAAGATCATAACGTTTATTTGCGCGCTCATGGATTGTGATTTTGATAAAATATTCCAAACAATTAGTGTGGAGCCTACTGCAGATGGATTCAATTCTATTGCCAGCTTAGAAATAAAAAATATGCATAAACCGCTAAATCCGATGATTAATGCCGGAGCCATTGCTACTATCCCTTTTGTTCAAGGGGCAACCTATACGGAAAAGTTCAACAGAATTTTTGATTTTATGAAGACCATGACCGGTAATCCCGCCCTCTCCATAAATCAACAAGTATACCGGTCGGAGTCCCTTACCGGTAATCGAAACCGTGCTTTGGCTTACTATATGAAAAGTACGGGTATTATTGATGGAGATGCAGAAGAACTGCTGGACGTATACTTTCGGCTTTGTTCTGTTAATGTTACTTGCAAAGATCTTGCTGCTATGGGGGTTGTCCTTGCTAACAATGGGGTCATACCAAAAAGTAATCATCGTATTGTCAGTAAAAAAATATGCCATATCGTCAAAGCCGTAATGTCTACTTGCGGTTTATATAACGAATCAGGTACCTTTGCCGCACATGTTGGTATTCCTGCTAAAAGCGGGGTAGGCGGCGGAATAATAGCCGTCGTACCCAAAAGCATGGGGATCGGCGTGTTCAGCCCGGCGCTGGACGACAAGGGCAACAGTATTGCAGGAATGAAGATACTGGCCGATCTATCCCAAGAATTAGATTTGTATATTTATTGACACTTTTTACGTAGTGTGATGCTAGCAAAGGGATTTTGGCAAAAATGCCAAAATCCCTTTGTTGGTTAGTTGGAACATAATTTTCCCATTTTTATGTTGTAAGAAGGCTATGTTTTAGTAAAATAGTATATGATAGACAAGTTATTATTACAAAACTGAGGGAGTAGTAGCATGGCGCATCGAATTGGCATAATCGGCCCAACCCAGTCGGTAGAACGTATTCTGGCGGTGGCCCAAAACTTTGACCATGGCATTCAATTTATTCCGTTTCCTTTTGAGGACGAGAATGAAATTATACCTATTTTGCAGGAAAATCAGGCAAAGGTAAAGGGGTGGCTTTTTTCCGGGCCGGTTACCTACGTCATTGCTAAAAAGTATTTGGCTTCCGACGATAATTTAGCTTATTGCCAGCCCACGGGAGCTGGATTTTATATGAGCTGTCTGCAAGTAGCGTTTGACAATAAGGCAATTTTTCAGCGCCTCTCTGTAGATATTTTTGAATCTTTGATGGATATCGAGCGCTACCTCGAGGAAACCGGTATTCCGTGGCACGACGTGTATATTAAGTATTATAATAGCCACTACAATCCGGAAGATATCATTGATTTTCATCGGCGTTTATGGCAGGAAGGCAAGATCGACGGGGCAATCACCGCGCTGCGCACGGTGTTTCATGCGCTTCAGAAACAAGGCGTGCCCGTTTATGTGCTTACCTTGACGGAACAGGAAATTTATCAGTCTCTGAAAATAATTACGGAAAAAGTAAAGGCATCTTATTTTAAAAATACGCAAGTGGGTTTGGTAATTATTGAAATTGGCCAGTATGATGAAATCATTGAGAAGGCTAAAACCCCGTATATTCTCCAAGAGTTAGAATTGAAGCTGAAGGGGGTTTTACTGCCTCTTTGCAAAGAACTGGACGGATATCTGCTAGATAAGGGAAGTGGCGTGTATGAAATCTTTAGTTCACGTGGAGCTGTTGAGCAAGAAATAAACATGCTGCAAGATACCATTCAACAACTTGATATAGCAATTGATTTTGATGTTCCGGTTACCGCCGGCATCGGGTATGGTGAAACTGTTTTTGCCGCTGAAATCAACGCCCATCGCGCCCTTCGCAACTCCAGGGCAAAAGCCGGTGGCGGAATCGTCATTGTACAAGATGACGGAATCATTATTGAAGCGGTTAACCAAGAAAATGAACTAAGCTACTCTTATTACTCCAACGACGCAGAGTTATTGGAAAAGCTGCACCGGGCCGCTGTAGGAATCAAGACTTACAAAAAAATTGAGACAACTGTGCGGCGAATGGGCTGGGATACCTTTACGGTGGCCCAATTGGCCGGGCAACTATCGGTTACGCAACAGAATATCCGCAGGGTCATTACCGGTCTTTGTGACGCTGGTTTGGTTAAGTATGTGGGGGAAGAATTTGCCACTGCCAAGGGCAGGCCGGGGAAATTATACCGGCTAATTTTATAACGAACCCACACGTAACAAAAGCCTCCCCCCGATAGTAGTCAAACTATTATCAGGGGGAGGCTGCTTTTTACTGATGGTGGAGGCAAGATATACTGAGACTTGCGAACTTCGGGGTTTTGCTAAAACCAAAGATACTTATGTATCACACGCGAGAGGTTAATCGTGAAAACCTGCTAATAGTTCATGGAAGGTGATTTTCTGATGGTTGCGCATAGTGCTCTATAATTTCCCTACGGCGAACGATTCCGATAAATATTCCATTGTCATCAACCACCGGAACGAAGCTTTGAGCAATAGCCAATGAGAGCAGATCTTGTATTTGAGAATTGATGTGTACCGGATTATTGGTCATTCTCCGGGGAATATCTTTAATAATGATCCGTTCAGTATCAGAGAATGTTAATCCAGGTGTATTTTTCATCTTCCACAGAAAATCCCCTTCAGTAATAGTCCCAGCATATTTACCAAATTCATCGATAAGCGGAACAGCAGTATAACGATGGTATTCCATTCTTTCGAGCGCTTGGCGCATAGTGGAATTCAGAGGCATATAAACTACTTCTTTTTTGGGGATCAGAAAAAATGCAATATTCATACGTTCCTCCAAAATTAGCGAAAAATTATCTATACGCACTTCCAGTATACTACTGTTAAAAAATTATATAAAGAGGGTAATTATTGAAACCTTGAACTCGCTACCGACATTCTACGGTATAAATTTTTTGATATAGTCAACATCCTTTACAATTATGTCTATCCATGGGAACACTGCTTCCCGTATTCGATGACAATATCCGCCTGCGGCGTTTACTGTCGATAACAGGCCATAAACTGAATAAAATCAAGTCTTCCATCGAGAATTAAACCGTAAGCGGTCAAAGAGTTGTTGTTAATGAACTTATGCCATACTTGCTTTTTATCTATTTTCTTCACCCTCTTTGTTGTCTTATTTCGTAAAAGAAATCACGGCTTGCGCCGAGCCTTGGCGAAAGCGGAAGTCAATGTTGCCCTTATCCAGGTGAAAGTTATACTTTCTATCAGGACAATTAAAGGCTGAAACACTTGTTTCCAAGTATCTCAGCCTTTTCATAAAGATTATTCGATTTAACAGCAGCCGCTACTCCGGTGACTCCGGCTCACTTCTGGCGATTTTGCGTAGAAGAACCCGGATAACCCGCATATTATCCGCTTCCTCAACCACAAATTCATAGTCATCATGAGTAATTTTTTCACCGATCCGGGGTGGCATCTCCACCCGGGCCGACATCCAGCCACCCAGTGTATCGACATCCTCGGCATCCAGGTCGAGTCCGAACACTTCGTTGACTTCTTCTAACAGCAGGCGTCCGTCTACAGAGTGAGTATCAGTCCCTCGCAGCTCAACGACCGGCCGTTCTTCATCAAACTCATCCTGGATTTCCCCAACGATTTCTTCCAGTATATCCTCGACCGTCACCAAACCGGCAGTCCCGCCAAACTCATCGATCACAATCGCGATTTGCGCCCGGTTTTTTTGCAAAAGTTTCAACAAATCACTGATTGGCATTGATTCAGGGACAGCCAGTACCTCTCGGACCATCTCCCGCAGGGCTGGCTTTTCTCCTTTCGCCAGTGCCGCAAGCAAATCTTTGATATGCACAAATCCGATAATGTTGTCTTTATCGGGAGCGCAGACAGGATAACGGGTAACCTGCTCGATCAAGGCCTTCTCCAGGTTTTGTTCGAATGGGTCCTCGGCATACAAGCACACCATATCTGTCCGCGGAATCATGACTTCTTTCGCATGTCTTTCGGCAAAATCAAATATATTATCGACAAGCGTGAGTTCTGTTTTGTTAATATACCCTTGTTTGTGGCTCTCTTCCATCAGAATCCGGATTTCTTCTTCAGTATGGGCGGCTTCATGCTCATTCGCGGTCTGAATACCTATCACCTGGAGAATTGCATTCGCCATTGTATTTAAAATCCATATGAACGGATACATGATCTTATAAAAACCAATCAACGGCACCGACGTCCAGATTGTCACACTGTCGGCTTTCTGGATAGCCAGCGACTTGGGAGCCAGTTCGCCCAGAATGATATGCAAAGCGGTAATAATCGAAAAAGCAATCGCAAAGGATATAGTCTGAATGACGGCTTGCGAAAAACCAAAGTTCAGCAGCACAGGCTCGATCATGTTGGCGATGGCAGGCTCACCAATCCAGCCTAACCCCAGCGAAGCCAGCGTAATCCCTAGCTGGCAAGCCGATAAATACGCATCCAGATGATCGACCAGTTTTTTCGCATACTTAGCTCTCGTATTCCCTTCTTGTACGAGTGTTTCAATACGAGTACTACGCACCTTGACCATAGCAAATTCAGCGGCGACGAAAAAACCATTTAACAATACCAGTAACATGACGAGAAACACATTAAATACCATAGACGCAGGGTCCAATAACTTCCTATCTCTCTATAGTAATAGAGAGAATCGGTTCACCTCCTCCATTTGTTCACAGCGAAATTTATTCAAATTGGCAGCCAAATAACTTTACCCTCGGAAAATTACAAGTTACCATTTGATTCCTTATTGATATACATTATATCGGTTTATGTCTTGCATCACAATCACGTAATCCGCGTAATGAAAGCGTCCTGCACCGCCCTGGCACAAAAAAAACGAACTAGAATACCCAGGCATCAGTCAGGCTACCGCAGAACGGCCCTGACTTATTATTTCATTCTCCCATGGCCAAACCCTGCTCTAACGTTTTATGTTCCATCCAGCAACAGCAACAGCAACAGCAACAGTATTTTTTGTATTTGATCTTTTAATTATAATGATGATACCTTAGGTTTCTATGCCACATATGCCGCCGCCTCTCAGGCTGCCTTTAAACTAACCAAATGCCCGTACCAAAAGGTACGGGCATTATACATAGGAAAAATATGTGCCTAATTTATTATAGGTTTATGGTGTGGCAGTTGAATGTAAAGTTTTCGCAACACAAAAAGCATTATACTTTAAAATTGCTTACAGCGTTTTGCAAGTCTTGCGCTAAGTTGGCCAAAACCTGGCTTGCCGAAGCAATCTCTTGCATCGATGCTGATTGCTCCTCCGTGGCGGCGGAAACAGTTTGTGCATTGGCTGTCGTTTCTGAAACAACCTTGTCAATTTCATCAGAAGCTTGAACGATTTTTAAATTACTGTCCGCAACGCACTCGACAGCGGTTACGACGTTCTTCGCCAATTCGGCTACTTTAGCTACCGCACTGGCAATAGTCTCAAATTCTTTACCAGCGACATTTACACTATCCACGCCTTTGGTGATATTTTGGTTGGCTTCCTGCATCGCTGATACCGCACTGCTAATGTCAGTATTATTTTCTGTAATCAAGCCGATAATCTGCGTAGCCGCCTGTTGTGACTGTTCGGCTAGCTTTCTGACTTCTTCGGCCACTACTGCAAAGCCCCTGCCTTGCTCCCCTGCCCGCGCCGCTTCAATAGCGGCATTTAGTGCCAGTAAATTGGTTTGTCC
>CAZCEN010000212.1:0-5919 GCA_964497205.1 uncultured Sporomusaceae bacterium
CTGCTTTGCCACGGGAATGAATATAGTCGATGAGCTGCTTTAAGTAGGGGAAGGAAAACTCTTTAAATTGTTTGGGACTAATGATGGTTGAGGAGGACATGGGATCAGTCAGGCTGGGAGTGCAGCCGGTATCAATGATAGCTTTGGCATAATTTAGACAAGTTTCCAGTGATAATTGGCATAAGCGGTGTACGGCCTCCGGTTTTTTGGCGACAAGCCGGGTTAGGTTTTCAGCCCCGATCAGAAAGGAAGCGTTAGTAAAGGGGCAGGTAAGGGCACCAGTAACGACCACTTCTTTACCGACCTCGTTTACGGCAATTTTCATTGCTTCCAAATGATGGGGAAGATTACCATCCCGGTAGGGGTCAGTTGGTTTTAGGCTGTCAATCTGGCTGACATCAGTGATAGCAGGCAGATCAAGATAGGCTGTTTCATCTTCGGGATAGCGAATAACAGCCCCCATGGCTTCGGCTTGGCCGTAAAGGTCGGTAAATATGCGGATAATGTCGTAACCAAAGCGGCGGTAAGCGGCAATCTGAGCTTCTGCCAGTAGTTTGCCGTTTGTTGGCAGTTGGCTCACCTTGACACCGATTACCCGGGCAGCCGTGTTACCTACAATCGGGACGCAAGGCAGGCGATCAATCCCATTTCCCTGGCCGTAGGCTTGTAGCCGTTCCAGCGGCGTCATTTGGTCTTTACTCATATAGAAGTACCTCCTTTTGAAAATAAAAAGAAGGCCAAAAGAAACGTTCGGTTTCTTTTGGCCTTCAGTATGTCTGATCAGCCTACAATATTGAGATATGTGGCAATTATATGATAAGGAGCAAAAAAATGTCAAGAGTAATTTTATTGACAGATTAAATTTATCCGATGACTAACCCGCTCTAAGACTCCCTCTTCTGCAAGTGGGAGTAAGATTAATAATTTCATATTTGGGGATTGACACCCATCTTATCCTTATGCTACCATATTTTTAATCATAAAGCATATATGCTGACCGGAACACCGGAGGCAATCAGTGGCTGTGTAGCAGCCTTGATTGCCTTTTTTATTTTACTTGGGTGTATAAAATTATCATAGTAAAGTCTAATTGCTGACTGGAATAGACCAGAGGCAACCAAATTCTGCTTTTGTGGAGAATTTCGGTTGTCTCTTTTTATCCTGATAGAAAGTATAACTTTCGCCTGGATAAGGGCAACATCGGCTTCCGCTTTCGCCAAGGCTCGGCGTAAGCCGTGTTTTCTTTATTTAAAAGCTGCAACAAGGAGGAGATAGATATGACAGCCTTGGTTATCGGTGCCGATTATTTAGGCGCAATTGAAAGAAAAATGCGCAATATGGGTGTTACCGAAATCTCTCATGTGTCCGGTCGGCACCCGGGCGAAGTAAAAAAAATGAATATACCAAAGAGTGCTGCTTTTGTCTTGGTTTTTACCGACTATGTGAACCACAATATTACCAAAGCTGTAAAAAATCATGCTAAAGCGCAGTCAGTCCCCTTGGTGTATGCAAAACGATCCTGGTGTTTTGTCGAAACCGAGTTGACAAAGTTAGGTTTAAGCAGTTGAAGGGAGGAGGAGATTTCTGTGAGCCAATGCCAAGGTAATTATGATATTAAGAAGCACCCTTGCTTTAGTGCTGATGCACACGGCAAATTCGGGCGTATTCACTTGCCTGTCAGTCCGATGTGTAATATTCAGTGCCGGTTTTGCAAACGGGGCTTTAACAAAAACGAGTGGCGTCCTGGGGTCAGCCGGGCTTTATTAACGCCGGTAGCGGCCGTCGAGGTACTGGACAGAGCCGTTACATTATGTCCCGAATTAACCGTTGTTGGGATTGCCGGGCCTGGTGACACTTTAGCAGGTGATTATGCCTTGGAGACTTTCCGGTTGGTTCATGAACGCTATCCGGACTTAATTAAATGCCTTAGTACTAACGGTTTGCTGCTGAAAGAGAAAATTGCCAGCCTGGTCGAAGCCGGTGTAAAAACCATTACCGTGACTATAAATGCCGTTGATGTGAAAATACTGGCCCAAATCTGCTCACATATAGTGTGTAACGGCCAGTATATTACCGGTGAAGCGGCGGGCCGCTGGCTTATCCTGGCGCAGTTAGCAGGCATCGAGAAAGCGGTAAGCTTAGGTGTGACAGTCAAGGTTAACACTGTACTTATTCCCGGTGTAAACGATAAGCATATCGGCGATATTGCCAAGGCAGCGGCCAATGCCGGAGCAGCCTTCATTAACATTATTCCGCTAATTCCCGAGCACGAATTCCGTAATCACCGTTCGCCGGATTGCAGGGAAATCAATGCGGCGCGCATGATTGCTGAGGATTATTTGCCGGTCTTTAGACATTGCCAGCAATGCCGGGCCGATGCGTGTGGTATACCCGGCGGTAAAATGGATTTTGCCGAAAAGTTATATGATAAACGTTTTATTTCCTTTTCACATGGTTGATGTGAGACATATTTAGTTTATGTAGGAGGGGATTTAATGTCTGGAGATAAAATCAAGCAAATTGCTATTTATGGTAAGGGTGGTATTGGTAAATCTACAACTACTTCCAACATCAGCGCCGCTTTGGTCAAAGCTGGTTATCGGGTCATGCAGGTGGGCTGTGATCCTAAAAGTGATTCTACCAATACATTGCGGGGCGGAACTTATATACCTACTGTGCTGGATACCATGAGGGAAAAGAAAACAGTGAAGCCCAGTGATATTGTCTATCAGGGTTTTAGCGGCGTATATTGCGTTGAGGCGGGCGGGCCTGCACCCGGGGTTGGTTGTGCCGGGCGCGGCATTATTACTGCTGTGCAATTGCTTAAACAGCTTAAGGTTTTTGAAGATTTAAAACTGGATTATGTTATTTATGATGTTTTGGGAGATGTGGTATGCGGCGGTTTTGCCGTACCCATCCGGGAAGGCATAGCTGAGCATGTATTCACTGTCTCTTCCGCCGATTTTATGGCCATTTATGCAGCCAATAATTTGTTCAAAGGCATAAAGAAATACTCAAATTCAGGCGGAGCGCTGCTCGGAGGTGTAATTGCCAACTCCATAAATGCACCTTATGCCAAAGTCATTATTGATGATTTTGTGGAAAAGACCAGTACGCAGGTAGTTGGTTATGTGCCTCGCTCGGTTACTGTTACCCAAAGTGAATTGCAGGGCAAGACCACTATTGAAGCCTTTCCTGATTCGGCACAAGCCCAGGTGTACATGTCATTAGCTGAAACGATCGCTAATCATACCCAATCCAAGGTTCCTTCACCGCTTGAGGTGCAGGAACTTAGGGATTGGGCAGCCCATTGGGCGGATAATCTTGTGGCTTTGGAAACAGGCGAGATTCGCAGCGTTGCCCAAGGCATATAGGAGAGTGAAATTATGAGTTATTTCGAGCTAAAAGAGCCGCCCCCCCGGGAAGACAGGTTAAAAGCGTGCATTGCCCACGGTTCGACAATGGGGGCTGTTTCGCACCGGAGAATGCGCTGCTGCATGCCTGATAAGGAACGCAGTTTTACGCAAAACTCCATTTGCCTGCTATTGCCGGCGCTGGGGACAATGAACACCATACCCAATAGTTTAGTACTTATGCATGGCGGTCTTGGTTGCGGTTCTTCCTGCCATGGCGGGAATGCCGCGGTACGCGGCGGCAATACCCAACGCTGGGGTGTAGTCAAAGACGGCAGATGGTTGTCCACCGGCCTAACAGAAGCAGAGGTTATCGGTGGTGGTGAACCTAAGCTGGCGGAAGCCATTATCGAGGCTGACCGGCGTTATCGTCCGGAAGTTATCTTTGTCGTAGCCAGTTGTGTGCCAGGCATAATCGGTGATGACGTAAACGGGGTAGTTGAGCAAACCCAGCCTGAAGTGGCCGCCAAATTATTGGCAGTGCATTGTGAAGGCTTTAAGACCAAGATATGGGCTACTGCCTATGATGCCGTATACCACGCTATTGGCCGGACATTGCTGCCTGATGCTGTGACGGAAAAAAACGATAAAAAGAAACCGGGAAAGACCGTTAACTTGATGAACATGTCTTCCATGGGGCGGGTAGATGAGCTTGAACTAGAAAGGCTATTAAAAGCATTAGGATTTGAGGTCAATATTTTCCCGGTTTTTGCTGACCCAAGCGCCATGCAGCGCATGGCTGAAGCCGATCTATCCATCAGTACTTGTCCGACACATGACGATTATATGCTAAACCATCTAAAAGAGAAATATCAAGTGCCGTTCATTATCAGACATATGCCGATTGGTATTAAAAATACCGGCAAATGGCTGCAGGATGTGGCTGATTTTTTTGGACTGAGGCAAGCAGCCCAGGAGCTTATTGCTCAGGAGGAAGCAGAGCTTGCCGAGGCGCTTGCACCACTAAAGCCTTTGTTTAAGGGGAAAAAAGCATTTAGCAGCGCCGGTGAGTTCAGAGCGCTTTCCACAGCTATACTTCTGGCGGAATTAGGATTTGAAGTGGTAGGCATTCGCGCTTTCCACCATGACGAATTTGCCGAAGTGGAGTACGCGAAGTTGGCAAGTCTGACCGGACAGGACTGTCCGTTAAACATTGCCAACTGCCAGCCTTTTGAGGAAGCCAATCTACTTAGAAAAATACAGCCTGATGTTTTTCTTGGTCATATGAATGGTAACAGTACGGCGGCTAAGCTGGGTATTCCTACTCATGTAATCTATAATACCGGACTGCATTATGTCGGTTACCGGGGCGCCTATGAATTGGCCAGACGGTTATACCGTCAATTGAAAAACCCCCGTTTTAATGCCAATCTTAGCCGGTTTGCCAAACTGCCTTACCAGGAATCATGGTATCAGCAAAATCCGTTTAAATATATCGGCGCGGCAGGTGGTGAAGAGGAATGAGCAGCTTCAATTTTATTGAAAGACCCCGGTATACCTGTGCGCTTGGCGGCGCTATCGCCACTGTGAGCGCCTTACCCCAAGCTATACCTATTTTGCATGCACCTCCAGGCTGCGCCGGGAATTTTACCTGGACGCAAGCAGGGGGAGCAGGGTTGCAGGTCGGTGGCTATTGTGGCGGACTAAGTATGCCTGGTTCCAATGTTCAAGAACGGGAAGTGGTTTTTGGCGGAGTTGAACGGCTGGAGGAACAAGTCAGGACCACCCTGGAGATTATGCAGGGCGATATTTATGTTGTATTGACCAGTTGTGTTACGGAAGTCATCGGCGACGATATCGGATCAGTGGTGAGACCTTTAGAGGAACAAGGTGTACCTATTATTTTTGCAGAAACCGGCGGCTTTCGTGGAAATTCGTATCAAGGGTATGATATTGTGCTGCAAAGTTTGTTCCAAAACTTTGTCGCAAAAACCGATGACAAAAAGCCCAAGTCAGTTAATCTCTGGGGCATTACTCCGTTTATTGATGTCTTTTGGCGCGGTAATTTGTATGCTTTGCGTAAGCTCTTGGAGAAGCTGGGTTTGACAGTAAACAGCTTTTTTGCCGCTGATGACAGTGTGGACGCAATCCGTCAGGCTGGCGGTGCAGCCTTGAATATTGTTGTATCAGAAGTGTTTGGGTTAGGCGCCGCATGTTTAGCCGAGGAAATTCATGGGACTCCCTATATAGCAACTCAACTGCCCATAGGACCTTCAGCAACTGATGAATTTCTGCGGAAGGTCGGGTCAGCATTACACCTGGAAGCTTCCTTGGTGGAAAACTTGATTGCCCAAGAAAACAAGCGGTATTACAGCCTGCTGGAACCACTTGCCGATTGCTTTAATGATATGGACTTGCAGAGATATGCTGTTATTGTCGCCGATACCAATTATGCGGTCGGTCTCACTCGGTTTTTGGCCGACGACCTGGGGTGGCTGCCGGAGGTTGTGGGGATTACCGATATTTTGGATGAAGATCAACAAGTCGCGATAACCAGCCGGTTAGC
>CAZCEN010000213.1:0-5917 GCA_964497205.1 uncultured Sporomusaceae bacterium
AAAAAAGCAGCGTGATTATCTCACGCTACCGGACGGCTCCAATCAACATGTACGCCTGTCTTTTCCCATATACGGGTAAGAGCTGTTTTTAGATTATCCACACTTTCTGCCGGACGAATTGTTACATCTTTGAAATCAAGCAACCCTTCCCCAGCTACCCTGATAACATGTTCTGCCGCCAAATATGTCTCGATGATTTGGCGGACAGTTGCATTGTCGAACTTTACTATGATTTTTTTCGCTTCTCTGTCGTATTCAACATAGCCGCACTCGTTGTTATATTGAACGGCCACTTTGTAGTTTTCTTGCATGTGCATCGCCTCTTTCCCTAAAAACAAATTATTTCCCATTAGTATAATATTATACCGGCAGGAGGCAAACTCCTGCCGGTATAATTACTTATTCTGCACGGCGGTATAAAGGTTTTAGTCTCTGCTCAATTGTGATGTCTGCTGCTCTGTTTTTTGACTGGGCCTGAGCAAAAAATTCCATCTGCGAGTTTACAGCTTTGCCTCGTTTATCGGCCCGGCGATAGGTTCCGTCTCTTTTCATGACGTATGCCTTTTGATTGTCGGCAAGCGTAATATCCAAGATACTTTTTACCCTAGCAATATGGTCGGAATTCTCAATAGGGAAGAATAGCTCGACCCGCTCATTGAGATTACGCGGCATCCAGTCAGCGCTTGACAAGAAAATTCGTTCGTCACCGTTGTTACTGAAATAGAATATACGGTGATGCTCCAAAAACCGCCCGACAATACTGCGTACGGTTATATTTTCACTGACTCCGGGCACCCCCGGCCGGAGTACGCAAATGCCCCGAACGATAAGATCAATTTTTACTCCATGGCAGGAAGCCTGATATAATTTCAATACGATATCTTTGTCAACAAGTGAATTCATTTTCGCAATAATGCGGCCGCCGGTTCCTGCTTTGGCAAATTCGATCTCACGGTCAATGAGGGCTTTGATTTTTTCCCGCAGTCCTAACGGCGCCACAACTATTTTGTTCCATACCGGCGGGTCGGAATAGCCTGAAAGCACATTAAAGAAGGCCGAGGCGTCCGCGCCGAACTGCTCGTTGGCGGTAAACAAGCCCATATCGGTGTAAATTTTGGCGGTAGCGTCATTATAATTGCCAGTCCCCATGTGTACATAGCGTTTAATACCGTCTTGCTCATGCCTAACCACCAAAATCATTTTGGCATGAGTTTTAAGGCCAACCAAACCATAAATAACATGGCAGCCGGCTTCCTCCAGGCGTCTGGCCCACAGAATGTTATTTTCCTCGTCGAACCGGGCTTTTAACTCGACAAGTACTGTAACCTGTTTACCATTTTCTGCAGCTTGCGCCAGAGCCTTT
Source organism: uncultured Sporomusaceae bacterium (assembly GCA_964497205.1). Lineage (GTDB taxonomy): Bacteria > Bacillota > Negativicutes > Sporomusales > Sporomusaceae > Sporomusa. The sequence continues at coordinate 1,364 of CAZCEN010000213.1, forward strand.
ACAATCGGCGAATTGCCGCTGACCCGGTATAAGGTTTGTTTGATCGCCAATACTTTAGGATCAAGAGCTGCTTGCCGGACAAACTCGGTAACCGGCTGGAAGGATTCATAGGGATGGTGCAGCAAGATATCTCGCTCGCTTATCGCGTCGAATAAATCGGTTACTCCGGACAGTTCCTGCGGCGGCTGTGGTATAACCAGGCTGTATTTTAGGTGTTCGAGACCAGGAAAACCGGTAAATTTAAAGAAACAAGCGGCGTCTAAAGGCCCTGGAATCTCATAAACGTCTTGTTCGCCAATATTTAAGTTGTGTATCAGTAGTTCCCGGAGCGGCCGATTATTGGTTTTACCAATTTCCAGGCGCACGGCTTGCCCCTTTTTGCGTTGTCTTAGGGACTTTTCCACTTCGGCTAAAAGGTCTTTGGCGTCTTCTTCATCAATGGAAAGGTCGGCGTTTCTGGTAATACGAAATGGAACCACATCTTTTATCGTATGTCCGTGGAAGAGATGGCCGCAATAGTGCCTAATGATATCTTCAAGGAAAACGAATTGCCGTTTCGTACCGTCGGAAGGCGCTTCAACAATACGCGGCAATACAGCCGGAACCTGGATAACTGCCGCATGATCGTCTTTTTTCTCCTGACTTAAAAGAACTGCTAGATTTAAGCTGCGGTTGACCAGAAAGGGAAACGGATGCCCGGCGTCGACCGCCATCGGTGTAATTACCGGAAAAATTGTGTTATTAAAAAAATTTTCGAGCCATTCCTGCGCCCGCTCATCCAACTTGGGAATATCACCAAACGAAATATCGGAATTCTCCAGTTCGGACATAATATTTTTCAAATATTTATACTGAATTTTGACCATTTCATGGGTATCTTCCGTAATGCAAACCAGCTGCTGGCGTACCGACAATCCGGCGGCATCAACCTTGTTCACACCGCTTTCCAGCTGATGCTTTAAACCGGCAAACCGAATCATAAAAAACTCATCCAGATTGGAACTGGTAATAGCAATAAATTTCAAGCGTTCCAGCAGCGGTTTTGTTTTGACATCGGCTTCACCTAAGACCCGCCGGTTGAATTTAAGCCAGCTCAGTTCCCTGTTAAAGAAATATTCAGGATTGTCATGTATATCACATTTCTTGCTGTTTGGCACTAGATCACCCCGTCCGTCTGATTAATGTGGCTTTTATTCCGAAAACATCTTCAAAAAAGGCAGCTTTGTCTGCAAAGGTCCAGCCTTCCAGCGACATATCATCACTGCTGGTGACAGTAATTATTAGTTCGTCACCGCGCAGTACAGCTTCTGCATGACTGACTTTTTGCCGATGGCTGCGATCGATAGCATCGGCCAACCGGATTATCGCCGATAGTTTGGATATTGTAACTTTCTGATTGGGTGTCAAATTGGCAAAAGAAGCATCTGCGTCAGATGGCACTCCTTTGGAATGATAGAAAGCGACATTAGCAATTATATGCTTTTCGACTTCCGAAAAGCCCATCATGTCAGAAGAAATAATGAGCCGATAAGAATAAAAATAGTGTTTCCTCAGGTTTACATGTTTTCCGATATCATGTAGAATAGCAGATATCTTTAATAATAGCCTGTGGCGTTCACCCAGACCGTGGATGCGAGCCAGCTTATCAAACAGCATCAATGACCATTTTTCAACAGTAGCCGCATGGACCGGGTCATAGTAAAACCGCTTGCCGATTTCCCAACACAAATTAATAAGTTGATCTTCAATTAGTTTATCGTGGGGATGTCCGGTTTTCTCGGCAATGTGCTTGATTACAATACCGTCAATAAATTGATCACTTAATATAACAACCTCTTCCGGATTGGTTAACGACAGTATTTGTTTATAAAGCACAATCGTAGGCAGCACAATCTCAGCCTTATGTTCTGTAAGGTCAAAGGTTTTTATTATTTGGGGCAAATTAAGATAGCGCACTTGTTTATAGAGATCGCTAAACTCGGACAAACTGACAAAAGTAACCTTGCCTTGTTCCTTGCCCAGCATTTTTAATAGCAGCTTGGTCTCAGGACCTGATAACACCAGACGCTTGATGTCATGGCGGCTCATTTCCTTTTCTACTGGCTCAATGGTACTGCTGATGTACTCAGATAGGGCTTGATGAAAGTGGGAAGATTCACGCTGATTTTTGTCAAAACTCTCTTTAATACGCAGCGCGCCGATATGAATGTTCTGCTGATATCTAAGATTGCCTTTTTCATATAACGTAAACCCCAGACCACCGGAAGAAATATCAACAAACAACATGCCATCCTTCGCGTTCATCAATCCGTGTTCCTGAACCGTTTTCACCAATGACACATATTTGTAGAATATCTCCTGCGGCATTTCGACGACCTCAACGTTAAAACCGGTTTTGACTTTAATCTGATCGATAATATATGGCTGGTTTTGGGCTTCGCGAATAGCCGTAGTAGCTACTAAACGGTAGTCACGCACCCCATATTCGGCAAACATACGGCGATAGCCCTTCAAAAGTTCACAAATTTCACTAACAGCGCCAAAACTTACTCGGCCAGTTTTAAACGTCTCTTCACCCAGCATTACCTGACGGTAACTCTGTTCTACAATTTTGACGTCTTCCAATTGGCTATATTCTACTATCTGGACGCCAATCTGCTCTGAGCCGACATGAATGGCGGCAAACCTGTCAGGTGCATGTCTGGCCATGTAGAACCCCCTAAATCGAGATTTAATATTTATATATATTAATAAATTCGACAGTTATAACCAAAAATCCTGTATTTTTTATTACTTAATACTAAATTTACTGTAAATTTCCACAATTTAACTTTAGCTGTTCTCATAAATGCTGAGGAAAACCCGAGATTTGTCGTATACAGTTTACTCGTGAAGAATCATACAAAAAAATCTATAGTAAGGTTGAATGTAAGCAAGAATTTTATCAATAATAGCGAATAAGTAATATAATTCTTTACTCAAAGGCGTTAGGAGCTGAATAATTTTGACTGAACGAGTGGCAATCATCGACTTGGGCTCAAACTCGGCCCGCCTGATTGTTATGAATATCTATCATAATGGAGCTTACAACCTGGTATACAATCAAAAGGAATCCGTACGCTTGAGCGAAGGTATGTCTGAAACCGGAGTGCTCTCCCGCGATGCCATGTGGCGGGCCATCGGCACATTGAAAGTATTTGCCCATATGTGTGAACTAATAAAAGTGGACAAGATCTTGGCTGTTGCTACCGCTGCCGTACGCAATGCAAAAAACGGCCGCGAATTTGTTCACCTGGTACAGCAAAATACTGGCATTCCACTCCGGGCGATTAGCGGTGAGGAAGAAGCACATCTCGGGTATATGGGAATCATTAATACCATTGATTTTGATGACGCACTGTTATTTGATCTGGGTGGCGGCAGTACTGAGGTCACATTGGTAAGAGATCGTCAGCCTGTCGAAATGTTCAGCATCCCGTTTGGCGCCGTTAACTTAACGGAAAAGTTTGGCGCCCAAGACAAAATAAGCGAATCTCAGCTTACGGCTATGCGTGATTATATCGGCAGCAAGCTGGAACGCCTTCCCTGGCTTAAACGCCTGAATATCCCCATCGTCGGCGTAGGCGGTACGGCCCGTAATATTGCCAAAATGGATCAAAAGAATAAGAACTATCCCTTTCCCAAAGTACATAATTACCGGTTTGGCTTAATGGCCTTTGATGAATTATGGCGCTCACTCGTTAAAACTAATTTGTCACAACGTCGCAAATATCCGGGCTTAAGCAGTGAACGTGCTGATATTATTATCGCCGGAACTACCATTGTCAAATCGCTCATTGAGGTATCGCAAGCTACCAATATTGTTGTTAGCGGCTGCGGCGTGCGGGAAGGGATGTTTTTGGAGTATTATCTGAAAAGACAGGAACAGCCTGAGATAATTCCTGATATCTTGATGCACTCTACCCGCAATATGCTGTTGTTTTATAAGGGTAATGAAACTCATGCCGAGCATGTCGCCAAACTAGCGGAAACCATGTTCGACAAATGGCAGTCCATTCTACGGTTATCCAACCGTGATCGGCGGCTGCTCCGGGTAGCGGCTTTGCTGCATGATATCGGCATAACCATAAACTATTATGACCATGCTCGCCATAGCGCCTACCTTGTAGAAAATGCACGGCTGTTTGGGCTGACTCACCGTGAGCAAATGCTGATCGCCGTGGTTGCCGGCTGGCATAACGGCCCGGCATCCAAATATGTGCGTAACCGGATCTACAGCGAATTCCTTGATCAACACAACTGGCAGACAGCCAGGAAATTGGCTCTCCTCCTGTCGCTAGCCGAAAGTCTGGAAACAACCGAACTGGGGCTGGTAAAAGACGTTGAACCGTCAATCATGGGGTCACAAGCTATTTTAACCCTGCTTACCAATGATCCGGTAAGTATTGAGCGTCAAGCAGCAGCCCACCATCGTAAGTGGTTTAAAAAGGATTTGGGGTTCGAACTCATTATTCAATAAAGAAAACACGGCTTGCGCCGAGCCTTTGGCGAAAG
>CAZCEN010000214.1:0-5912 GCA_964497205.1 uncultured Sporomusaceae bacterium
AGGTTGTCGTTGCGGTGGTACTATACGTGGATTGCATTGTATATGGTCGTATTATCGTGACAAGTAATCCTTACCTTATTCTTTAGAACTCCCTGTCTTTGGCAGTGAGAGCGAGAGAGCAATATTTCACTTACGACATATTGACATTGAAAGAATGTACTGCTATTATATAAACAATTGAATATTGTATATTTGATAGAGGCGCGGTAGACCAAGAGTAAGTATGTAGAGCCGGCAGCGATGAAGATGCTGAAAGGGGCTGACCGCCGAAGTGGGAGTTTTGGCCGAAGACTTTTGCTGGTTTTGTATTTAAGAGATGCAAAACTGTCATCTGAATGGTTTCAGGTGGAGCGCTATCTTGCACAGCGAGTACACTTTTTGTGTCTATAAGCAGTTTGCGGGATTAAGCGCAAACTGTTTTTTATATTATTGGAAAGTATAAGCGATTCCTTTCTGATAATAGGCTAGTGAGCCCAAATCTTTTGTATATTAAATTTATTGAAGGGTAGGCGAAAACAATGGCTGAAAAAAAATTGCCGTTTACAAAAGAACAAATAACTGAAGTGATTGAGAAGTACCCAACGCCATTTCATATTTATGATGAGCAAGCAATTAGACAAAATGTTCGTAAGCTTATTAATGCTTTTTCATGGGCCCCAGAATTTAAGGAATATTTTGCTGTAAAAGCTACTCCTAATCCGTATTTACTGAAAATTTTGCGGGAAGAGGGACTGGGAGCTGATTGCAGCTCGTTACCTGAACTTATTTTGGCTGAAAAAGCCGGTATGAAGGGCGAAGAGATAATCTTGACTTCAAATGATACTCCGGCCAGTGAATTTGAGAAGGCACGCGAGTTAGGTGCTATTATTAATTTAGATGATATTAGTCATATTGATTATTTAGATAAACACGCTGGTATTCCGGAGATGATTTCATTCCGTTACAATCCTGGCCCGCTACGCGAAGGCGGCAACTCGATTATTGGTAATCCGGAGGAATCTAAATATGGCTTAACTCGTAAGCAATTAATAGATGCTTACCGGATTATGAAAGCTCGCGGCGTGAAGCGCTTTGGTATTCACACTATGGTAATCTCTAATGAATTGGACCCTAATTATTTTATTGAAACTGCCAATATGATGTTCGATCTCATTATAGAAATTTATCGTACTTTGGATATCAAGATTGAGTTTGTTAATTTCGGCGGCGGTATTGGTATTCCCTATCGTCCCGAACAGGAGCCGGTGGACCTTTCAATTATCAGCAAAGGGATTAAGAAAGCCTACGAGACTAAGATTGCGGCAAACGGTCTGGCACCACTTAAAATCGCGATGGAATGCGGCCGTATGATTACCGGTCCATATGGATATTTAGTATCGACTGTACTTCATAAAAAAGAAATCTATAAAAATTACGTTGGCTTAGATGCTTGTATGGCTAACTTAATGCGTCCGGCTTTATATGGTGCTTATCATCATATTACGGTGTTGGGGAAAGAAGAATGGCCACTTGGCTATATTTATGATGTTACCGGTTCTCTCTGCGAGAATAACGATAAGTTTGCTGTTAACCGCAAATTGCCAATGATTGACGTTGGGGATGTTCTTGTTATTCATGATGCAGGAGCTCATGGTCATGCTATGGGCTTTAATTATAACGGCAAGCTGCGCTCTGCGGAGCTTCTGCTGAAAGCGGACGGACAGGTAGAACTTATCCGGCGTGCGGAGACTATGGAAGATTATTTTGCAACACTTGATTTTTCCGATCTTGAAAAGTAATTTAACTAAAAAATTCACTCGGCTATTATACCGGGTGAATTTTTTTATTTAACAAAATTTACCAATAATTGAGTAAAATTATATTTTTTTATGAAAAGAATTAAAATTTTTACATTTATTTACCATTGGATGTAAATTTTTGTTACAATTGAACTAACAAGAATACGGGGGGGAAGGTATGACTGCAGCCATTCTTGAATTACGCAAATTTGTTGTACCTGAATTTGTTTTTGGGACTGGTGCTATCGAGCTTGCGGGGCAGTATGCCAGGAACTTTGGCGCCAGAAAGGTAATGGTTGTTACTGATACTGGGGTGAATAAGGCAGGCTGGCTGGAACCCGTTTTAAAGAGTTTGAAAAAGCATTCTCTTTCTTATGTTGTATTTGAGGACGTGCATGTTAATCCCCGTGACTATGATGTAATGAACGGCGCACATATTTTTCGCGAAAATGCCTGTAATTTATTGCTTGCAGTCGGTGGCGGTAGTCCAATGGATTGCGCAAAAGGAATCGGTATAGTTTATTCCAATGAACGCCATATTACTGAATTTGAAGGCGTTGACCAAGTGATCAATCCTATGCCGCCGCTAATTTGCATTCCGACAACAGCTGGCAGTGCAGCTGATGTTTCACAATTTGCCATCATTGCTGACAGCAATCGCAAAACAAAAATGGCTATTGTCAGCAAGGCCTTGGTGCCGGATGTTGCGCTGATAGATCCAGTAGTTCTAACGTCTATGCCGCCCTATCTTACCGCTTGTACGGGGATAGATGCTTTATCCCATGCGATTGAAGCTTTTGTTTCAACAGCCAGTTCACCATTAACCGATCTGCATGCTTTAAAAGCGGTTGAGCTGATGAGTAAGTATTTGCCGTTGGCATTGCGTAATCCTGAGAATATTGAATACAGAAATCATACTATGTTAGGTAGTTTGTCGGCAGGAATTGCATTTTCTAATGCTGTTTTAGGTGCGGTACATGCTATGGCCCATAGCTTAGGCGGGATGTTCGACTTACCGCACGGCGAATGTAACGCGATACTGCTAAGGCATGTTATGAGATTTAACTTCCCCGCTTGCCGGGAACGGTACGAGAAAATCGGTGAGATAATGGGGCTTGATTTTGTTGGTATGGCTGTAGATGATAGAGAAAAGTTGCTCTTAACAAGAATAGAGTCCTTCATGGAAAGATTGGGTATACACAAGACCTTAACGGATATTGGTGTGACTGAAGCCGACATTTCTTCGTTAGCTCGTAGCACTGTTTTAGACCCGTGTTTGGCTACCAACCCACGCACGGCCAGCATAAAAGATATTGAGGAGATTTTCCGCCATGCATTATGATTCTGATACCAAGGATTTGCGGGACAAGCTAATAGGGCTTGGTAAAAAGTCTATTCGCAAAAGCTATTATCCGGAACTACAGCGGAGGATGGATGAGTTGGAAAAACTAAATGCCGAGCTTGAACAACGGGTAGTAGAACGGACGGCACAACTGGAAGCTGCCAATAAGGAGCTAGAGGCTTTTTGCTACTCGGTGTCGCATGATTTGCGAGCACCACTCCGTAGTATTGATGGATTTAGTTTGGCCATCCTGGAGGATTATGGCGACCGGCTGGACGATGAAGGAAAAGAGTATCTAAACAGAGTTCGTTTGGCAAGCCAGCGTATGGCTGAATTGATCGACGGATTGCTAAATTTGTCGCGGCTTAGTCGTAGTCAAATTGTTAAACAGGAAATTGATATAAGTGCTCTTGTTGATGCTGTTGCGCAAATGCTTAAGCAGGCGCAGCCTGACCGGAGTGTAGTTGTTACTATTGCGCCGGGACTTAAAGCATACGGCGATATCAAAATGCTGCGGATATTGTTTGAAAATCTCCTAGGTAATGCTTTTAAATTTACTACTAAACGTAATGACGCACTGATTGAGGTCGGACAAACTACTGATAATGAAGGTCGTGTAGTTCTTTATGTGAGAGATAATGGCGCCGGATTTGATATGGTTTATGCAGATAAATTGTTTGGCGCTTTTCAGCGATTACATACAGTTCACGAGTTTCCGGGGAACGGAATAGGCTTGGCTACCGTTCAGCGCATTATCAACCGTCATGGGGGACGAATATGGGCTCAAGGCGAAGTCGGTCAGGGAGCGACTTTTTTCTTTAGATTGTAAAAAAAAATGTAAAAAGGCAATATTTTTTCTTCCAAAATAAGGTAACATAGGTTATAATGTTATTTGTTGTTGTTACAACGACACTTTTTCAATTGGAGGTTCCGTCTGTTGTCAAATAAAATCGAAACACTTAACATTCTTGATATAATCGAATATTTGCGCGAACAAATGCACTTTCTTGCTGCGTCTTATGGTTTGTCAGACCCTCAGGTATTGGAAGCAAGCCAGTTATTAGATAGCCAGATCAGCAAGTATTATCGTTTAGAACGCAATATATAAGCCGCAGCTGTATTCAATATTTCATATAGTTAGCTATTCTGGTTCTTCCTCAGAGGCATATATTGTATAAATCTGAATGGAAGAAGGTTTGGATGATGAGTTGGTTCAGACTTACTGGAATCGCAGTTGTAGGATTTATTATTACAGAGCAATTTTATACTGAATATAATTTTCGTATGCTGGTAGTAGCCGCAAGTATCTTATTTTTGGTGTGGCCGGACTTTAAACGACTTTTGGTACGTCAGTATATACGTTTGGTGAGAGTTGTGAGATTCCTGTTTACACCAAGTAAGTATTACGATAAATAAAAGCTTTAGCTTGTAGATACACTAGTTGCGGAGGTAATAGCTTGGATAATTTGCACAAGTTTTTAGTAGTGTTGGAAAACCAACTAGCTGTACCAGTCCGTTTAATGAATAGTATTGCTGCAAGTTTTCGGCAGGCTATGCTTGCGGGTATATCAGGTAAACCAAGTCCGCTTAAAATGCTGCCATCATTTGTAACCAGTTCGACAGGCAGGGAACAAGGGAAGGTAGTAGCTGTCGATTTTGGTGGCACAAACGTGCGTGTCCTGTTTGTTGAACTAAGAGGTAAAGGACAGACCCATATAATTGATCGGCGATTTTTTCCGTTAAAAGATAGACTAGGCACGTATGATTATACTGCTTCCTCTGCATCCGGAATCGAATTGTTCAATTTTATCGCCGGTAAAATCGCTGAAATTGTCCCGACAGATGGAACATACCCGCTTGGTCATACTTTTTCGTTTCCTTGTCACCAGTATGGAGTTAATGAAGCCGTGTTGATAAGCTGGACGAAAGAGATTAAAACTGCAGGCGTAGAAGGCCAGAATGTTGGGCAGCTATTACAGCAGGCGTTAGCGCGAAATAAGTTAGGTCATGTTTTCTCACAAGCTGTGATTAACGATACGACAGGTACATTGCTGGCTGCTGCCTATAATGATGCGGATACTACGATCGGAGCTATTTGTGGGACCGGGCATAACAGTTGTTACTTGGAGCCATGCCATCCTATAACGAATAGTCCTATGATCGTTAACATGGAATCTGGGAATTTTGATGGCATAATGCAGACAAAATACGATATTATGTTAGATCAAGCCAGTGAAAAACCGGGAGCCCAAAGATTAGAGAAGATAGCCTCAGGTCAGTATTTGGGAGAAATTGTCCGCCTAATTATCGGTGAGCTAACTATTAACGGGCACTTTCCTGAAATAGCTGACAGACTCCGTGTTCCTTATTCACTGCCTACCGAAGATATTTCAACAATACTTGCTGATTCTTCAGCAGAATTAGACGAAGTATCAGCCGTGGCAGGCTCTTGTTTGGGTATGAGGAATCTTACTGCAAGTCAACTTAAAGCTATTCAAACAATAGCCAGACTAGTTGCTGTGCGCTCCGCTCGCTTGGTAGCGGCCACTTGGACGGGTGTGATTTGGAAGATAGATCCCGGGCTTAGTCGACATCACACAATTGCCGTTGACGGCTCACTTTATGAGAAAATGCCGGGCTATGCGGAACAACTGGCAAATGCCATGTCAGAGATTCTTGGCGAGAAGGCTAAGCTGGTCACAATTAGACTAAGTAAAGACGGTTCTGGAATTGGTGCAGCCATTGCTGCGGCAATTGTATCCAAATCTGTTTAGAACATAAAGAAAAACGCG
>CAZCEN010000215.1:0-5841 GCA_964497205.1 uncultured Sporomusaceae bacterium
CCGGCCCCCAGGTAGGTGCCTGTGAATGTACCATGGAATTTGAATGCGTTATGGGCACTGGAACAATAGAATATGTGGCAGAAGAAGAAAAAGTGGCAGCACTACAAACAATGCTCCAGCAATACGATGTAAAAGAAGGTCAAAACTATCATTTTCACCACAAAGTAGTGCCTAGAATTCATGTATTACGCTTGCGTATCAATTCTCTATCAGCAAAAAAACGTGAAGTAGCTACACAAAAATAAATACGATAAGTACACGATACAAAAACAAAGGACAACCTCCGGCAAAGAATTGACAGAGGTTGTTCTTATATTATAAAAAAACACCAGCTCTCCATTCTTATTAAGCTCTCTCGGCAGCGAAGGCAACTGCGCTACCTCAAACAATGGATAAATTATTGACTAATGTTAATCCTGCAGTCATTTGATAAATGGCAGCAGGAGTTTTATTTAACAAATAGAAGCTGTATATAATTCTAAATTGTTGTTGACACAGGGACAGGATATTCTATAGTATCAAATGATAAACAGGGACTAGGAGTTACTTCAATGATCACCTTTGGCGAAAAGATAAAAACATTGTTTTCTTATAATACGATTTTTGGTTTTACTAGACTGCTTTTGTTAATATCTGTCAGTGTTTTTATCTTGTCCTTTTACCTTTTTGCTTTACAAGAAATTGAGACAACCCGTGGATACATCTTAAAAAACTTTGAACAAACTATTAATATTCAGCGAAGTATGGTCGAGAACTGGTTTGTTGAGTATGCTGGGAGGATAAAGACCTTTTCAGAGTTAAAGTCAACGCGAGATGGTGATATGGAAGTAATAAAGACAAATATCGAAGTATTTTCGCGTAATAATTCGGACTTTTCATGGTTGGCTTTCATTGATATAAACGGAAGGACTCATGATGGGTATAACGTTTCAGACCGAGAGTATTTTAAGCAGTGTTTGCTTGGAAAGTCGTATATATCCGATGTTCTTTATGGCCGAGTTACAAACATGCCGTTTATTTCCTTTTCATCTCCTGTTTTTGATCATAACGGTAACGTTATAGGAGTAGTTGTTGGAGCGGTGAAACTGACGACAGTTAGCAAAATTATGGAGCAATTTCAATTTGGGGTAACAGGTGAAACATATCTCGTTGACCGAAACGGAATGATGATCACTCCAACGCGGCTGGCTAGTGACGCGGCATCCCATGGAATACCCAATAATGATGGGCATTTTAACATAAAAGGTACATACGGATTTGAACAGGTGGTACAAGGTAAATCAGGATCTGAAGTATACAAGGATCTTCGCGGGCAACGTGTGTTCGGTGCGTTTTCGCCAATTGGAGATCACGATTGGGTAATAATCGCCGAAGTTGATGAAAATGAGGTTTTGACTCCTCTTTACAAAAAACTTGGTAAGTTATGTTTGGTATACTTTGCTTTATTAGTTATATTAATATATTTAGTTACCGCTTTTGTAAGAAGGATTAACTCTCCGGTTTTCACTTTAATGGAAAAGGCTAATCGAGTAGAACGTGGAGATTATAGTGCAGTATCCCAAGAAGGCTCTTTTTTAAAAGCTCCTCAGGAATTGCAGTACCTGAACAAGGCTTTTGTTTCCATGGCGCAACAGTTGATTACTACAATTGGTGAATTGAACCGAGTAAATAATCTGCTTGTAGAGGCAGAAGATAAATTTCGAAGTCTCGTGGAGAATTCTCTTGTTGGCATTTCTATTTTACAGGATGGAAAGATAGTATATTTAAACCCAAAAATGGAAGAACTGATTGGTTATACTACGAAAGAAGCAAAACAGTTGAGTAGTTATCTTGAATACGTTCATCCTGATGATAGAGAATTAGTTTTGGATAAAGCGCGAAAGAGAAAGGCGGGAGAGTCGGGTCACTTTAATTACGAAATTCGTATTCTGCGCAAAAATGGTACTATTATTGATGGTTATCTACTTACTTCTACCTGTATAATTAATGGCAATAAAGCTATTTTAGGAAGCATGATTGACATTAGTGATCGCAAAAGATGGGAAAGTACACTAGAATATATTAGCTATCATGACACTGGAACAGGTCTATATAATCGTGCTTACTTCGAACTTCAAATAAAGAAAATGTCCGAATCTGACCATGATATTGGAATTATTATGTGTGATGTGGATGGATTGAAAATAATTAATGATTCGCTAGGGCATCATGCTGGCGATGCATTATTAAAGGCAGCAGCACAAACGATTTTATTTGATGATAAGCGAATTATTTCGGCGCGAATTGGCGGTGATGAATTTGCGCTTCTAGTATGGGATGCTACTGAAGATAATTTAAATGCAATGATTAAAAATATTACCGCCAAAGTCGAATCTTATAGAGGCAGCAAAGAGGCGCTACCACTATATATTTCTCTTGGTTATTGTTTAGGAAAAGGGTATAGTATAGCTGATATTTTACGTCAAGCTGATGATGCCATGTATCAAGATAAGAATACCAATCGGATGAAAGTTAGAGAAAAGATTACGAAGAATTTGGATGTTTCTATTTCACGCTAAAACAGGGGACAAGAATTATGCCGAAAAGTTATGCGATCGTTTTCGTGTCAGGCCATGACATAAACGAAGTGAATAGGAATATTTTGTTGCAAATTAATAAAATAAAGGTAATGAAAAGAGAAACTCCTGCCGGATTGGTATTATTTTGGCAGGAGTTTTAAGTTTTGGTTGCAAAATACTACGTGACACCTGACACTTCTGTAGACTACTTCTCTTTAGTCTGGACTCTTACCGTATGATTTTTTCAGGAATGGGCAACTCATAGTCACTTGGAATATCCCAGATTTCAATGCACGTGCCAATTTTCTTCTCCGTATCCATGTATGCAAACCTAATTTCGCCCCAATTACCTTGCATTATAGGCACTATGCCCATTTGAGAAAATTGCGAGATAGCTTCATCAAAATTACCAGTATATTCACATGCTATATGATGAAGACCTTCACCATGAAGTTTCAGAAAATCGTGGTAAATGCTCGGACCTGTTAGCGGTTCAATTAATTCATATTGCATACCATCCGCTGATAGCGCGACTGCCTGTCGCATGGAAAATTCACCAGGCATTCCATGATAGCGTAAGTGTTTTAAAGAGGGCGGGGCGATTGTATATAATTCCCAATGTTTTAATCCGAAAATTTGTCGATAGTGATCTATTCCTGTTTCAAGATTGTTAACTACAAAAGCAAGTTGTATGACTTTGGTTATGGGACTTATCATCAAATAAAACACCTCCCGATTATTGGAAAATGTACATTTTCTTACGTTGGACATTTTTATCAATACTAGTATGCTAAAATGATACTATAATTACGATTGGCAAACTAGTACGCACTTATATGTATCATAGTACCTTTAGTCATACTAACGGAGGAAAAACATGTTAAGATTATACAAGAATAAATTCAAATGTGAGATGGAATTAACCGTTTATCTTATCGGTGGTAAATGGAAGATTCCAATTCTTTGGAACTTAAAAGAAGGAACCATGCGTTTTGGTGAAATTAAACGGCAACTAGGTTCTGTTACACAAAAAATGCTTACCCAACAACTGCGTCAATTAGAAGAGTCCGGCCTTATAAAAAGGTTAGTATATTCAGAAATACCGCCTAGAGTTGAGTATTCACTGACAGAGGATGGTATAAGCATCCTTCCTATACTAGAACAATTATCACAATGGGGAAATAGCTACTACAATAAACATAAGATGAATTAAGCTATGAATTTGAATATAAGTAATAAAACAGAAACCTTTAAATAAGTAAAAATTCACACAAATTTTGACGATATTTTGACGTCAAGGAAGTATAGTTAGTAGTGTAGGCTTAGATTTGCCCAATAAGTAGAATTCACTGGTCAAGTACAACGGAGGTTGAGAGGGCTGAGTCTAAAAATATCTAACAATAGAAGCATATGAGGGGGAAGTTTATGAAAACAGATGTAGAAATTGCACAAGAAGCAAAGATGAACCCTATCATGGATGTAGCTCGCGAATTAGCCATTCCCGCCGAAGAATTAGAACTCTACGGCAATTACAAAGCGAAAGTCTCTATTAAAACCTGGGAACGGATTAAAGACAGACCTAACGGCAAACTTATTCTGGTTACTGCCATTAATCCTACACCTGCCGGCGAAGGCAAAACAACAACAACAGTAGGGCTTGGCGATTCTTTGCGCAGAAAAGGCAAAAAAGTAGTCATTGCTTTACGCGAACCCTCTTTGGGTCCTTGTTTTGGTGTTAAAGGTGGCGCCGCCGGCGGCGGTTATGCTCAGGTTGTACCCATGGAAGATATTAACCTCCATTTTACCGGTGATTTTCATGCTATTACTACGGCACATAACCTGCTGGCTGCTATTATTGACAATCATCTCCACCATGGCAATGAGCTTGGTATTGACTCTCGCCGCATTACCTGGCGCCGGGTCCTTGATCTTAATGAGCGCGCTTTGCGCAATATTGTTTGCGGGCTGGGCGGTAAGGCCAATGGCGTCCCCAGGGAAACCGGTTTTGACATAACGGTAGCTTCTGAGATGATGGCTATCCTTTGTCTGTCTAAAGACCTTGATGATATGAAAGAAAGAATTGGCCGGATTATTGTTGCCTATACTTATGAAGGACAACCAGTAACTCCAAATGATTTAAAGGTTACCGGAGCTTTGACATTGCTGTTTAAAGACGCTATTAAGCCTAATCTTGTGCAGACTTTGGAAAATACACCTGCTTTTGTTCATGGCGGCCCCTTTGCTAATATTGCCCATGGCTGCAATAGTGTGTCTGCTACAAAATATGCGCTTAAGCTGGCTGATTATTGTGTCACTGAGGCAGGCTTTGGAGCTGATTTGGGTGCGGAAAAATTTATTGATATTAAGTGCCGCTTTTCCGGTTTTCAACCAAGTGCGGTTGTTATTGTGGCTACTGTACGGGCACTTAAAATGCATGGCGGTGTTCCTAAGAATCAACTGGCCGGTGAAAACATGACGGCATTAGAAAAAGGTCTTGCAAACCTCACTAAACATATTGAAAATATTCAACAATTTGGCGTGCCCGCTGTAGTTGCAATCAATGCATTCCCCACAGATACCGCTAATGAACTACGTTTTGTCGAAGAAAAATGTAATGCCATGGGTGCCGAAGTCGCCTTATCTGAAGTATGGGCTAAAGGCGGCTTAGGCGGGCAGGTACTGGCCGAAAAAGTACTGGCTGCTTGTGAAAAACCAAGTAATTTTAGATTTGCTTATGATGAAACTGCCCCAATAAAAGATAAAATTGCAGCTATTGCCACTAAAATATATGGAGCTGACGGTGTTAACTACACAAGTGCCGCTGAGAAAACTATTCAGGAACTGACTGCCCTGGGCTTTGATAAGACGCCGATTTGTATGGCTAAGACCCAGTATTCCTTGAGCGATGATATGACTAAACTGGGGCGCCCGGCAGGGTTCAAAATTACTGTTCGTGAAGTAAGGGTTGCCGCTGGCGCAGGATTTTTAGTGGCTATTACCGGAGAAATTATGACGATGCCTGGGCTGCCTAAAGAGCCTTCTGCCGTCAAAATGGATATAGATAACAATGGCAAGATTGTTGGATTGTTCTAGTTTAAATAATACATGACTTAAAAAAGGAGCAGTTTCTTGGAAAGCTGCTCCTTTTTTATTGTTGGCTTTAGCCAGTGGGTTTGACATTTCACAATTGAAGAAGTATAATTTCAATAACATTTTGATATAGTCTTGAAAAGCTGTGAACAGGAAGAGTATTACGGGAATAGAACCGTACAGAGAGCGGGGA
>CAZCEN010000216.1:0-5841 GCA_964497205.1 uncultured Sporomusaceae bacterium
CGGCAACGAGGGCAGACGCCTGATTGACGCTATCGGCTGGGCTGTTATTCTATCGCAATTTTTAGCAGCTTTGGGCGCCCTGTTTGATAAAGCCGGCGTTGGCAAAGTTGTGGCAACCATGGTGGGATCCATCGTACCAACCGGCAATTTACCGGCCGTAGTGGTGGCCTACTGTGTGGGAATGGCCTTATTCACTATGATTATGGGTAATGCATTTGCCGCCTTTGCCGTTATTACAACAGGTATCGGTATCCCTTTACTGATTCAGCTTCACGGTGCCGACCCGGCTATTATGGGTGTACTGGGGATGCTTTCCGGGTATTGCGGTACTTTACTAACCCCAATGGCCGCTAATTTCAATGTAGTTCCGGCTGCCTTATTGGAGATGAAAAATAAGAACGGGGTTATCAAATCGCAAATCGCCACAGCTGTCCCGATGTTACTGATTCAGATGATACTCATATATTGGCTAGCTTTTTAGGAGGTAGATTATAATGAAGGTATTGATAACAGGATTTGATCCTTTTGGTGGAGAAACGGTTAATCCCGCTCTGGAGGCAGTAAAGCAACTGGATGGAATCGAAATCGCCGGAGCGAAAGTAATAACACGGGAAATACCTACCGTACGGGGTAAATCGATTGCCGTTTTAAAAAAAGCAATCGAAGAGATACAGCCCGAAATTGTGATTGCTGTTGGTCAGGCTGGCGGTAGGATGGAGATTACGCCGGAACGAATTGCTATTAACATAGATGATTTCCGGATTCCCGATAATGAGGGAAATCAGGTCATTGACGAGGCGGTTGCTCCTGAAGGACCTGTAGCCTACTGGTCTACTTTGCCGATAAAAAAGATCGTGGCCGATCTGCGGCAAGAAGGAATTCCGTCCAGCGTGTCTAATACTGCAGGCACTTTTGTTTGTAACCATATTTTTTATGGCTTGATGCATCATTTACAACAAGAAGGCAATATCCGGCGAGGCGGCTTTATTCACATCCCCTATTTGCCACAGCAAGCAGCAAAGCTTTCCGGACAGCCAAGCATGGCGTTGGATATAATTGTGCGCGGGTTGCAAAAAGCAATCGAGGCGACAATAATGGCAAAAACCGATGAACGCCATAGCGGCGGGACGATTTGTTGATATTGTGAGTTAAGTGACTCAGATCGGCTGAACATGCCCCCCTCTGGAACATTCATTGTAAAGAAGATTCTTTGCAACTACTCAAAATCCACTCATTAGTGATATTCACATTAAAAAAAACGAGAACTAGCCATTTTATCCAAGGCTAGTTCTCGTTTTTTTATACTTATACGGTTTCCTCGGTGGATTTTACCACATGCATTCCTGCGGAACGTCCCTTTGCTTCTTGTTAATTATTGTATGTTTCTTAAAGAAATGTACCGCTTTTTAATGTATTGAGTATTGTGCGAGTCAAGTTGATAATGCTTCAAAACGTTAGGTAAATATATATTAGGCATATTGTTCAGTATGCAAAAGATTTTAATACTTCTTTCAAACGAATGTCCGCATTCCCTAAATATTTTTAACTCGTCAATTAAAGGGGTAAACCAACTTACAAACTTACATAAAATAGGTGTTGAAACTGCAATTTGATCTGCTGATGGCCAAGTTATATCACCTGTTTTTTCTATATATTCCTCTACTAAGCTATGAATATCAACATTATAATTCTTTTGCATAGCGATAAATAATGGATGCGACAATGCAGTAGTTTTCAAGAATAATAGACTATGCATAGAAAAGGGTACATATCCTAGTAATTGATTTTCATTCGTTTCTAAATACTTAATAGTATTACTTTCAAAGTCTTCCTTCAATTTGACATCATAATGTATCAAAGCAACATATTTTGAATTAATTAGATTGTTCATAACCAATGCATACCAAGCTGTAAAACTAACCAGAAGTTTGTATTCCTCGTCCTCGATGTTAAACGGTAGTTGTCTTGCTACAATAATATTATCCATATGACAAACTTTTGATATATCTCCATTGCCTACAAAAACATATTTATATGATGATAGGTGTTTTACACTTTTACTATTCTCAAAATCTAATAATCTTTCTTGATCGTGTACAGTAATATAAACATCAAGTTCTTTCATCAGAGTTTTTCCCTCCTTGTATACTAACCTTATATATTGAAATATGCGGCAACTATTAGCTATTTTTTATGGGTCCCTAAACACTCTTCCACGTCAAGAATATGACAATTCATTCCAAAGCTCCTTAGGAATCTCTCGTAGTGGCAGCCATGATAACACACCTATCAATTAAATTCACATAATAAAATTGATACAGTATCATTGATATATAATATGTTAATTATTATGAGAGGTCCATGATCAATAAAAAAACATAGTTATTGCCCATTTCTAAACTCCGGCAATGTCAGCCATGCTCCTTTTTGTCCTTTCAGAAAATACATTCCTCTGCTGTTTTATGAATGAGAGCTGTGGAATGATGTGGATTGCTTGCCTCTCCTATTTTGCGAAAGCTCACTCAATTCGCAATACCGAGTCCGCCACAGGAAGATATTATTTTAGTCAGATCTTTCTGATCATTTTGGTTCCATAGCTAAAGATAAAATCTTTATTACCTATAAAACCCGCTCTATATCTATATTTTAAGCACATTATTCAGTGAGTAAATTTCATTAAAACCTGCTTGACAGATGCCAAAAGCCATTATAGAATGAAATTAAGAATTAGAAAATATTGTCATTATGTTCATCGTACATGAACACAGTTTGAGCTCTTCCCGAAAAAAGCGCAGAGAAACAATATCTCCCTGCGCCAAGAAAATGTTAAATATTGTCGGATGATAGGTACGGGAGAGATCCACCTCGAGTGGACGCCGAAGGAGCAAGCGGACCGAATCTCTCAGGCAAAAGGACCGTACCTTGACGAGTCTCTGGAGAGACCGCTGAATGCGGCACCGATGGGGTATGCGAACAGAATGGATCGCGAATCTCTCAGGTTAAAAGACAGAAGCCAATTATGGCTTCTGTCTTTATATATATCAACATAATAAGGAGAGATAATGAATGCGGTTTGTAGTCACCAATAATCCCAAGGTCAGGGACTGCTTTGCTGCCCGGCATTTGGCGTGCTGCTACCAACTCATTTGGGTCGAGGGCTATACCGAAGATGTTCTTCGTTCCGTCCGGGATCTAAGCCATCAGTGTCATCGCCTGCTTACCCACCCCTTGACAGGCAGCATCAAGCCAAACCAAACGCCCTATAAAACCGTGGTAATGGAAAACACTTCTGCACAGGTTCCTGAACCGGATTCTGTTGTGCTTGCTGAAACCGCATTAGCAAAAACAGTCGCCATGCTTCGTGATAGACCTCGTCCCGAGGCGGCCTTTCGCTATCTTGACGACTTCGCGGTAATCGACCTCGATTTCTTCTTGAGCTATTTAGGAAACCCTGATTACCCCTGCTAAACCACAATATTATGAAGGGAGGATAAGAATGCAGCATTATGACATTATGATCATTGGCGCTGGTCCGGCCGGCTTGACGGCGGCCATTTACAGCGCCAGAAGCAAGCTTAAGACAATGTATATTGAAATGCGAGCCAGCGGCGGTCAAGCCGCCACTACCGACGAGATTGAGAACTATCCGGGATTTTCTAAGGGCGTTACCGGCCCCGAACTCGCCACCGAAATGGAGGAGCAGGCCAAACGGTTCGGAGCGGAAAGACTGGTGGCTAAGGTCCAGGGAATACAGAGTGACGGAGACTACCGCATTATCAAAACCAATAAAGGTGATTTCAGCGCCAAGGCCGTGATTATAGCTACCGGAGCCGCATCGAAACTTCTCGGTTGCCCTGGCGAACTGGAATTCCGGGCCCGGGGTGTTTCCTATTGTGCCACGTGCGACGCCGCTTTTTATGAGGGGGCTAATGTCATGGTAGTCGGTGGCGGCAACTCAGCGGTCGAAGAGGCCAACTACCTTACGAAATTCGCCGACAAAGTGTGGCTGGTGCACCGCCGCAACGCCCTGCGGGCAACCAAGCTTGTTCAGGAACGGGCTTTGGCAAATCCCAAGCTTGAGGTCATCTGGAACTCGGTGGTCGAGAAGATCGACGGCGATGGTGTGGTGGAAACCGTAACTTTGCGTAATCGCGTTACTGATGAAAAAACCGAAATGATGGTCGACGGAATCTTCATCTATGTTGGCCTGGAACCGAATACTGCTTGGCTGGAGAACCTAATCGAACTGGATGAACATGGCTATATTCCGACAGATGAAAACATGCGTACTAACCTTCCGGGTATATATGCCGCAGGTGATGTCAGGACCAAACTGCTGCGGCAGGTGGTTACCGCGGCGGCTGATGGTGCCATCGCCGCTTTTCATGCGGAGAAATATATAGAAAATCATTTTGACAAGGAGGGAAAATAATGGCCAATTTGACTGAACTAACCAAAGAAAATTTTGAGCAGGAAGTGTTCCAAAGTGATTTGCCGGTGCTTGTTGATTTTTGGGGACCAAAGTGCGTTCCCTGCATGGGTCTCATGCCGTTGGTCGAAGAATTGGCGGCAAAGTATGCCGGCAAAGTTAAGTTCTGCAAAGTAAACACCACCGAAAACCGTCGCCTGGCAATACAGGTCAAAGTTATGAGTTTGCCGACTTTTCAGTTTTACAACAAGGGGGAATTGGTCGCTGAATTAAACGGCCAATTTGGTCAGACAGAAATCGAAGAAAAACTAAATGCTTTGATAGGCTAAAGAACGGGAGGGAATAAGATGCGCCTTACTCTCGGTAAGATTCATATCAAAGGAGTAGATTTTGGCAATACCACCAAAATTGAAAACGGAGTGCTGTTTGTCAACAAGCAGGAGCTGACCGGGCTGTTAAGTGAGGATGCCCGCATCGCCGGCATCGAGCTATTTCTTGCTAATCCCGGCGAAAATACAAGGATTGTGCCGGTCAAAGACGTTATCGAACCCCGCGTAAAGGTGGAAGGCCCCGGCAATGTTTTTCCCGGCTTCCTGGGCAAGATTGACACCGTCGGTACGGGGCGCACCCATGTGCTGCAGGGCGCCGCAGTGGTAACCTGCGGCAGGATTGTCGGTTTTCAGGAAGGCATCATCGACATGACCGGTCCCGGCGCGCAATATACGCCATTTTCCAGAACCTTTAATGTGGTACTCAAAATCGAACCCATTGCCGGCCTCAATCAGCACGAACACGAGAATGTCATCCGTATGGCCGGACTTAAGGCCGCCGCCTACCTGGGCGAAGCCGGCAGGACAGTCGTCCCGGACAGCGAGGAAATTTTCGACTGGCCGAATCTTAAAGAAGCTATGACCCTTTACCCTAATCTGCCCAAAGTGGCGTATGTGTATATGCTTCAGACTCAGGGACTGCTGCATGACACCTATGTGTACGGCATCGACGCCAAACGCATCCTGCCGACGCTGCTTGCTCCAACAGAGGTGTTTGACGGGGCGATTGTGAGCGGCAACTGCGTTTCAGCCTGCGATAAGAACCCCACCTATGTACACCTCAATCAGCCGATCATCACCGAGTTGTTCAAACGTCACGGCAAGGATTACAATTTTGTCGGCGTAATCATTACCAACGAAAATGTTACCCTGGCCGATAAGGAACGCTCTTCAAACTACACGGCCAGACTGGCGGAAATGCTGGGTGTCGATGCGGCGATCGTCAGCGAGGAAGGCTTTGGCAATCCTGACGCCGACCTGGTAATGAATTGCCGCAAGCTGGAGCAAAAAGCCATCAAAACCGTTTTGGTCACCGACGAATATGCCGGCCGCGACGGCAGTTCCCAGTCTCTGGCGGACACT
>CAZCEN010000217.1:0-5839 GCA_964497205.1 uncultured Sporomusaceae bacterium
ATGTTGCCCTTATCCAGGCGAAAGTTATACTTTCTATCAGGATAAAGAAAACACGGCTTGCGCCGAGCTTTGGCGAAAGCGGAAGCCGATGTTGCTCTTATCCAGGCAAAAGTTACATTCGCTATCAGGATAAAACAGACTTAGCTTCAGATGGGGCTTTAACCCCACCTGAAGTTCAGTTGCCCTTATCAGAGACTTAGCCTCTTGCCTGTCCCGCAGAAAAAGCTCCCTCTTTAGAAGCCGGGGTCACAGCGGGTTAGCCATCAGATAACCATAAGGTCTGCTGCTCTAGATTATTTGCCTGTAAAAGCAGCTTTACGTTTTTCAACAAAGGCAGTCATGCCTTCTTTTTGGTCGGCAGTTGCAAAGCACAAACCAAAGACTTCGGCTTCGTAAGCAACACCGGATTCAAGGTCCATATTCAATCCTTTATTAACAGCTGCCTTGCAGAGTTGTACAGCTACGGCTGCACGGGATTTAATTTTTTCAGCCAAAGCAATCGCTGCCGGCATTAATTCTTCGGCAGATACTACTTTATTAGCTAAACCAATACGGTACGCTTCCTGAGCGTCGATTACATCACCTGTGTAGAGCAATTCTTTGGCTCTGCCTTTGCCTACCAAACGCGGCAGCCGTTGCGTACCGGCAAAACCAGGAGTAATACCCAGAGTAACTTCAGGCTGACCAAACTTAGCCTTTTCAGATACAATACGAATATCGCAGGCCATGGCCAATTCACAGCCACCGCCCAGGGCAAACCCGTTAACAGCAGCAATAACCGGTTGAGGAAGATTTTCCAGTTTTTCAAATACAGACTGGCCAAACTTGCCCCAGTTGCGGCCTTCAATTGCTGACATATCTTTCATTTCCGTGATATCCGCGCCGGCAACAAAAGACTTTTCACCACTGCCTGTTACAATAACAATTTGGATCGACTGGTCTTTTAGAATGACATCCAATAAGCTATCTAATTCCGTAAGCAGCTCACAATTTAAGGCATTGAGGGCTTTCGGCCTGTTCAAAGTAATCGTACCGATTCCGTTATTTACCTCAAACAAAAGGTTATTATATTGGCTCATTTCCATAGACCTCCTTTTTTTTAAGGGCAAAGGGCAAAGCTGTTAAGCTTGCCCTTAACTCATACGACCTATTAATTTTTGGTCAGTTTATTCTGCTTTAATTTTCTTGAACTCTTCAACTAAAGCGGGGATAACTTCCATAACGTCACCGACAATACCGTAGTCAGCCATTTTAAAGATCGGAGCATCCGGATCTTTATTAATGGCGATTACAAGATCTGAGGAAGACATACCGGCAACGTGCTGGATAGCGCCCGAAATACCACAGGCAAAATATACTTTAGGTCCAACTGTTTTACCGGTTTGGCCTACCTGGTGTAAAGCAGGAATCCAGCCAGCGTCTACTGCTGCACGGGATGATCCTACAGTACCGCCCAGTACATTGGCAAGTTCTTCAATCAGGCTGAAGTTTTCCGGTTTGCCCATACCGCGGCCGCCGGATACGATAATTTCAGCTTCTTCCAGGTTGCAGGAAGCGGTGCCTACTTTAATAAGTTCGATTAATTTGGTACGGATGTCGCCAGCTTTTACCTTGCTGGCTACGCGTACAATTTCACCAGTCCGGGAGAAGTCCTGCTCCGGACGCTTAAATACTTTAGGACGAACAGTACCCATTTGCGGGCGATGATCCGGACACAGGATGGTTGCCATGATATTGCCGCCAAAGGCCGGACGAGTCCAGGCTACATAGCCGGTGGCTTCGTCGATCCCGAGGTTGGTGCAGTCTGCAGTTAAGCCAGTACCTACACGCCCGGCAACTCTTGGGCCAAGATCACGACCGTCGTTAGTTGCGCCCATCAGGACAACGGAAGGTTTATAGGTGTTAATTAAATCAGTCATGGTAATGGTATAGCCGTCGGTAGAATAATGTTTAAACTCAGATCCTTCTACCAGATATACCTTATCCGCACCGCTGGCAAAAACATCTTTCGCCAAGTCGGCAACATTGTCGCCGATGATAACGCCGGCTAGTTCCTGCCCCATAGCATCAGCAAGAATACGGCCTTGACCTAATAATTCATGGCTTACATTACGGGCTTTACCCTCGAATTGTTCGATATATACCCAAACGCCTTTATAATCGTTTTTATCCATAGCTACTGTTTTTTCTACAGCATCTTTTTGGATAGCTTCAACCGGACAAGCTTCTACACAAGCGCCGCAAGATGTACATGCGTCGGTAATTACCGCTTTGCCGTCTTTCATTTCAATAGCGCCAAAAGGACAGGTGTTAACGCAAGCGCCACAACCTACACATTCTGATTGTTTTACAGTTACAGCCATTTCTATTTACCCCCTGCTTATACGATTTTTGCTTCTGCTAGCTTATTGACCAGAATTTGTGCCGCCTCGCGAGCGGTATCTGCCTCGATTACCTGGCCCTGGACACGTTGCGGAGGGGTAAAAATACGCCGAACTTGGGTAGGCGAACCTTTAAGACCAATAACCTTTTCGTCAATGGTAATGTCTTGCGCCGTCCAGATAGGAATCTCCCGGCGGTTTGCTTTCATTGTGCCTTTGATGGTAGGATAACGCGGTTCGTTAATTGACTTAACAACAGTCATCAATACCGGCATGGAGGCTTCAATAACTTCATAGCCTTCTTCATGTTCCCGTTCTACCCGTACGGTTTTACCTTCCACTTCAATTTTGGCAACATAGGTGATTTGGTTGATGCCTAAGTGTTCGGCGATTTCCGGACCAACTTGCGCGGTATCACCGTCGATAGCTTGCTTGCCGCACAAAATGATATCTACATTTTCCAGCTTCTTAATACCGGCAGCCAAAGTATGGCTGGTAGCTAACGTATCGGCGCCGCCAAATGCGCGGTCGCTTAACAAAATAGCTTCATCGGCGCCCATAGCCAGACATTCTTTCAATGCCTCTTTCGCTTGGGGTGGTCCCATGGAAATAACGGTTACAGTGCCGCCATGCTTTTCTTTAAGCTGCAAAGCAGCTTCCACAGCATTTTTGTCAAACGGATTGACAATACTGGGAACGCCTTGACGAATCAAAGTATTAGTAACTGGATCAATTTTTACTTCGGTAGTGTCAGGAACTTGCTTGACACAAACTACTATATTCATATTGGAATCCTCCTGCAATTATATAGTCTAGGGCAGTAACTACGATCTAGAATCTGCCTAACAATGCACCGGAAACTACCATGCGTTGTACTTGGTTGGTTCCTTCGTAGATTTGGGTAATCTTAGCGTTACGCATCAGGCGCTCTACCGGATATTCACGGCTGTAGCCGTATCCGCCGAAGATTTGTACAGCATCGGTAGTAACGGCCATAGCTGCATCGGAAGCATACATTTTAGCCATGGCTGCTTCTTTGGAGTAAGGAAGTCCTTGGTCTTTCATATAAGCAGCGCGGTATACCATCAAACGGGCAGCTTCTACTTTAGTAGCCATATCAGCTAACATAAAGGCAATAGCCTGGTTTTTAGCGATAGGTTGACCGAACTGAGTGCGCTCTTTGGAATATTTAACAGCATGGTCGAGAGCAGCTTGAGCAATACCCAGTGCCTGGGCAGCAACACCAATACGACCGCCGTCCAGAGTAGCCATAGCGATTTTGAAGCCTTCGCCTTCTTTGCCAAGCATGTTTTCTTTTGGTACGCGAACGTCTTGGAAGATCAATTCCATGGTAAGGGATGTGTGAATACCCATTTTGTGTTCTTTTTTGCCAAAAGTGAAGCCAGGCATGCCTTTTTCCAAAATGAATGCGGTGATACCTTTAACGCCTTTGGATTTGTCGGTCATAGCAAATACAATGTAGGTTTCCGCTTCGCCCGCATTGGTTATGAAGATTTTGCTGCCATTAATTACATAGTGATCACCGTCAAGAACAGCTACTGTTTGTTGGGAAGCAGCGTCGGTGCCAGCGTTTGGTTCGGTCAGGCCGAAAGCGCCCATTTTTTCGCCTTCTACCAGCGGAGCAAGAAATTTTTGTTTTTGTTCTTCCGTACCGAATGCATAGATAGGCCAAGCGCACAGGGATACATCAGCAGATAAAGTAATACCGATACCATCATCAACACGGGATAATTCTTCCACAGCCAAAATGTAGCTTAATACGTCGCCGTCTGCGCCGCCGTATTTTTCAGGGAAGCAGATACCAGTCAGGCCAAGACCTGCCATTTCGTCAAACAGTTCGCGGGAAAACTCTTCTTTTTCATCACGTTCAGCTACATCTGTCAGTCTTTTCTCAGCGAAATCACGAGCCAGCTTTTGTATCATTTTTTGGTCTTCGGTTAATTGAAATTGCATAGTTACTCCTCCTCTTTTTAACCCCTTTTATTTTTTAAACCCATTAACTCGTTGCGGAAAATTCGTTCATCCATAGTTTTAAGGTTAGGCGAGATAATCGGTTTAAAGTCCATCATAGCCAAGATATCCCTGTCTAAATCTACACCAGGAGCGATTTCGGTAAGTACCATTCCTTCGGAGGTCAACTCAAACACAGCGCGTTCAGTGATGTACATAACAGGCTGCTTAACTTTTTGTGCATACTTACCGCTAAAGGTAATTTGTTCAACATATTCCCGAAACTTTTTGGATTTTCCTTCATTAACTATTACTAATTTTCCTTCGGCAATTTCGACCTTGAGCCCACCGGCAGTGAAGGCACCGCAGAAAAATACTCTTTGGGCGTTTTGGGTTATGTTAATAAAACCACCGCAGCCGGCAACCCGGCCTTTGAATTTGCTCACATTGATATTGCCGTGTTTGTCGGTTTCGGCCAGCCCCAGGAAGGCCAGATCCAAGCCACCGCCATCATAGAAGTCAAATTGATAGGTCTGATCAAGGATTGCTTCCGCATTAGTAGCTGCACCAAAGCTTAAACCGCCTGCCGGTACGCCGCCCACCGGGCCAGCTTCGACAGTGAGGGTCATCATATCGCCGATACCCTCTTCGTTGGCCACCATAGCTACTCCTTCGGGAACTCCGATACCTAAGTTGACTTTGGCGTTAGGAATGAGCTCCATAGCGGCACGCCGGGCAATAATTTTGCGCTCGTCAAGCGCCATTGGCGGAATGGCTGACAGGGGAACACGAACCTCGCCGGAGTAGGCTGGATTATATTGTTCCGCAAAGGTTTGCATGTGTTGCGACGGATCGGCAACTACTACATAGTCAACAATGATCCCCGGAATTTTAACATTCATGGGATGCATGCTGCCGTTAGCAACTAAACGCTCAACCTCAACAATTACAATACCGCCTGAGCTTTTAGCTGCCTGCGCCAGCGATATCAATTCCAGGGAAACGGCTTCGCGTTCAATGGTGATATTACCTTTCTCGTCGGCACTAGTACCTCTTAGTAGAGCAACATCAACTGGAAACGGCTTATACCAAAGCCACTCTTCGCCACCTAATTCGATAACTTCAACTAAATCTTCGGTAGTTATTCCGTTGATTTTGCCGCCTTCTACCCGCGGATCAACAAAGGTATTTAATCCTACTTTGGTAATAACCCCAGGCTTGCGACCAGCAATATTGCGAGCCCATTGCGCCAGGGTACCTTGCGGGAAATTATAAGCTTCCATTTTATTTTCAACAGCCAATTTGCCAAGTTTAGGCGATAAGTTCCAGTGGCCGCCAATGGTACGCTTAAGCATTCCCTCTTGTCCAAAATGGTTCAAACCACGGTCTTTGCCGTCCCCTTGTCCAGCGCAATATAAAAGCGTCAGATCACGAGGTGCATTTTCTTGTAAAAAGCGTTCTTCTAGCGCAGCCGTCAGTGCTTCCGG
>CAZCEN010000218.1:0-5116 GCA_964497205.1 uncultured Sporomusaceae bacterium
ATCCATATACTTGATGAGAACACAGCTAACAAGATAGCTGCTGGTGAGGTAGTTGAACGGCCGGCCGCCGTTGTTAAAGAACTTGCCGAAAATGCAATAGATGCTGGCAGCAGTAATATTGAAATTGAAATCATTGATGGTGGGATACAACTTATTCGTGTTACTGACGATGGAAAAGGTATGAGCTACCAAGATGCTCAACTGGCTGTAAAGCGCCATGCTACTAGTAAAATACAAACTGCTGAAGATTTGGAAACAATACAATCATTAGGGTTTCGGGGCGAAGCTTTGCCCAGTATTGCAGCAGTATCTAAGTTTGCACTTACTACTCGTTTACAGGCAGATGATTTAGGTACTTATATAGAAATTAATGGCGGAGTCATGGCCGAAGTTCGTGAGGCTGGAGCTGGTTGTGGTACTACAATTACAGTAAATGATTTGTTTTTTAACACGCCTGCCCGCCGCAAATTTCTTAAGACTCCCTCGGCTGAAAGCGGCCATATAAACGATATTGTTACAAAACTTGCCATGTCTCATCCGCAAATAGCCTTTCGGTTGATTAGTAATAAACGTTTAGTATTATCAACTGGAGGTACAGGGCAGTTGGTTAATGTTATTGCTGATATCTATGGTCATAAAGTAGTTCCGGAATTAATACCCGTAGAATATACCAGCGAAGAAATTGGGGTATCGGGATATATTGCCAAACCGGTTTTACTAAAAAGCAGCCGGCAGTGGCAGACTTTTATGGTAAATAACCGGGTAATCAACAGCAGGATGTTGGCTAAAGCGTTGGATAATGCTTATTTTTCGCTATTACCGAAAAACGGCTATCCATTGGCTGTGCTTCATTTGCATATCCCCTTAGACACTATTGATGTTAACGTTCATCCGCAAAAAAAGGAAGTTAAATTCAGTGATGAACAAAAACTATATAGAGCGGTATACAAAGCGGTATCTTCCAGCCTTACACTACCTTCGTCACACAAACAGGAACCTGACGTTCCTGATAAGGTGGCGTCTCAAACAATAAGCCAGCCTACCTTTTTTAGTAATAATAATTTTACTGGTGAAAAGTTTGGCAGTTCAGCTCCGGTACATCAAAGTAATTATGGTTCTGCCGAAAACCTGACACCTGCTTTATGGCGTGAAGAAAGTATCTCTTTTGCTGATGCCAGACAAGTAATTAAGCAAGAAGATTATTTGACTGAGTGTAGTGAAGCTCTTACTGAACATAATGACTGTGATCTTTACCCGTTGGGACAAATCAATGCATGTTATATTGTGGCCCAGGGGCGGGATGGCCTGTATATTATCGATCAACATGCCGCACACGAACGCATATTGTATGATCGTTTAAGTCGGGCCAAAGGACGTGTTCCGGTGCAACAGCTTCTGGTGGCTCAATATTTTGAATTTGCAAGCGATGACTGTAATAGCATCCTTGAGCATCAAGATACTTTTTATCAGCTTGGCTTTACGTTGGAACAAGTTGGCCCTGATACCATGCGCCTGTTGGAAATGCCAGTGGATATTCCTCTGGCAGATGCAGAAAGTATTTTAAGGCAAATTTTAAAATTGATTGCCGAGATGCATAGCCCTTCGGCCCAGGAACTAAGGCATGCTTATCTCCAAATGGCGGCCTGCAGAAGTGCCATCAAAGCAGGTGACTCACTTAATATGCGCCAAATTCAGGCTCTTCTTAATGAACTTTATACGACAGAGCTGCCTTACACCTGTCCTCACGGCCGGCCTACTATCGTAAAGTTTGGTGCAGATGATTTAGCGAAGATGTTCAAACGTACATAGGTGATTAATATGGACTTGATTGTCACAACTGTTCAAAAAACAACGCCGAATGTTGTGGAAATAGCCGAAAATATAGCTAATTTGTTACAGGTTCCTTTTGTAGAACGGGGAAGGTACTCATTGCCTGCTATCAAAAAATTGCATAATGTCAATACTGTGATTGTTGCTGCTGCTAATGGCCCAACCGTATACACAAGTACCGGGGAATACTTTTTTCATCTAAGTATGGCTGAGTTACGCATAAAAAACTTAATAAATGGAAAACATGACCATATGGCAGCAGCTATGGGGCTGTTGCCTGGTATGTCGGTGCTGGATTGTACGCTTGGCTTAGCGACAGATGCAATTGTTGCAAGTTACGTAACCGGTGAAAGTGGTTTGGTAGTAGGCTTAGAAAGTGTACCAATATTAGCTTTGATTACAAGATTAGGATTGCAAAGTTTTTTGCTTGATTCTGACCCGGAATCTACTATTACAAGTGCCTTACGTCGGATTAAAGTTGAGAACAGCGACTATAGTCAGTATCTAGAAACGTTAGCTGATAATAGTTTTGATGTCGTTTACTTTGATCCCATGTTTCGCAATCCGAACTACAAAAGCTCAAACTTGAATCCTATTAGAAGCTTGGCAGATAAGCGCGCACTTACGACAGAAGCTATAAAGCAAGCTTCCCGGGTGGCCAAACAGCGCATTGTGGTAAAAGAAGCGGCCGGTAGCCATGAATTTTCACGACTTGGTATAACTACAGTTGTCGGTGGTAAATACAGCAGTATAAAGTATGGCATAATTGATTGTACTCAGGAAAAAGTCGCGGGAGGTCAATTATGGAACGTTTAGTAGTAATAATTGGCCCAACTGCCGTAGGAAAAACTAAAATAAGCATTGACTTGGCGCAAAAGATGAATTCCCCAATTATATCCGGTGACTCTATGCTGGTTTACCGAGGACTTGATATTGGCACTGCTAAACCTAGTCTGGCTGAACGTAGAGGTATTGTACATCATCTTGTTGATATTTTAGAGCCTACGGAAGAATTTAATGTTGTTGATTTTCAGCATCATGCCCAAGAGCTTATAACGAAAATTAATGCTATTGGACAAACCCCAATTTTAGCAGGCGGTACAGGTCTTTATGTTCGTGCTTTATTAGAAGGATATCAATTTAACAAGGCACCGAGTGATGAGAGCTTACGGCGGAATTTAGCTGAGATGGCTGAGATTCATGGCAATGAATACCTACATAATATGCTGGCCGAAGTCCAGCCGGAAACCGCAGCCAGGTTGCATCCCAATGACTTATTACGAATTATTAGGGCTTTAGAGGTACATTATTTGAGTGGAGAAACTATCTCCCAGGAAAAGAACACCGTTAACGGTTTGCGGTATGATGCTGTTGTTATCGGTCTTACTATGGATCGAGCGGCTTTATATGCAAGAATCAACAAGCGGGTTGATCTGATGATTGAACAGGGATTAGTGGATGAAGTTTCTAAACTTTTGCAGCAGGGAGTATCGCCAAATAGTCAGTCTATGAAGGGGATAGGCTATAAAGAAGTTGTTGAACACTTAATTGACGGTAAAGATTTATCTAATACTGTAGAACGCTTAAAGCAGGCTACACGTAATTTTGCGAAAAGACAACTTACCTTTTATCGGCGGATGCCATATATCACCTGGTTTGATGTTGACAAATTTGAGAATTACAATAATTTACTGGAAACAGTTTACAATCATGTTGCAGGAAAGTTTCGTGTAAGGTAGAATAAAGAAGAGTAGAACATGGATACGGAGGGGTTTCATTTGACTAACAAAGTCATTAATCTGCAAGACAGTTTTTTAAATCAAGTACGGAAAGAAAACGTGCCGGTAATTATATATTTAGTTAACGGTTTCCAGTTACGCGGGTCTGTAAAAGGTTTTGATAATTTTACTGTAATTATTGAAAATGAAGGAAAACAACAGCTAGTGTACAAACACGCGATTTCAACAGTAACGCCATTTCGGCCTCTATCCGCCAATCTTCATGAAAAAAAGGATGAACTTGTTAAGACCGATAAATAGCCAGTGTCTTGCAGTACTCCAGATCTGATCTGGAGTGCTTTTTTATTTATGTGATTTTACATATGATTTTTAAAGGTAATCCGGGTACAGGCAAAACAACGGTAGCCAGAATTTTGGGCAAAGTTTTTCGTGAGGTGGGAGTACTATCCCGTGGGCATCTCATTGAAGTAGAGCGGGCAGATTTAGTAGGAGAATATATAGGCCATACTGCGTAAAAGACGCGAGAACAATTAAAAAAGGCCTACGGTGGTATTCTTTTCATTGATGAAGCCTACTCATTAGCCAGAGGCGGGGAAAAGGATTTTGGTAAAGAAGCGATAGGTTGTATAGTGAAACTCAGGAAGCAAATCAGTATAAAAACCAATGGAATGCATGCTATTATGGATTTGTTTCTTGCTAATTTGATATAGTTTGATGTAAAATCAAGATAGGAAACACCATGATTTGTCAGAGACTTAAACATTCTGGCGTAAAGAATGGGTTCCTTATTTTTTTGCAAATAAATAATCTTAATTGCAGAATAGCAATAATGGAGTGAACTTTGCTATGGTTGTTATATCTTCGCCGCATTCAGCCAATTTTAATCTTACATTTGAAGAAATTTCCGCAGTATTTGAACAGTCTTACGATGGTATTCTTGTTATTGACAGTGATACCAATGTGGTGTTGGTAAATGACTCGTATTTCCGCATAACCGGACTAGACCGGAAGGATATCGAAGGCAAAAATCTGCGTGAGTTTTCCAAAAACAGTCCTTATAAAAAGACTGCCTGTATTGAAGCTTTAGTTACCAAAAAACCGGTTACCCGGACCTTTAACAATTTAGTTCCCGGCAAGATTGTTATGATTACAGCCAAACCGATTTTGGATGATAACGGTAATGTACGCCTGGTAATTGGTAATTGTCGAGATATGTCGGAAATGGTGCAGTTGCGGGAACAGCTCGAACGAGCGCAGGAAATTGAAGAGCTATATTACCAAAGTTTGCAAGATCCAAAAACAACAGCGCTTATCACTGTTAGCAGTCGGGTAAATGAAATTTTTCATGCGGCTTTAAAAGTAAGTTCGGTTGATATTACTGTTTTGATAACCGGGGAATCCGGTGTAGGCAAGGAAGTTTTGGCAAGGTATATTCATGAAAACAGTTCTCGTAAGGACGCACCGTTTGTTGCCATTAACTGTGGCGCTATTCCCGATAATTTATTGGAATCCGAATTTTTTGGCTATGAGGGCGGTACTTTTACCGG
>CAZCEN010000218.1:5126-5821 GCA_964497205.1 uncultured Sporomusaceae bacterium
AAAGGGTTGTTTGAAACTGCTGACGGCGGGACAATTTTTTTAGATGAAATCGGTGATTTACCCTTGAATCTGCAGGTAAAACTCCTGCGGGCACTAGATGCAGGTGAAATTACCCGGGTAGGTGCCAATTCGCCAACTCCGGTCAATGTCAGAATTATTGCTGCAACTAATAAAGATTTGGGGAATATGGTGCGAGAGAACAAATTTAGGGAAGATTTATTTTACCGCTTAAATGTTATCCATTTCCACATTCCGCCGCTGCGGGAGCGCCCGGAAGATATTAGGCCGCTGTGTATGTATTTCCTTAATGAATGTAACCGGCGCTATGGGCAAAATAAAAAGCTTAGCTTTGAAATTCAAAAGAAGCTGGGAAGCTATCACTGGCCGGGCAATATTCGCCAGCTGAAGCATGTAATTGAACGGATGGTTGTTTTAAGCGACGGTGAGCATTTGGAATTATCCCCTTTTACCGCTGACGATGAGCTAAGGAACGATAACAACATAATGGCAGAAGCGGCTGATATGATTATGGTTAGTAAATACAGTCCGATTCCGCAAGTCATTGAAGAGGTTGAAAAACAGATTTTAGCCCACGCCATGAAAAGATTTACAAGCAGTCGGCAAATTGCCAAAGTTACGGGGATTGACCAAACAACAGTATTGCGGAAAATCAAAAAGTATGGCCTTGGCCAATT
>CAZCEN010000219.1:0-5811 GCA_964497205.1 uncultured Sporomusaceae bacterium
GAAATTGAATGTGCCGAAGTTAGGCCAATCAAATTAACAATGCTCATTACGGAAAGTGGGCAAGAGTATTTACTCATAAACGATTGGGGCCGGCAATATTTGTACGCTGTAGCGCGTAGGGAAGGGGAGCATCTGGAATTCTCCTATATTGATCAGGTGGTGCAGGTGGAAGAAGAACCACGGTATAGAAGTTTTGTGTCTGCTAAAACAATGATTCCTTCAGAAACTTAGATTTCCCATTAAATATCCAGTGGTTTTTATCCTTTGGTTTCGCAATAAGTTTATCAGAGCCATTTTCTTCGGCATATTTTCTTTCCCTGGGAGTAATCGGGACAATCCAAAGTAGATTTACTGTATCACCATTCATTGAAGGTAATTTGATAGGGGGAGCGGCTTCAGGCTTTGTAAGAAGGACAAACTCAAAATTGGTTTTAATCGTGCTTACCTCTTTACAAGGAATCGTATGACCATCAGCTAAAAATGTAAGGTTTGACCATGGAAGTGAAGTTTGCGCACTTATATATCGGAGCATTTGTGTTTCATTTTTTGCTAACCATTCAGACTCTATCGCAAAAGCGAATTCAAATCTTCGCAATAATTCGGGTTGGTCAGCGTACTGTTCAACTTTAGGCTGAGGAAGTAAGGATACACCAAGAGTAACAATATAGGTGATGTTTTCTCTAACGATCTTAACCATTGCCTTAGGAGGCCACTTCCCGCCATCAATAGCATAATACTTTTCAATATTTCCCAGGCTTGACGTAATTGCGTCAACGAAGTTTTGCTGGATGGATGGCCACGGATTGTTATCCCAGCTCTGCCAAAATCTTATTGAAGTTTCAACGCGTTTAAACAAAACATTGGTATCGGGGGTTCCCAGAGGAAAGCAAAGGTTGGACTCTTTCATACAATCCCTGGCGTAACCCGGGCATTTATAATCTTCGCCCATACCAGACCAACTTGGAATAATGCTGAGAATCTCATTTTTGTAAAGGAGCGCAGCTGCGTCACACTCTTCGAACCATATTATTGAGAGATCTTCTGGTTGAAGTTTCTCGGCACCTTCAGGATGTGCACAATATTCAACCGGAAGCATGGGGGCATTTCCGTCTCCCATTGCTTGGACATCAAGCTTTTCCGGAGCTGCAGAGTAATTTCTAATCCAGCAGGAGCTTACACTTGAGTGATCTTCACCGGGAAAGTTCCATAAATAAAAATATACGCAATCATCATATTCTTCAACGAAGGCTTGGATATTACAAGCGGGAGAAAACTCTTCTATAAGTATGTTTGACATGAATATACCTCTGACATTTTCTATTTATATCCATTATATAAAACAAAATAATATTTTTAAAATTCGCCGTACGTTACACTTCCATCGTCCCTACATTTGTTATATTTCCGGCAAAATGCAGTGAAAATCAGATGTTTTTGCTTACATTGTAAAGTCGTTTACCACTCAGGCGGACTTTATCCGTGTCCTGTCCTATTCCCGGTTACCGGAGGCGCATTCGCCGGCTGCAATATCCAGCACATCCCGATCAGGCTGGATCAGGGCGCGCTCGTATCGGCACCGCCATTTGGATTCCGGTTCGATGCCGCCAATGGTATGCCCGGATTCAATGGGTGCATCGTTTTCAAACTGATACAACGCTGTATTGTAGGCATGCAGTACTACTTCATTGGGGTCGAGACCGTGGAAGTGGTACTGTACATCCGGCAGACCAAGGGCGTACATGCCCAGGCTGTCCACCAGCATGTCAGTGGTACCCTGAATATTGAAAAACCGTACATTGACTCCGCCGTGAAAAAAACGTAACGGTCCGGAATAGGGATTTTCACGGACACTCTCGGGAGTCAGCAGCTTCCCGCTGGGAGCAAAATAGACCGCCACACAATGGGGAAAGAGTTCAAGGACGATTTCCAGCCAGTCGGCCAGGATGTCCGCCCGCTCCAGTGGCGGAAGCCCTCTCGCCAAAAAGTCGGAAGCCATTACCTGCCAGTGGCAGGAATCCAGCAATTCTACGCCATTGGGGCAGTCCCAGAACTGGGTGCGGGCAATTGTGTCTCCCAAAGGCTCCTTCACAGGAGTACACTCGGTCAGCATTACTTGGGAGGGCACCTGTTGACCATCGGCATAGGTGACTGGGTGGTTGGTCAAGGCAAAGGAGGCAATGCCGCCTTTGCCGGAGACTATGTCTACGGCGCCGAAGCGGGTCTGAAGCTTCTCCAAAAGGGTAGCGGCAGACGGCATGGGAACCTTTTCCCGGAATAGCAGCCACATCATGTATACGCCGGAATGGCTGGCTTTTTCACTAAGATCCTGACGGAGAATGCTTTCCGTCGAATCGGTGTTTTGTACAGTTTCTTCTTTAGGCGAGGATTGTTTCTTACCAAACATTGCATATCCCCCATTTCCGATAAACACTGATATCATTATACTGTAACTCGTATGAAAAACGGCCAGAACTTGTGCCAGTAAGCGGCCCTAGATTCTCTCGCGACTTGTCGTTAACTCTTTGTCGCAAAGTATTACTTCAGCTAGAAAAATTTTCTACATAATATATCGTATAATTTCGATACTTTTTAAGTTAGGCAATGGAAGACGTAAAGTTTGCCAGGAGAGCTGGACAATTATGATTTTTGGGTGAGTTAGTTATATATCTTACAAAGGGTTACAGGGGACAGAATAGGACAACATCTCTTTCTAACTAACAGAAGTCAACGGACAAAAATCCGTTGACTTCTGTTATTCTAAGGACAGTCTTAACTGCATAGAAGAACAGAAGGGCTGGAATGTAGTTAAATATTAGTAAGGGATTGTCAGCCGAAAGCTGGACTAGCACAATAAGGTTAATGAGAATTTCAAATATTTACAAAAAAGGAACAATTATTACATAAATGCATTTTAAAGGGAATTTTATAAAACCAAAGAAATAATCAGTGGAAAAAGTTTACGATGGAAAACATGGTTCTCACCCAAGAACAACAAAATTTTGGCGGCAGCAATCTTACAGCAGAGCTGAATTACCTGGAGCAATTTTACTTTTAACAAATAGGAGTTGTTTACAATGATGAAAAATACTTCTTCCACGGATGAACCCATTCGCCGCCCTGAGCGGCCTATTCCACCCACGAATCCGTATACGGTTAACAGCAAAAACATGGCGATTGTGCAAAGTTTTTTCCGGCAGGTTTATAGCTGGATGACCTTTGGTCTTTTAGTAACAGGCGTTATCGCCTATTATACCGCCCATTCGCCATCCCTGCTCAAACTGATCTTTGGCGATAAGATGGTCTTCTACGGATTGCTATTGACGAATTTGGGGCTCGTATTTGCTATCAGCCATTGGATCGAGTCTCTTAGCGCGACAGTAGCCAGCTTTCTCTTTTTTCTCTACTCGGCGTTGAACGGGCTGACGCTGGCATCCATTTTGTTGGTGTACACGCATCAATCGATTGCTGCCGTCTTTTTTATCACCGCCGGCACATTTGGCGTAACAGCCGCCTACGGCTATCTGACCAAAGCGGACTTAAGCAAGTGGGGCAATATTCTCTTTATGGCTTTAATCGGTCTTATCATAGCTTCCGTGGTTAATCTGTTTCTGAAAAGTGCTGCCATGATGTGGGTGCTGACGTATGCCGGGGTGCTGATCTTTGTCGGGCTGACCGCTTATGATACGCAGCAGCTTAAGGAAATGGCCTATAGCCTGGAGGATGATGAGGAGACAGTCGGCAAGTTTGCCGTATTTGGTGCGCTTGACCTCTATCTGGACTTCATCAATCTCTTTCTTTATCTCCTGCGCATTTTCGGTAAGCGGCGTTAAGAGGGCAGAAAAATTTGAGCTTTATGCAGCGAGACGGCAGCCTGTCTCGGTGGGCTATAACAACTGCCCACCCTGAACGTCTGCGAACCAAAGTCAATGTACATGAGGGTGTCATAGAGTCACCGTGGGAGGAAATAAGGATGGAAAAGAGACTATATTTGCTGCTTATAGAGCAAGAACTGGAGCCTGTTATCGGGGCGTTCTGCGAAGTATTCGGGCTGGAAAATAGGGGAGGCGGGAATACCATTCGGGCGGGCAACGGCAAATTGAATGTATCGGTCACAGTTACTACCAAAGAAATGGCGGAAGCGCAGGACTTTTTTCAGCAGCAGCTTCAAGCTGTCTGGGAGCATTTTTATGGTGTGCAGACGGATCTTACCGACCATAAGTTGAATGTGCTGTATCAGATTCATGCAAGCGGTGCCTTGGTGATCGTGGACTATGTCTATGCGGATGATGACGTAACCCAAGAGAAGGTTATGTTGAACCGGATGGCGGACATATTGCGACGTCTGGATGGCCTGCTACTCACCGGCGATGGAACGCACCTATTGGATAAGGACTTACGGCTGGTTCTTTCCGATAAGGGCGATAGCGAGGTGGAAAGGTTCTTTCCGGTGGAGCGGAAGCTTCCTCAGGATTTCTTTGAGGGCGCACCGCTAGAGCGGGTCGAGCGCCGCAACTGCAGCGTGAGCTTTCTACGCCAACAGGGCATCTATGTGACCGGATGGCTGCCACTTATTGAAGGCGAGGCGGAAGCAAATTTCCGCAGTGTGGAAGAAGTGGCGCTGCGTGCCGCCGCTTTATTGGCAGTGTCCTTGCACGCCGAGGTGCTCATGACCCAAAACATGGATGTCCTGGAGGCACGCTCCTACAGTGATAGCGTGATCGAAACCTACGGCTGCGGGGAAGCCTTTTCACCCCAAGAGAAGGCTTTTCTGGAAAACAATGCACCGGAGCAAAAGGAGGGCATCCACTTCTCCTGGCAGTATGAATGCCTGTATGTCATGTTGTGGGCGCTCGGGCATATTGACAAGCTCTCCTTCCCCGACCAAATCTGCGATGTGGGAGCTGCTGTGCGGATTATTAGGCAATATGACTCGATGGATAAGCTGGTGGGAGCCTCCATCCTTCGTACCCATGAAGAATTACTGGACGAAGCCGATCTGATCTACCGGATGGATTGGGGCTGTGTGGATGCTCGAAGTAAGGGCCTCCCCCTGCCGCGGAATCTAGAAGGCGGCGTAGTGATGGAGCGGCATAAATGCCTAAACTGGCTCATCGGCAGTGGGAATGACGATTGGGATGATGTGGATGTATCAACCTGATTGACCGCTATTGAACTAAATAACAAGGTTATGGGGGCACATATGACTTTAGACGAATATAAAAAGCGTGCGTCAGAAGAGGAAGATTGGGCACCGGGATGGGATGCAATTGATGAGGAGTTTGAAAAAATATATCCTGATCAGGAACCTGCACATTTCGGTGCTGTATTGACAAGCCGTGCCATATTCGGCGGAGATGAATATGTTGATGGCTATAGCATTTATCAATCATCAAATGGCTACATGCATGTATTGACTTATGGAATGACAGAACTTTACGTAGACGAAGAAGCATTTGGTGGTGAGTGGAGCCGATGGGGTTATGAAATGACTATAAAACTGAATGAGGATTCGGTGGAGAATTGTAAATGGGCGATAGATATGCTATCTAATCTCGCTCGATATACCTATACCAAGGAAAAGTTCTTTGAACCAATGCAATTTATTGCTGGTAACGGCACATCAATTCATATAGGTATTGAATCTGCCATTACAGCACTTTTTGTTGTAAAGGATACTGAATGCAATGGAATCGATACTGTTCACGGCAGAGTGGAGTTTATGCAATTAGTTGGAATTACACAAAAGGAACTCGAAGTACTGAAAGAGGACCATACACAAGCAAGTGTACTTTATGAAAACATGAAAAAAGA